>JAPFEH010000034.1 GCA_026169195.1 Dysosmobacter sp. | reverse complement strand
CTTTACGAACAACACGCCTTTGAGCCTGTTGTCGTTTCTTCATGAATGATGGAGGTATCACATGCAGCCAACACTTTGTTCAAGATGTAAAAAAAATGTAGCCGTTGTGTTCATTTCTAAAATGGACGGAGAGCGGACCATCAACGAAGGCCTGTGCCTGAAATGCGCCAAAGAACTGGGCTTGCCTCAGGTAGATGACATGATGAAGCGCATGGGCATTTCCGATGAGGATCTGGAGACACTCAGTCAGGAGATGATGCAGGCCATGACCGGCGTGGAGAATATCGAGGATCTGCCCGGCGGTGATGAAGCAGGCGATGAGGAGGAAGAGGGAAAAACCGCGACCTTCCCCTTCCTGAACCGGCTGTTTTCCGGCGGCGACGTTTCCAGAAGCGAAAGCCCGGAGGAGGGCGGCGCATCCCGCGGAGACCGCAGAGAGAAGAAGGAAGCGAAAAACGGCAAGCGGAAGTACTTGGAGAGCTACTGCATCTCTTTGTCCCAGAAGGCCAAGGACGGCAAGCTGGATCCGGTGATCGGCCGTACGCAGGAAATCGAGCGGGTGGTGCAGATCCTCAACCGCCGCCAGAAAAACAACCCCTGTCTGATCGGCGAACCCGGCGTTGGCAAGACAGCCATTGCCGAGGGTCTGGCGCAGCGGATCGTGGAGGGAAATGTGCCCTTTAAGCTGCGGGACAAGGAGGTCTATCTGCTGGATCTGACTGCGCTGGTGGCCGGCACGCAGTTCCGCGGCCAGTTTGAAAGCCGCATGAAGGGATTGATCGACGAGGTCAAGCGGCTGGGCAATATCATTTTGATGATCGATGAAGTCCATAATATTGCCGGGGCCGGTGATGCGGAGGGCAGCATGAATGCCGCGAACATTCTGAAGCCCGCTTTGAGCCGGGGAGAGATTCAGGTGATCGGCGCCACCACCTTCAATGAGTACCGCAAGTCGATTGAAAAGGACAGCGCGCTGGAGCGCCGCTTCCAGCCTGTCACGGTCAATGAGCCTTCGATCGAGGATTCTATTCAGATCCTGAAGGGGCTGGCGCCCAACTATGAGCAGTATCACGGCGTGAAAATGTCCGATGGCATTCTGCGGCAGGCGGTGGTGCTGTCCGAGCGGTATATCACGGACCGCTTCCTGCCGGATAAGGCCATCGACCTCATTGATGAGGCGTGCTCCGACCTGAATTTGAAGGATCCGGATATCTCCCGCCGCATGGAGATCCAGCGGGAACTGGATGATTATGAAAAAGAACGGACCATGCTGGAGGAAAAAGAGGAGAAGGAAGAGAGCGATTATGCCCGCATGGCGGAGCTGAAAAGCCGGGAACTGCAGCTCCATACAGAGTTGGATGCGCTGCTTGCCAAGGGAGACCCGCAGCTGACCATGGAGAATCTGGCCCATGTCATCGAATTGTGGACCAAGATCCCCGCAGCCAAGATCCGGGAGCAGGAATTCCAGCGGCTCAGCCAGCTGGAGCAGCGGCTCAAGAGCCACATCATCGGTCAGGATGAGGCCATTTCTGCCGTTTCTGCCGCCGTACGGCGCAACCGCGTGGGGATTTCTCCCAAACGCAAGCCTGTCAGCTTTATTTTCGTAGGTCCTACCGGCGTTGGCAAAACGGAGCTGGTGAAGCAGCTGGCGACCGACCTTTTCAATACGCCGGATGCACTGATCCGTCTGGATATGTCGGAATTCATGGAGAAGCATTCCGTCTCCCGCATTGTAGGCTCTCCGCCGGGCTATGTGGGATATGATGAGGCAGGGCAGCTGACGGAAAAGATCCGCCGGAAGCCCTATGCCGTGGTGCTGTTTGACGAGATCGAAAAGGCCCATCCGGATGTTCTGAATGTTTTGCTGCAGATTCTGGATGACGGCGAGATCACGGACGCGCACGGCCGCAAAGTCAACTTTGAAAATACCATCATTGTTATGACCTCCAATGCCGGCAGCGCCACCAAGGAGGGGAGCGTGGGCTTTGGGCGCACGCAGCAGGAGCAGGATGCAGACCGGGCAATGAAAGCGCTGCAGCAGTTCCTGCGTCCGGAGTTCATCAATCGTGTGGATGCGGTCATTACCTTTAACCGGCTGACGGAGGAGCACTTTGGAGCCATTGCCCGCATGATGCTGGCAGAGCTTCAGACCTCCCTGAAGGAGAAGGGGATCGCCTTTAGCTATGATGATGCGCTGGTGGCTTTCCTGACGCAGAAATCGTTCTCCAGAACCTATGGCGCCCGGAATCTGCGGCGTACCATCCAGCGGGAGCTGGAAGATCCCATGGCGACCCGGATCATTGACAGCTATGAAAATCCCGTCTCCCAAGTGAAGGCCACGGTGGAGGACGGGGCTGTGAAGCTCTATACCCTGTGAAAAAGCGGAGGGAGAAGCCGTGAAATTGTTTCGAAAGGATATAGACCCCCGTTGTGCCTATTGCCAGCGGGGGCAGCAGATCAATGAACGGGAAGTCGCCTGCATCAAGAAGGGCATTGTTCCGGTGGAGCATCATTGCCGTGCGTTCCGGTACGATCCTTTGAAGCGGGTGCCGCCCAGACCGGCTGCGCTGGACACCGGAAAATTGAAGGACGAGGATTTTTCCCTGTAAAAGAACCTCACAGAAGTTTCTTGCGGGGCGGCTTCCGACCCATGGCCGGAGGCCGCCTCTTTTTTGAAAAGAAAGGAGCGTGACAGATGAAGATTGAAAAGATCTGGACGGTTTGCTTCAGCGCCACCGGAAATACCAGCCGGGTGACGGCACTGCTGGGTAAAACGCTGGCAGAGCGCTGGCAGGTACCAGTGGAAGAGATACCCTTTACGAAGCCGGCGGAGCGCAGCCGGACGTATGCGTTTCAGGAGACAGATCTGGTCCTTGTAGGGTCGCCTGTGTATGCCGGAAAACTTCCCAACAAGATCCTGCCGTCTTTTCGGGAACAGCTGCGGGGAAACGGCGCTTTGGCTGTGGCGGTGGTGACCTTCGGAAACCGGGCCTATGACAATGCGCTGGCGGAGCTGTGTGCCGTTTTGGAGCGCGGCGGTTTCCGGACGGCTGCGGCAGGCGCGTTTGTGGGCCGTCACGCCTTTACCGATGAGATCGCCTACGGCCGACCCGGCTGGAGCGATGAATTTGAGATCAAAAACTTTGCAAAATCCATTGCTGACAAGGTGGATCGCCTTACAGAAGATCCGGCTCCGCCCTGTGTTCCCGGCGATCCGGACGCGCCCTATTACGTTCCAAAGGGCGAGGATGGCGCGCCTGTGAATTTCCTGAAGGCGAAGCCGAAAACCAGACTTTCCAGATGCAATCACTGCGGCGCCTGCGCGCGGCTCTGCCCGATGGGCGCCATTGATCCCAAGGATGTTTCCAAGGTGCCCGGAACCTGCATCAAGTGTCAGCGGTGTGTCCGGAAGTGTACGAAAGGCGCCAAATATTTTGACGACGAGGCATTTTTGTCCCACGTGCGTATGCTGGAGCATAGCTGCAGGGAGCCGAAAGAAAACGAGATCTTTTTATAAGCTGATTGTTTCCCGATCAAGAAGTACATGAAAAAACGGCGCTTCCTTTGCTGCGGCTGTATGCCGCTGTGCAAAAGGAAGCGCCGTTTCTGCATTCAACTGCAGTAGGTTTTATAAAGTTCTACGTGGTCATAGATGGCGCGCCCTGCGCTGTATGCGTTTCCGGTGACGCAGATGAACGCCTGTCCCTGACTGTTTTCTCCCCAGCTGGCGGCACAGGAGCCGGATTGGGCGACATAGCCTGTTTTGGCGCCCACGGCCCGAACCGGCTGTTCTTTGTCATGGTCTTCGATTTTCCGCAAAAACCAGTTGGAGAGGACTTGTCCGTCCGGATGAAATTCCGTGGGGGCGGTCTCATAGGTGTGGGCAGACAGAACCTCCCGGCAAAGGGGTTCATCCATGGCAGCATTGAGGATCACAGCCATGTCCCGAACCGTACAGTGGTGCTCTTTGTCATAAAGCCCCACACAGTTGGTGAAATGAGCAGTATCGCTGAGACCCAGCTCTGCCAGCTTTTCGTTCATCAGATCTACAAATGCCTCATGGCTTCCCGCGACATAGGTCGCCAGAGCCAGCGCGGCGTCAGCACCGGAGGAGAGGATCGTTCCGTACAGCAGCTCCCGCACCGTTGCGGTTTCCCCGACCTCATAGCCCACGACGCTGCAGTCATTGACATAGCAGTAGTCTGTGATCTCGATGGTAATGGGGACGGTATCTTCCAGACTTTTTAAATGCTCCACCGCCACCAGCAGGGTCAGGATCTTGGTCATGGAAGCGGGACTGATGACGGTTTCCGAACTTTTTTCTGCCAGAATGGTTCCGCTGGCACGGTCGACCACCACGGCGTAAGCACTGGGCAGGGCTTCTCCCAGCTGTATGGTGTCCGGGGAAGAAGAGATGGCGTAACGTTCGGCAGGAGAGGGTTCCTCCGGCTTTTCCGGCAAGACTTCCGGAGCGGCAGCTGAAATAGAGGCTGTGTTCTGTTCAGCAGGTTCTTTTTTCCGGTCGTTGAGGGCATTCCGCACAAGAACACCCGTCAACAGGACGGCAAGCAAAAGGAACGGAGTGGTTTGCAGCAGCAGACGCCGCCGTCTGGCCCGCTGCTTCCTTTTTCGCGCGGCAGCCCGCTGGGCGCGTCTCCGGGCGCGTTCTTCCTCTGAAAGAATGGGTTCATATGAATGATCCATGAAATGGCTCCTTACTTGGCATGCTTTTTTTATTATACCAAAAGATTGGAAAGATTGCACCTGAAATTTCAGGAAATTTTAAAAACAGCAGAGGACTGTCAATGCGGGGGAGCGCTGCATACGCTGAGAGTAAAACAGGCAATGGAGGAGACAGCGATGGCACGGATCACTCATTTTTTCGCAGGAGCGAACAGCGGGGACGGTTTTCAGAATCTGTTCGGAGAGATGGTGGACCTGAATGATACATACGATTTCATGATTCTCAAGGGTGGGCCCGGTGTGGGGAAAAACACCTTCATGCGGGAAGTGGGCCGCACCATGGAGGAGGCGGGGACACCGGTGGAATATCTGCGGTGCTCCGGAGATCCGGATTCTCTGGATGGTGTGATCCTGCCGGAGCTCCGATGCGCCATAGCAGACGGAACCAGTCCTCATGTTTTGGAGCCGGAATTTCCGGCGGCAGTGGATCGGGTGGTGGATCTGGGGCGGTTTTATGATTTGATTGCGGCAAAAGCGGATGCGGAAGCGGTACGGGCGCACACGCGGAGCTTACAGGCGGCATACGGGCGGGCGTATCATTGCCTGCGGGCGGCACGGCAGGTGGAATTGGAGACTGCGGCAGAAGCAAAAAAGCACTTTGATGCGGAACGGGCGGGCGCACGGATAGACGGGATCATCCGCAGGGAGCTGCGCGTCAAGGGTCGGGAACAGGGGAGGACCACGAAGCGGTTTTTGGGCAGTATCACGCACCGCGGCATGGTGTGGTGTTTTGACAGCGTGGATACGCTTTGCTCCAAAGTTTATGAAATAACCGACAGCTGGGAGCTGGCAGGGGAAAGCTTGGAGCGTCTGCGCCGGACGGCATCCGAAAACGGATGGAATACCATCGCCTGCATGGCGCCGGAGGAACCGGACCGCATTGAACACCTGCTGGTGCCGGGACTGGGGCTTGCCTTTGTTTCCTCCCGTCCGGAGATGGAATACGGGAAAAAGCCCTTCCGCCGGATCCGTCTGGATGCCATGACAGCTCCGGAGAATAAGAACCGGATGCGGTTCCAGAGCAGAATGACGGCTTTGCTGAGAAAAGAGGCTGTGGATGCTTTGAAGGACGCCAAGGCGTGCCATGACCGGCTGGAAGCCGTTTACAATCCATATGTGGACTTTGAGGGTGTTCGAGGGCTGGCGGCATTGGAAGCAGGACGTTTGCTGAGCTGGTTGGGATAAAAGCAGCCGAAAAACAGAGGACATTGCCCGCGGAATGTGATATGATGGGTTCAGCATACAAAGGGAGAACCATTCATGACAAAAGAAGAGATTCTGAAAACCTGTTTTGGATATGATACCTTTCGGGGCGGGCAGGAGCCGGTCATCAACGCGCTGCTGTCCGGTCGGGACGCCATGGCGGTCATGCCCACCGGCGCCGGAAAATCCATCTGCTATCAGGTTCCGGCGCTGATGCTGCCGGGGATCACACTGGTGATCTCTCCGCTGGTGTCGTTGATGCGGGATCAGGTGACAGCTTTGGTGCAGATGGGCATTCCGGCAGCGTTTCTGAACAGCACCCTGACATTCCGGCAGTATCTTCTGGCATTGGACCGCGCCAAGGCCGGACGCTATAAAATCATCTATGTAGCGCCGGAGCGTCTGGAAACGGAGGGCTTTTTGTCCTTTGCGGAGCAGGCGGAGATTTCGCTGATCGCGGTGGATGAGGCGCACTGTATCTCTCAGTGGGGGCAGGATTTCCGTCCCTCCTATCTGAATATTCCGGCTTTTGTGAAGCGGTTGAAAAAAAGGCCTCCGGTGGGAGCCTTTACTGCCACGGCTACGCCGGATGTGAAAGCAGACATCGAAACGCTGCTGGAACTGGAACGGCCGGTACAGGTGGCCACAGGCTTTGATCGGGAAAATCTGTTTTTTGCGGTACGCAAGCCGAAAAACAAGCGGGAAGCAGTTGTGGAGCTGATTCGAAGCCGTCCGGATCAGTGCGGCATCGTCTACTGTGCCACACGGCGGGCGGTGGAGGAGATCTGCGGTCTTTTGCAGGAAGCAGGGATCTCCGCCGCCCGCTACCATGCGGGTCTGGAACCGGAGGAGCGGCAAAGAAATCAGGAGGAGTTTCTCTTTGATCGGGTGCAGGTGATGGTGGCGACCAACGCCTTTGGCATGGGCATCGACAAATCCAACGTCCGTTATGTGATTCATTATAATATGCCAAAGGATATGGAAAGCTATTATCAGGAGGCCGGTCGGGCAGGGAGGGACGGTTTGCCTGCCAGCTGCATCTTGCTGTACAGCGGGCAGGATGTGCAAACGGCCCGCTTTCTGATCGAACACAGCGAGCCCAGAGAGGAACTGGACGCCCGGACGGCAGAACAGCTGCGGGAACGGGATTTTCAGCGGCTGCGGCAGATGGTGCGCTATTGCACCACCCGCCGGTGCCTGCGGCAGACCATTCTGCGGTATTTCGGAGAGCAGGCGCCGGATCATTGCGGCGCCTGCTGGAACTGCCTGCACAACTTTGAAGAGGTGGATGTGAGCAGGGAGGCCCGCTGCATTCTCCGCTGTGTCATGGAAACCGGCGGACATTTCGGCATCGGAGTCATTGCGGAGACCCTCTGCGGCGCGGATACGGACAAGGTGCGCAAATACCACATGGACCGCGAGGATACGTATGGCCTGCTGCGGCAGCACACGCAGGAAGAGGTGCGTGCCTGCATCCGCTTTTTGCTGGAGGAGGAAGCGCTGACGCTCAGCGCGGGCCAGTATCCGGTGGTGCGGCCGGGAGAGCGGGCAGAGGCGTTTTTGAAGCGCACAACGCCGCTTGTCATGTACATGGAAAAGGAGGAAATTCCCGCTGCCCGGCGGCGCTCCGCGGTTCCGGAGGTGCTGGAAGGGACTGCGGCAGAGCGCTTTGCGCGCCTGCGGGAGCTGCGGGCGGGAGAGGCCCGGCGGCAGGGCGTTCCTGCCTATGTGGTATTTTCCGATAAAACGCTGCGGGAACTGGCGGTTGTCTGTCCCAAGACGTTGGAGGAATTCCGGGAGGTCAGCGGTGTGGGCAACGGAAAAGCCCGCCGGTACGGGACGCTGTTTTTGCAGGCAATGGATGCCTTCAGGGATTGAACGGGCGAATGCCGGTTCCATCTTTGCGGACAAGGCGGAAAAGAATTCCCATGGGGATACTATAAAAAGTCTTGACAAGCCGCTGCTTTTGCAGTATGATGACTCCACAATCAGATATGCGTCCGGTAGGTAAGGCTACCGTCGGGATATGGATCACTGCCGCAAAATGATGGAGACATCATGCGCTGGTTTGAGCAGGGCTTGTCGAACAGAAGGCATGACCTAATGTGATTTCACCGCCTGACGGAGCTAAAGCTTGAACGGTGGCAGCAGAATTTTTGTGAAAAGGAACGCGTCCACCGTATGGTGGGCGCGTTTTTGTGGTTGATTTCAAAAAGTGAGGTGAACGAAATGGACGCCGGTAGCGGAAGGCCGGACAGATCCGGAAAGCGGGACAGTTGTCAGAACAGCGCGTGTGGCGTCTGTTTCGGCTAGACAACGGATCGTCCGGCCTCCTGACCATGAGAGGAGCATTTGCTCCTGTGAGACAAGGAGGTAATGATGATGACGATGAAAAAATTTAACCAGACGACAGATTCTGTGGCCGCCGTGATGTGGCGGGAGCCGGTGGTGCTCTCTCCGCAGAGCCGGATCAACGAAGCCGTTGAGCGCATCCGGCAGACGGGACTGCCCGATCAGAACATGAGCCATTGCTATGTGGTGGCAGAAGATTTTTCACTGCTGGGTCAGGTGGACCTGCGCACCCTGCTGCTCAGCCGGGGCGGCGTGCGGCTGGAAACGGTGATGGCACATCCCTTTGTTACGCTGCGGCCGGAAGACGATCAGGAGCTGGCAGCGCAGCTGATGGAGGCATATGATCTGTCGGAGGTGCCGGTGGTGGATGAAGCGAACCGATTGGTGGGCATTGTCACGGCAGATACGGCCATGGCGGTTTTGCAGGAAGAGGCTACGGAGGATATGGAACGGATGGCGGCGATGACGCCCTCCGAGGAGCCTTACCTTCAAAGCGGGGCCATCCGGATTTTCCGCGCCAGAATTCCGTGGCTGCTGCTGTTGATGCTTTCTGCCGCGTTGACCGGAGGGATCATTTCCCATTTTGAGCAGGCGCTTGCCGCTCAGGTGGCATTGACGGCCTTTATCCCCATGCTGATGGATACCGGCGGGAACTGCGGAAGCCAGTCCTCGGTGACCGTGATCCGCGGACTTTCTCTGGGCGAGGTCCGTTTTTCCGACTGGATGCGGGTTTTCTGGAAAGAGGTGCAGGTGGGGGCGCTGTGCGCGCTGGTGCTGGCTGCGGTCAATTTCCTGCGGCTGATGGTCATGAGTCAGGTGGGGATTGCTGTGGCAGCCACGGTGAGCTTTTCCTTGGTTGTGACGGTGATACTGGCGGATCTGGTAGGCGGCCTGCTGCCGATTTTGGCAAAGCGCCTCGGTGTGGATCCGGCGGTCATGGCAAGCCCCTTGATTACAACTGTTGTGGATGCGTTGTCGCTGCTGGTGTATTTCCAGAGCGCGGTTTGGCTGCTGAAGATTTGAAACGGGTGTTTCCGCTGTGTTGTTTCTGCCAAAGTCATGGCAGTGATGAATGGGAAGCGGTCAGATCAGGCCAAACAGGTGCAGACCGATGGTATTGATGGCAAGATTGGCTGCCATGTGGACCAGCCAAGCGGGCCAGAGTGTGCCGTCTCGATCCAGAAAATTGAAAAGAAGCCCTGCTGGTGCCAGTGCTGCGGTCAGCAAAAAGAAGAGGGGGCCGGAAAACCAGCCGTCCATGATGCAGATATGATATAAAGCAAAGATAAGGGCGGAAAAGCCGTAGGCCAGCCCCCGCCCACCTGTTTCCCGCAGGGTCAAAAAGGCAAATCCCCGAAAGAAAAGCTCTTCCAGAAACGAATTTCCAAAGGAAATATAAAGGGCTGCAAGGGGAAAGGTTCGGGCAGTGATGCCCTCCTTGGCTCCCAGATTTCCGGTAATGGCGGAAAGGTCCAGCCGGAAAGACAGCAGCGCATAACCGCCAAGGATCAGAAAAAAGGCGGCAGCGGATAGTCCGATGGCAGGAAGCAGGGCGTTTCGGGTGGGACGGCGCAGGAACTGACATGGAGTACCGTTTCGGGCCAATGCCATCCAGATGGTAATGCACCCGAGGAATAGTGCCCATTTCAGGACCGATTTTATGGGATAAGCGGGACGCAGGATTGCTTCCACCCAGGCCATGACTCCGCAGCCTGCCAGAACCAGCCCCATCAGCAGGAACTTCCGTTTCATCAAGCACCTCTCCATGAATGTGTTGTGCTCATGGTATCACGGCGGAAAAAAGAAGTCAAATGGACGTTCCGGTGAGAGTCCGGCTGGCGTTCTCCCGCGGGGTTTCTGTCCAGCCGGTTTGACAAACCTGCCGAGTGAAACGGAGGCAATCAAAACCGCGGCCCAAAAGCCGGATGAAGGCTTTACGGCGGAGCGGCACTGTGATAGGATGATAGCAACCTGAAAACGGAGGTGTGGGTCATGCGACTTGCCATCAAAACCTGTACGCTGGATATGCCCTTTGAAGAGATGCTGGATTTCTGCGTGGAGCAAGGGGTCCATGCTGTGGAGATCGGTACCGGAAACTGGTCCGCAGCACCGCACATGGATCTGGAGGCGATGCTCTCCTCTGAAACGGTACGCCGGCGGTGGTATGACCAGCTGCAAAGGCGGGGGATTGCCCTGTGCGCCTTAAACTGCGCCGGAAATCCGCTGGCGTACGAACGGGAATGGATGGTTACAGAGCAGACCTTCCGCTTGGCAGAGCTGCTGGGGGTCGAAAAAATCGTGATGATGAGTGGACTTCCGTCCGGATGCGCCGGAGACAAAACTCCCGTATGGATCACCACCTCATGGCCGCCGGAGACGCAGAACATTCTGGATTATCAGTGGAACGAGGTAGCCATCCCTCAGTGGCGGAAGCTGGTGCACCTTGCGCAGCAGCACGGGATCCGCCGCATCGCGCTGGAAAATCACGGGATGCAGCTGGTGTATCATCCGGAAAGTCTGCTGCGGCTGCGGTCGGAGGTGGGCCCGATGGTGGGAATGAATCTGGATCCGTCCCATCTTTTCTGGATGGGCGGTGATCCCATAGAGGCTGCCAGAGTCTTGGGGGAGGCCGGAGCGATCTACCACATTCACGCGAAGGATGCGCGGCCGGAACGGCGGATGTGCGGCCCCAACGGGATGTTGGATACGAAGCCCATTGAGGCGTTTCGGGATCGGGCATGGAACTATGTGGCAGTGGGAGCCGGTCACAGCGTCCGGTGGTGGAAGGAGTTTTTCTCCGTGGTCCGGATGTGCGGATATGACGGGGATGTATCGCTGGAGATGGAGGATCTGACCCTGCCGATGCTGGAGGGACACCTCAGCTCGCTTCGCACCTTGAAAGAGGCGCTGGTGCTTTGAAAAAAACGGTGTGGCACAGCCACACCGTTTTTCTTTGCGGTTATTCCAATGTTCCGCCGTCCTCCTCCGGAACGCCTGATGGAGCGGGGGAAGCGGATTCCAGCAGACGCTTTGCCTCAGCGGCGGCATACAGGCGGCCGCCTTTGGAAACGGCTTCCTGAAGGTGCGCTTTGCCGGACTCGATCTCGCCGTCGGCCAGCTCCGCACGGCCAAGCCGGTAGGCGGAGGAGGCCAGCTGATAGGGATTGAAGGCCTCGTCGTAGATCTGTGTTTCCAAAGCGCGGCTTTCTTCCCAGCGGTGCTCTGCCAGAGCAAGGCTCGCATCCATCATCCGCAGGACCCGCTGGATCGCGGGCTGCTGTCCGGGTCTGTTTTTCTGGATCAGATCTGCCGTTTCCTGCCGCAGCCGGCGGGCGGTCTCCAATTCACCAAGAAATAGATGACTGTCAAACGCGCACCGCAGGTATAAAAGCTGGATCCCGAGGTCAGCCCGCTGGATATAGACCAGATCCAATGCGTGAGCCGCTTCCTGCATCCGTCCGGCGGCGCAGAGACCCTGAATGCGGCACAGGTTGAAAAAGGGCTTGTCCTGCTTGCTTTCGGCAGCCAGCAGTTCCATCACGGCGGCATACCGGTCCGGATCGCAGTCCTCCCACAGAATGTTTTGCACCATTGTCAGCTGCTGACGCTTCATGTTTCTGAGGAAGCGGAGGCTCAGGTAGAACAGAGATACCAGAATTCCAGCAAAAATGATGTTCAGCTTGCTCCAGAAGCTCACCAGAAGAAACAGAAAGATCAGCAGGGAACCATAGCGCATCACCGTCATGGTTTTGCATTCTTTCAAATAATGCCGCGCCAGCTCCTGCGCGGTTTGCTCCTTCATAAAAACCCTCCTTACAGATCTACGACGGTCCATTCATGACCGGTGTGGGGAAGCAGTTTATGGAGTACATCTGCGGTTTTCAGTTTTAAGCTGCTGGTGCAGATGCATGGATGACAGGAAAAGTATTCCGCCTCACAGACTTCCCGCTCCATCAGCAGGCGGACCCGGTGCTCCCGGTCATTCATCAGCCCCAGAATGGTAGCGGAACCGGGTGTGCAGCGAAGAAGCTCCCACAGAGCCTCCTCCGGAGCAAAGGACAAACGGGCAGAGCCGATCTGGTGACTGAGGTCTTTGGTATGAAAGGGCTTGTCCGGCCCCATGCACAGCAGGTAAAACTCGGTTTTCTGCCGGTTGCAGAGAAAGAGATTTTTACAGATGGGAACACCCAGCACAGCGCTGACTGCGGCGCATTTTTCCATGGTGTCTGCGGGATCGCTGGAGACCCGGTCATAGCTGATTCCCAGATCTTCCAGAAGGGAAAAGGCGGCGGCTTCCTGAGGAAGCAGTTCCCCCTCAGGACGGCAGTTGTGGTACAAAGGAGAGATCTCCACCGCTCACACCTCCTGAAGCAGCGTTTCACCGGCGCGGTAAATGTCGCCGGCGCCCACCGTCAGAATCAGGTCGCCGGGCTGGGCGATGCTCCGCAGCTGTTCAGCAACTTTGTCCAGCGTCGAGCAGTAGACCGAGCCGGGAAGCTGCCGGCAGAGGTCCGCAGAGGAAATGCCAAGGTCGTTCTGTTCCCGCGCAGCATAGATTTCCGCGAGGATCACCACATCCGCCAGCTTTAATTCCTCCACAAACTGGTCAAAAAATTTGGCGGTGCGGGTGTAGGTGTGGGGCTGGAAGGCAACGACGACTCGCTGATAGCCCAGTGTTTTGGCAGTGGTCAGCAGGGCGTGCAGTTCATCCGGATGGTGCGCATAATCGTCATAGACCTCCGCGCCGTGAAAGACGCCCTTGTGTTCAAAGCGGCGGCCTGCCCCAGTGAAGGTAGCAAGACCTTCCTCCACGGCGCTGCCGGGGATTCCCAGCACATAGGCGGCAGAGGCGGCGGCCAGCGCATTGAGAACGTTGTGGCGGCCATAGACCCGCAGGGCAACATGGGCGTAAGGCTGCCCGTGCACCAGCACGTCAAAGGAGGGGGCGCCGTCCGCATCCTGCAGATTGGCTGCGGTGCAATCGGCGGGATGGTCCAGACCGAAGGTGAATACCGGATGGGAAAGATCCGTCACAGAATCCATGGCGCCGGTGTTGTCCGCGTTGACGATGACATGACCGGCTGCGGGAACCAGCTCCGCGAAGCTGCGGAAGGAGTGCTGGATATCCCGAAGGTCCTTGAAAAAGTCCAGATGATCTTCTTCCACGTTCAAAATGACGGCAACCGTCGGGAAGAAGCTTAAAAAGCTGTTGCAGTATTCGCAGGATTCCAGAATGATGGTATCCCCCTGACCGACCCGATAGCCTGCGTGCAGCAGGGGCAGGGTTCCGCCCAGCATCACGGTGGGATCCGCCTGCGCGGCCATGAAGATATGGGCGCACATGGAGGTGGTAGTGGTTTTGCCGTGGGTTCCGGAGACGCACAATGCGTTGGGATAGCGCTGCATAATGGCGCCCCATGCCTGCGCGCGTTCATAAACGGGGATACCGCGGGCCACAGCGCCGGCGATTTCAGGGTTGCTGTCGTGAACGGCGGCGGTGCGCACCACAAAGTCACAGTCGCCCAGATTCTCCGCATTGTGGCCGATGGATATGGTGATACCCAGAGACCGCAGATGCTTGACGGTATCGCTGTCACTCATGTCGGAACCCTGTACGGTCAGTCCCTGTCCCCGGAGAACTTCTGCCAGAGGACACATGGACACGCCGCCGATGCCGACCAGATGGACCCGCTTACCGGGAACCAGATAGTCGCAAATGGGATGGGGATTTTTCATCATGGAAACAAATCGTCCTTTCAAAACGCTTTTGCCCGCTGCCGCAGAAAAAAGCGTTGCATATTCTTCAAAAGCACCTTATTATATTACAAGTATCCAGAAAATGCAACCGAAATGAGGTCGAAAAACATGACTGCAATCCCGGAAGCCGTGAAAAAAGTCTTAGAGGTTCTGGAATCTGCCGGATATGAGGCGTGGTGTGTGGGCGGCTGTGTGCGGGATCTTCTGCTGGGAAGGCGTCCGGAGGACTGGGACGTGACCACCGGCGCGCTGCCGGAGGAGACGCTGGGGCTGTTCGGCTCCCGTGCCTTCCCGACAGGTCTGCAGCACGGCACGGTGACGGTCCGGATGGAGCATTGCGGTGTGGAGGTGACCACGTATCGGGTGGACGGACCGTATCGGGATCACCGGCGGCCGGAGGGAGTCTCGTTTACCCGCTCTTTGGACGAGGACTTGATACGCCGTGATTTTACGGTCAACGCCATTGCCATGGATCTGCGCGGAACGCTTCGGGACCCCTGCGGAGGGAGAGGGGATTTGTCACGGAGGCTCCTCCGCTGCGTGGGAGATCCGAACCGGCGGTTTGAAGAGGATGCTCTGCGGATCCTGCGCGGGCTGCGGTTTTCCGCCGTATTGGGATTTGATATCCACGAAGAAACGGAAGCGGCCATTCACCGCGGCGCGGGACTTTTGAGGGAAATCGCTGCGGAGCGGATCCAGACGGAGCTTTTCAAGCTGCTGTCCGGACAGGAAGCTGCCTCTGTGCTGCGGCGGTATCCCGATGTTTTGGGCGTCTTTTGGCCGGAGATCCTGCCCATGGTGGGCTTTGACCAGAAAAACCACCATCATTGCTACGATGTATGGGAGCACAGCCTGCACGCTATGGCAGCGGTGCCGGCAGACCCTGTTCTGCGGTGCGCGGCATTGCTGCACGATGTTGGAAAGCCTGAATGCTTTACAGTAGATCCGCAGGGAACCGGACATTTTTACGGGCATGGCGCCATCAGCAGGGAGCTGGCGGACGGAATGCTGCGGCGGCTGAACTGCTCGACAGTGTTTCGGGAAACGGTGGTGCGTTTGGTGGAGTGGCATGACCGGGAGATCCCCCGGACAGACAAGGCTGTCCGCAGGGCGCTGGGAAAGCTGGGAGAAACCGGTCTGCGGCAGTTGATCGCTTTGAAGCGGGCGGATAATCTGGCGCAGGCGGCAGCCTATCACGACCGGCAGGCAGAGTTGGACAAGGGCGAGGCGATTCTGGAGCGTCTGCTGGCGGAGGATGCCTGTTTTTCCCTGAAACAGCTTGCTGTAAATGGAAAAGACTTAACAGAAATGGGGCTGTCAGGTCCTGCGGTGGGGCAGGCGCTGCACATGCTTTTGGAGGCGGTGATCGATGGACGGCTTCCCAATGAACGGGAAGCGCTGGTATCCTTTGTGTCACAATTTGTAACGGAATTGTAGTTTTTTGCGGCGGAGGATGTGATAGCCTGTACAAAAAGTGGGGAGGCAGGGATATGAGAGAAAAGTTGAAACAAAAGATGGCACTTCTGCTGGCGCTGGGGCTGCTGCTGACCGGCTGCAGCGCGGGACAGGAGCAGAAGGCTCCGGCACAGACGCAGCCCGTGGAGCAGCAGGAGCCGCAGCTGCCGGAAGAAGAACTCTGGCGTGAGAAATATATCGATTTTTTATCGGAGCTGTGCAGACAGGAGGCGGCAGTGCGGAAGATCGACCGGCCGGACTACGATCCCAATGTCTATCCGGCGGAGATCGGAGGTCTCAGCGACGCCTATATGCTGTATGACGTCGATAAAGACGGCGTGCCGGAGCTGCTGCTCCATTATGGAAAATCGGAGGCTGCCCGCCGCACGGAAGTCTATACAGTCCGGGCGGGAGACATGGTGCTGGCAGGAGAGTTTCCTTCCGGACATGCCGCCTTTTACAGCTGTCCGGAGGAAAACGGTGTGCTGTATAACTGGGGGCATATGGGCGGCCATGTGGTGGAGAAGATTTCTCTGACAGAGAACGGCCTGTCCAGAGAGACGGTTTTGGAGGAAACGTGGTCAGATCCGGAGACAGATTACACAGCAGTGGAAGCGCTGGTCTCCGGCAGCCGCCCGCTGTTGGGCGCCAGAACCACCTTGGGACTGACGTTCGGGGAGGAGGCCGGTTCTGCGGCGGACCAACCTCTGACGCTTCCCATTGCGGAATATGGCAGGGAGCGCGTTCCGGCTGCTCCCGATCCGGACGCGGAGCGCGCAGCCAGAGAGGCCATTACGGCGGTACTGGAGCGGGAGGGGACCTTCTGCGGCGTCAGTGCCGACGGATTCGGCGGGGAGACCGGTCCCGTCACGCTGAAGGAGTATGTGCTGCCCGGCGGCGCCACGGCGTATGCTGACAGTCCCTTGGAGGTATCGGAGATCCGTTGGCTGGATCTGAATGAGGACGGGCAGACCGACGCGCTGGCAACGCTCCGGCACGAAGAAGGCGATTCTTTTGACGGTGTGCTGCGGACGATATTCAGCTTGGAGGAAGATGGACAGGTGTACGGGTACTGCCTCAACTATATGGATGGCTGCACGCTGGACGGAACGGTGTTCCGCGGAGAGCGGGAGGGAGACGCATTCCAAGTGTCCTTTGACGGAAACCAATGCTATTTTAAAGCGGCGGAGTGAGAAATCATGGATCTTTTGTGGAACCTTTATCATGCAGAATGTCCGGAATTTCTCCGGAGGGCGGCTGACACGCCGCCCATGAGGCGGCTCAGGGACATCGGCATGAACTGCGGGTGCGAATATACGCGCTTTCCCCGCTTTCTGGATCTCGGCCCCTATTCCCGATATGACCATAGTCTTGGAACGGCGCTGATCGTCTGGCATTTTACAGAGAGCCGGGAGCAGGCGCTGGCAGGGCTGTTTCATGACGTGACGGCGCCGGTGTTTGCCCATGTGGTGGACTTCCTCAAAGGGGACCACCTTCGGCAGGAGGCCACGGAGGCGGGGATCGAACCGTATCTGGCGGCTTCTCCGGAGGTCATGGCGCTGCTGGACAATGAGGGGATTGCGCTGGCGGATGTTTCGGACTATCACCGCTATCCGCTTGCGGATAAGGCTGTGCCGGCACTATCGGCGGACCGCTTGGAATATACCTTTGGAAACCTGCTCAATTACGGGTTTGCGGATCTGGGAACCATTCGGGCCATGTACCGGGACCTGACCGTGGTGCGGGATGAGACGGGAACGCCGGAGCTTGCCTTCCGCACACCGGAACTGGCCGCGGCCTTTGCAGCAGGCGCCCTGAAAAATTCCCGTGTCTATGTGGCGGACGAGGACCGCTTTGCCATGCAGACGATGGCGGAGCTGCTGCGGCTGGCACTGGCGCTGGGAACCATAACGGAGGGGGAACTTTGGACCACGGAGCCTGCGGTTATTGCCGCATTGGAGCAGGACCCGGTCTGCGGACCACTGTGGCATCGTTTCTGCGGATTTTCGGGTTTGCTGCGCAGCGCGGAACGGCAGACGTCCGGAACATGGCTTCAGGTAAACGCAAAAAAACGGTATATCGATCCGCTGGCGGCGGGTATGGGCCGCGTTTCCAGCTGGGACGCTGAGTTCCGGCGGGAACTGGAGGCGTTTCATCGATTGGACTTTTCCTGCTGGATGCAGGGACAGTAACATTTTGGGAATTGCATACAGAATCATCTTGTGATATAGTGAGCGGGAAACAGCGATGATGGCAGCGAAAAATTCAAATTGTGAAATTTGGAAAGAGAGGATCATGATGAACGAACAGTGGATCCATACCTATCAAATGGAGATTGAGGATTTCCGGAAGACGATCAATGCCTTTCAAGCAGGGGATCTTTCAAAGAAAGACTACAAAGGAATCTCCGGGGGAATGGGAAGTTATGCCCAGCGGGATCCCGAAGGACATATGCTGCGGCTCCGGATGCCGGGCGGCCGCCTGACAACGGAGCGGTTGGAATTTCTCGCAGATACTGTGGCGGAGTATCAGGTAAAACGGCTGAAGCTGACGACCTGCGAGACGGTGCAGCTCCACGATCTGGCGGCGGAGCAGGTGACGTCCATCATGGAAAGCGCCATGAACGCAGGAATCTATTGCCGCGGCGGCGGAGGCGACAATCCCCGCAATGTGATGAGCAGCCCGCTTTCCGGAGTGCAGCAGGGGGAAGCCTTTGATGTGCTGCCCTATGCGGAGGCCGCTACGGAGTATCTGCTTTCCATCTGTCGGGACATCAAAATGCCCCGCAAGCTGAAAATCGCGTTTTGCAACGGGGTGGATGACTGTGTGCACAGCGCGTTTCGGGATATGGGATTTCTGGCGCAGGAAAACGGGACCTTCTCGCTGTCCATAGCCGGCGGCCTTGGGAATCAGCACCGGATGGGCGTGCCTGTGGCGGAGAATGTAGTGCCCGCCGAGATTCTCTATTACATCCGCGCCATGATCGATACCTTCTGTGCCCACGGCAACTATGAAAATCGGGCGAAAGCCCGCACCCGCTATCTGCAGGAGACGCTGGGGAAAGACGGCCTGAAGGATGCCTTCCTTGCCAATGTGGCGCAGCGGAAGGCGCAGGGAGGACTGGACCTGTCCGTGACGCAGCGGGAGATCACCAAAACGGGGGAGGGGACGATCGCAGACCCGCGGGTGATCCCGCAAAAGCAGTCTGGCCTGTATGCTGTGACCTATCAGCCGATCGGCGGTGACCTGCCGGTGGATAAGCCTGCCCGGCTGTATGAACTGCTGAAACAGATCCCTGATGCGGAATGCCGCATCGGACCGGATGAAACGCTTTGCATCATCAACCTGACGGCAGAGGAGGCACAGGCGGTTTTGGCTGCCACGGCGGACGGCGCGGAAACGGAATTTGAGCGCAGCGTTGCCTGTATCGGAGCCGCCGTCTGCCAGCAGGGTGTGCGGGACAGCCAGAGTCTTTTGCGGGCGGCGGTTCTGGCCGTTCGGGAGGCAGGCATTCCGGATGGTGCGCTGCCAAAAGTCGTGATCTCCGGCTGTCCTTCCAGCTGTGCCGCCCATCAGGCGGGAGAGATCGGCTTTCAGGGCTGCGTGAAGCCCGTGGACGGGAAGCCGCAGCCTGCCTTCAAGCTCTTTTTGGGCGGAAGTGATGCGCTGGGGAAGGCACGGTTCGGAGAGCCGGTGGCTGTGATTCTGGAAAAGGAGATTCCTGCGATGCTGGTGGAATTGGGTCATGCGGCGGCGGAACAGGGCTGGACGCGCTGGTCAGCGGAGCATGCAGCGGAGCGGGATGCCATCATTGCCCGATATGCCTGAAGAAAAAAACAGAAAAACTTCAAAAAATCTGTTGACAAAGGTTGGAGAGAGTGCTATACTATCGATTGTTCCGGTTCGGGGGTATAGCTCAGCTGGGAGAGCGCTTGACTGGCAGTCAAGAGGTCAGCGGTTCGATCCCGCTTATCTCCACCAAACAAAAAGCGACGGCAAATGCCGTCGCTTTTTGTTTGTCAGATAGAAGAGAAATGGCAAAGCATCCGGCAGACCGAAAAGGTCTGCCGGATGCTTTGTGCTAAAGCTGGCGGCAGGTGGATCGGGGCAGCAGCGTGGGAGACAGCAGTATGGGAGGGACCTGCTGCATGGCAGACTGCGCGGCTTGTGAGAGCAGGCTGTGCACCGCGGCTTCCGCGATATCCGCAGAAGGCTGGGCCAGAGTGGTCAAGCGGATATTGGGAAGCGCGGCATAGCTGATGTTGTCAAATCCCAGCAGAGAGAGCTCCTCCGGAATGGAAATGTGAAATTCCGCCGCTGCGGACAAGACGCCCAGCGCCACCGTATCGCAGGCGGCGGCAATGGCAGTTTCCTGAAAACCATCAAAAAAGAGCGCTCTTGCCAGATGATAGCCTGCCATGATATTGGAGAGGCCGGTGCTGTTGGACAGTGTCCGCACGGAGAACCCGAGACGTCGGGCTACATCCAGAAAACCGCGGTGGCGAAGGACATGGGAATGATTGTGGAGGCGCAGCCCAATATAAACGACGCGGCGGTGTCCAAGACCATACAGATATTCCGCCGCCATGCGGCCTCCGGCCAGATCATCGACCGTGACAGCCGGAATGGAGGGCTGTGAAATGGATTCCGGCGCCGGACTGCCCAGAAGTAAAACGGGAACGCGGCTCATGTACCGCCGGAGCAGCGGCGGAGCCTGTCGGGAAGAGCTTACCAGCAGGATGCCGTCTACCCGATGCCCGATCAAATAATCGAATACCTGAGAAATATCGGGGTCTTCCGCCAGTCCGTGGCACAGCAGCAGGTGACAGCCGCGCTGACGGACAGCCTGCTCAAGCAGAAGGGACAACTCCGCAAACAGAGGGTTATTGAGATCCGGCAGGATGCAGCCGATCAGGCCGGTTTTTCTGGCGCTGAGGCTGCGGGCCAGCAGGTTGCGCCGGTATCCGTGCTGGCGGCACAGGGTTAGGATCCGTTCCCGGGTTCCGGCCTCTACACCGGAGGCACCGTTGATGGCACGGGACACGGTAGCGCAGGAGACGCCTGCCATACGGGCGATATCTTTGATGGTAATAGGCTCCATAAAACCTCCCATTTTACGAAAACGGTTGCATAAAATGCTGCGCGCCCCATGGAAAACATGAAGCAATGATATGAAAAAAAGTGAGCAAAGCAAACCGGAAAAAAGAGAAAATCGCTATTTTTAGTATATTGCATTTTGAAAAAAAATCAAGAAGAAAGAAAAATGTGCGTTTTATACAAATACTGCCAGATATATTTTGGAATAGTTGTAGAAAAAGAGAAAGGGCAATTGACTGTTTTTCCATAGAGTGGTATTTTAAAGAAAGAAAACGGTTGCACAACCTGTTTTACGGCAGAGAGATACAGGAAAGGGGAAGCCGAATGAAACGGGTAACAATCCGGGATGTAGCGGCTCTGGCCGGGGTCAGCCGGTCTACGGTATCCCGGGTCATGAACGGGCATCCTGCAATCAGTGATGAAACGAGGCAGATGGTCCTCGCCGCCTGCGAGGCTTTGCATTATGTGCCTGATGTGATGGCCAGAGCATTGGCCGGACAGGGTACGCATACCATTGGAATTGTGGTTCCCGATAGTTCCAACCCCTATTTTTCCGCCCTGTGTACGGCGGCAGAGGCCTGCGCCGCGGAATACGGCTACCGGGTCATCCTGACCAACACGCTCCATGATCCGGAGGATGAGCGGGATGCGGTGGAGCGGATGATCGCCCAGCGGGTGGACGGGATGCTGATTTCTGCCTGTTCGCCGGCCTCGCAGGAGGAGCATGGCGCGCTTCCGGGCGGGATCCCCTGCATTTATTGGGGGAATAACCATGGGCCGCATTGCAGCTTTGTGGAAGCGGACAATACGCGGGGGGCATATGAAGCGGCTCAATATCTCGTCTGTCTCGGGCACCGGAAAATCTGCTTTCTGGGCGGACGGCAGGGGTCGAGAACATTGGCGCTGCGGCTGGAGGGATACCGCCGCTCCATGACGCAAAACGGCTTGAGTCCATGGGAGATCGTCTGTCAGGAACAGACCGGAGGTTTGAAGGATTGGTGCGGCGCGCAGGCGTCCGCCATGTTTCAGGCAGGCATCGTGCCGGACGCGTTTCTGGCGTATTCCGACACCATTGCGGTTCGGATCATAGAAGCTGCCGAGACGGCGGGCTTGTCCGCGCCGAAAGATTTTTCCATCATCGGATTTGATAATATCCTGTTCAGCAGATTGCCGCAGATCGGACTGACCTCCGTTTCGCAGAAAAAATTTGAAGCGGGACGGACGGCGGTGACGCGGCTGCTGGAGAAGATCAACGGAGGACAGGGAGAGACGTCAGATCTTTTGAAACCGGAGCTGATCGTCCGTTCCACCTGCCGGAAACGAAAGGCAAAGGAGCGATAAGCGATGCAGGGGATTCCTTTAGAGGAACGCAAAGCGCTGGGCGCGCTTCTGGATACCCGGACACAGGAAGCGGTCATGGCCCGGATCCCGCAGTTTCACAGGGCGGAAACAGACAACTTCCTGCCCCCGCCGGAAACGGTGCCGGAGCGGCTGGGCGTTTTGATGTTCAATATGGAGCGGGGCGTTCATCTGCCGGAGATTCAGGAGTTTCTGCGGGATTGTCCCGATATCCAGCCCTTTGACATCATCCTTGCCAATGAGCTGGATGATGGCTGCGCCCGTTCCGGGAACAAAAATACCGCCCGGGAGCTTGCCGGAGCATTCGGGCTGAATTACGCGTGGGGGCTGGAATTCATCGAGCTGGTGGATGACCGGAACGAAAAGGGATTTCACGGGAACGCCGTGTTCTCCCGCTGGCCCATCCGGCAGGCAGGCGTCATCCGTCTGCCGGAGGAATACAACTGGTATTTTGACCGGCAGAAGCGCATCGGCGGCCGTCTGGCGGTCTTTGCAGAGCTGGATGTGGGCGGAAAGCCGCTGGGCGCCGTGTCCATCCACTTGGAAAACCGCACCCACGGGGAAGGGCGGCGCCGTCAGATGGAGGTCATTCTGGAGGCGGTCCGCAGAGAACTGCCCGATATGCCGCTGGTGCTGGGCGGCGATCTGAACACCAATACCTTTGACGGCCGGGACAAGGAGGACATCAATGATGTGGCAGCCAGTCCCGAAATGCGCCGCCGGTGTCTGGAGGATGTGTTTGCCTTTGAGCCGCTGCTGCCGCTGGCGGCTGCGGAAGGCTACCGGATCGTCCCTGATGAACCAAAGCTGACCCGCCGCAAGCCCATGCCGGACGGGGGATATCTGCCCCTGCGGCTGGACTGGATCATGCTCAAGGGACTCCGTGCGGAGCAGAGCCGCATGGTATCTACGGCAAAAGAAGACTTTCTATATGCAGCCCCCGGCTCCGCGCTGGCGGCCTTCTCCGGCAGGGAACTGTCAGACCACAATGCCGTCTGGGCCATGTGTGCCCTGACGTAACATCCGGTTTCCATCTCGTGTTGAGATCGAAATAAAAAATTGGCTGAAAAGGAGAAACGAATCATGAAAAAGTCCACCAAGCGTTTTCTGGCCCTGCTGATGGCCGCTGTGATGCTGCTGGCAATGACGGCCTGCGGCGGCAAAAAAGATCCCGCACCCGAAGAGCCTTCCGGAACAGAAGAACCCGCAGCGCCGGAAGCTCCTGCCGGCAGCAAGGAGCTGACGGTCTATACCGCCCTCCCCGAAGCCGAAGTAATCTATTATTTCAACAAGTTTGAAGAAGAGACCGGCATCAAGGTCAATTATATCCGCCTTTCCGCCGGTGAGATGCTGACCCGTGTCGAGGCGGAGAAGGAAAATCCGCAGGCCACGCTGATGTTCGGCGGCTCCACGGATAACTACATCGCGGCAGTGGATAAGGGTCTGCTGGAGGCCTATCAGTCTCCTGCGCTGAGCAACACGCCGGAGACGTATCTGGACCCCACCGGCACTTGGAATCCCATCTATGTGGGCTGCATCGCCTTTGCCTGCAACAAGGATTGGTTTGCGGAAAAGGGTCTGGACTATCCCGCCAGTTGGGAAGACCTGCTGAAGCCTGAGTTCAAGGGTGAAGTCATCATGGCGCACCCCGCCACCTCCGGCACCGCCTACACCGTGCTCTCCACGCTGGTCCAGCTGAAGGGTGACGATCAGGTTTGGGACTATCTGGGCAAGCTGAACAACAACATCGCCCAGTACACCAAGTCCGGCTCCGCCGCTCCCAACGCCGTTGCCATGGGCGAGGCTGCCATCGCGCTGACCTTCTCCCACGACGGTCTGCAGCCCACCGCTGAGGGCTATCCCATTGAGCTGAGCTTCCCCGCAGACGGTACCGGCTATGAAGTCGGTGCTGTGGCTCTCATCAAGGGCGGCAAGGCCGAAGAGCAGGAGAACGCCAAGAAGTTCATCGACTGGATCTGCTCCGAGCAGGGACAGGGCTGCTATGCCGAGAACCAGTCCTTCCGCGTGCCCACCAACACCAAGGCGCCCGTGGCGGACGGTCTTGTGACGCTGGATCAGGTGGAGGTCATTGATTATGACGCCGTCTGGGCCGCCAGCGTGAAAACGGATTACTGCGAGCAGTTCGAGGCCAAGATCGCCAGCGCGCCCAAGGAGTAAGGATTCGCAGCGATTCCAATAGAATGATCTGACATGCGAGGGCTTCCTCCCCCGGCAGGGGAGGAAGCCCCGTTTCCCAAACCAACCGATCTTGGAAATCACGCAGGAGGAACTGACATGGCAAACACTGCTGCCGCGGGCGGGAAGAGCACCGCCCGTACAAAAAAGCTCAATGAGACGAAGATGATCCTGCGGCAGCCGCTGCTGCTGGTGGCGGTCATCCTCACCATTTTGCTGCTGCTGTTGTTCGTGATCTATCCGCTGGTGAAAATCCTGATTTTCAGTTTGACGGACGCGGACGGCGCTTTCTCTCTGGCAAATCTGGCAGAGATCCTGACCACATCCCGGTATCTGGCGGTTTTTGGCCGCACCATGCTGCTGGGCGTGATCGTCGCGGTCATTGCCACCTTCATCGGATACATCTTTGCGTATACCATTACCCGCACCAATGTACCCTGCAAAAAATTCCTCAAGACCATCGCCACGCTGCCCATTTTGTCTCCGCCCTTTATTTTGTCACTGTCTATTATTTTCCTGTTCGGCAAACAGGGCTTTATCACAAAAACGCTGCTGGGCATCACCGGCAACAATGTCTACGGCATGGGCAGCCTCATTGTGGTGCAGGTCATGAGCTTTTTCCCCATCGCGTATCTGACGCTTTCCGGAATTCTCTCCTCTATTGACGCGTCCGTGGAGGACGCCGCCTGCAATATGGGCGCCAGCCGCTGGCATACCTTCTGGACGGTAACGTTCCCGTTGTCTCTGCCGGGGATCATCTCCGGCTGTCTGCTGGTGTTCATTCAGTCTCTGGAGGATTTTTCCAACCCCGCCACCATCGGCGGAGAATATTCCACCTTGTCCATTGAGGTCTATCAGATCATCACCGGCAGCTATGATATGCAAAAAGGTTCCGTTTTGGCGCTGCTGCTGTTGCTGCCGGCTGTGACCGCATACCTTTTCAATAAATACTGGGTCAGCAAAAAGAGCTTCGTCACTGTGACCGGAAAGCCCACGCAGGCCCGCAAGCTCATTGACGAAGGACACATCAAATGGCCGCTGTTTGCGTTTTGCATGGTCGTGGCCGCTGTGATTCTGCTGTTCTACGGCACGGTGATCTTCGGATCCTTTGTCCGGACATGGGGTTATGACTATTCCCTGACACTGGACCAGTACCGCAAGGCGCTGGCTTACGGCTGGGACAGCTTGAAAAACTCCATGGTTCTGGGACTGATTTCCGCGGTCATCGGCGGTCTGCTGGGCATGATCATCGCCTATATTACCGCCAAGCGGAATTACTATGGCAAGCGTTTTATTGAGATCTCGTCCGTTTTGATGTTTGCCGTCCCCGGCACGGTGCTGGGTATCAGCTACATTCTGGCGTTCAATACGAAGCCTCTGGTGCTCACCGGTACGGCGGTGATCCTTGTGATCGTGTTTACCTTCCGCAATATGCCGGTTGCCATTGAATCCGGAACCACCACGCTGCTGCAGATCGACAACTCCATTGAGGAGGCGTCTACCATTCTGGGCGCCGATACCGGCTATTCCTTCCGCCGCATTACGCTGCCCATGCTGCGCAACGCCTTCTTCTCCGGCATTGTGTACGCTTTTACCAAATCCATTACCGCTGTCAGCGCGGTCATTTTCCTGGTTTCTGCCCGGTGGAATCTGGTGACCAGCAAAATTTATTCCCTGTTTGATCAGGCCAAATACAGTCAGGCAGCGGCCTTTGTCACCATGCTGGTGATCATCCTGCTGGTGTTTATCGGGCTGTTCAACGGAATCATCAATCTGCTGCTGGCGCCCCGTTCCAAGGTGCCGCAGGTCAAGACTCAGAAAACGGAGGGAACGAAATGAGCAATCAGAATGAAAAGCCGGCCTTCAGCAAGAAAAGCTCCGGCGTTGTTTTGAAGGATGTCACCAAGATCTTCCAGCAGCCGGATACCGGAAAGGACTTTGTGGCGGTCAACCACATTGACCTAGAGATCCATGACGGCGAGATGGTAACGCTGCTTGGCCCTTCCGGCTGCGGCAAGACCACCACCCTCCGCATGATCTCCGGATTTGAATATCCCACCAGCGGCAATGTGCTGATCGGCGATCGGGATGTGGCGAAGGTCCCGCCCAACAAGCGGGGCATCTCCATGGTGTTCCAGTCCTACGCACTGTTCCCCCATCTGAACATCTGGGAAAATATTGCCTACGGTCTCCGGGTGGCCAAGCTTCCTCAGGAGGAGATCATCCGCCGCACCAACGACGTGGTGGAGCTGATGCAGCTCAAGGGCATGGAAAAGCGGTTCCCCAACCAGCTCTCCGGCGGCCAGCAGCAGCGGGTGGCGCTGGCCCGTGCCGTGGTCATCGAGCCCAGCGTTCTGCTGTTTGACGAGCCTCTTTCCAATCTGGACGCCAAGCTGCGGGAGAGCATGCGGGACGAGCTGCGGGCGCTGCAAAAGCGGCTGGGCATCACGTCGCTGTATGTGACCCACGACCAGTCCGAGGCCATGGCGATTTCCGATCGGGTAGTGATTATGAAAGACGGCGTGATCTGTCAGCAGGGAAGCCCCACGGAGATCTATGAGCAGCCCAGCAGCCGGTTTGTCGCCAACTTCATCGGTAAAGCCAACTTCATTGACGGTACCTTCCGGGGACGGGACGGTGAGGCGGCTTTGGTAGAAGTGAACGGGCACACCTTCTCGGTTCCCGCCCCCGGTAAGATGGAAGACGTCAGCGAAGGCGGCCCCTGCTGTCTGGCAGTCCGCCCGGAGTCGATCCTCCTGTCGGCAGAGGAAGGTCCGCTGCCCGGCGTGGTTTCCCGTGCCACATATTACGGCGCAAAGGTGGAGTATGAGGTGATGCTGGGAGAGCTTCCCGTCATCGTGGAGGTATACAATCCTCAGCTGTCAGAGCGTTTCGCGGAGGGAGACCGGGTCCATATGACCCTGATCGACCGCTGTGTCCGGGTGCTTGCATAAGGTTGTTTCAGCGGCGCTCCGCAGATTTTTTCTGCGGAGCGCCGTTTGTTTGTGATGTCATCACAGAAGTGTCTGCCGCTGCGGTGTATACTGTGCCCATCAAGTAAGAGGAGGCATCAGAATGGATGCATTGGTACGGAAACGGCGGAGGGCCTTTGTGGAGGAACGGGATTGCGTGGCCTGCGGCTGCTGTATGAAGATCTGTCCGAAAACAGCCATTTCCATCTGGCACGGGATCGCCGCAAAGGTGGATCCGGAAACCTGTGTGGGGTGCGGAAAGTGTGCGCGGGAATGTCCCGCCTCCGTCATTGAGATTCGGGAGGTCACGGTATGAAAAAACATTGGTATGATAATCTGTGGGTGCTGTCCCTGACGTATCTGGTGCTGGGATTTTTCAATATTTTGTTTGCATGGCTGGGACTTTTGTGTTTTTTCATTCCGCTGATTATTTCTCTGGCAAAAGGGAACAAGGGGTATTGCAACCGCTACTGCGGCAGAGGGCAGCTGTTCGGACTGCTGGGCGGCAGGTTCGGTCTTTCCAGAAAACGGGATATTCCCGCTTGGATGAAAAGCAAGGCATTCCGCTACGGGTTTCTGGCGTTTTTCCTCATCATGTTTTGCCAGATGCTTTGGAGCACCTGGCTGGTCTTTTCCGGCGCACAGGATCTGCGGCAGGTGGTGACGCTGCTGTGGACCTTCAAGCTGCCGTGGCACTGGGCATATCACGGCACAGTTCTGCATCCCGGCGCGGCGCAGTTTGCGTTCGGGTTTTACAGCGTGATGCTGACCTCGACGGTGTTGGGGTTTGTGACCATGGTGCTGTTCAAGCCCCGCAGCTGGTGTGTTTACTGCCCCATGGGTACGATGACCCAGCTGATCTGCAAGGCCAAGCAGAAAAAACCCTGACAGTTGGTGATGTTATCACGGAAAACAGGGAAGAATTCAGGTATCCTGTCAACAACAAATAAAAACAAGGAGGACAATATCATGTCTGTGATCCATATTACGAAAGAGAATTTTCAGGAAGAAGTGCTGCGGTCCGACCGCCCCGTGCTGTTGGATTTCTGGGCGCCTTGGTGTGGGCCCTGCCGGATGGTCAGTCCCGTTGTGGATGCCATCGCCGCCGAGCGGGCGGACATCAAAGTGGGCAAGGTGAACGTGGATGAAGAGCCGGAGCTGGCAGGCCAGTTCCAAGTTATGAGCATCCCCACGCTGGTGGTGATGAAGGACGGCGCCGTGGTCCATCAGGCCGTCGGCGCAAGACCCAAGAGCGCCATCCTTGCGATGCTGTAAGGAGGCGGAGAGCGCATGGGCTTCTTTGACTTTTTGAAGCTTCCGGATATCCAGCAGGGAGTCCGGGAGTATGGAGACACGCCGGGGGCGGTGCTGCTGGACGTTCGCACCGCCGAAGAATATCGGGAGGGGCACATTCCCGGCAGCCGGAACCTTCCGCTGGATGAGCTGGAGCGCGTGCAGAAAATCGTGCAGCAGCAGGACACTCCCGTATTTCTCTACTGTTATTCCGGAGCAAGAAGCCGTCAGGCGGCAGGAATCCT
Organism: Dysosmobacter sp.; assembly: GCA_026169195.1. Classification (GTDB taxonomy): domain Bacteria; phylum Bacillota; class Clostridia; order Oscillospirales; family Oscillospiraceae; genus Oscillibacter. The sequence continues at coordinate 36,821 of JAPFEH010000034.1, read as the reverse complement.
GCGGAATATGGGCTATACCCACGTGAAAAATGCAGGCGGCATCGCCACTTATCGGGGAAAGGTGGAACGGATATGAAAGTTGTGATCGTGGGCGGCGTAGCCGGAGGAGCGACTGCCGCCGCAAGACTCCGTCGGCTGGACGAGACAGCAGAGATTGTGGTCTTTGAGCGGTCCGGGTACATTTCTTATGCCAACTGCGGCCTGCCGTATTATATCGGCGGCGTGATTGAAGATCCGGAAGATCTGACTCTTCAAACGCCGGAGAGCTTCTTTTCCCGCTTTCGAGTGGAGATGCGGGTGCGCCATGAGGTCACGGCCATCCATCCTGACCGGAAAACCGTTTCTGTGAAGAATCTGACCACCGGAGAGGAATTCGAGGAATCGTATGATAAGCTGATCCTCTCGCCGGGCGCGAAGCCGACCCGCCCCCCGCTTCCGGGCACGGAGCTGGAAAACCTCTTCACCCTCCGCACCGTAGAGGATACCTTCCGCATCAAAGCCTATATCGACCGGAACCATCCCCGTTCCGCGGTGCTGGCGGGGGGCGGCTTTATCGGGCTGGAGCTGGCGGAAAATCTGCGGGAGCTGGGAATGGAGGTCACCATTGTCCAGCGGCCCAAGCAGCTGATGAATCCCTTTGACGCGGATATGGCGGCTTTCATCCATGCGGAGATGCGGCGCCACGGCGTTCGGTTGGCGCTGGGACGCTCGGTGGAGGGCTTTGCGGAGAAGGATGGCGGCGTCGACGTTCTGCTGAAGGATGAAGCGCCGCTTCACGCCGATATGGTGGTGCTGGCCATCGGCGTGACGCCGGACACACGACTTGCCGGAGAAGCGGGGCTGGAGCTTGGCATCAAGGGCAGTATTCTGGTCAATGACCGGATGGAGACCTCTGTGCCCGACATCTATGCGGTGGGCGACGCGGTGCAGGTGCGCCACGCTGTTACGGGACAGAACGTGCTGCTCTCGCTGGCAGGACCTGCCAACAAACAGGGGCGGATCGCCGCCGACAACATCTGCGGCGGGGACAGCCGCTACCGCGGATCGCAGGGCAGTTCCGTCCTGAAGATCTTCGATATGACGGCGGCCTGCACCGGAGTCAATGAGAGCAATGCCATTCGGGCAGGGCTGTCCGTAGATAAGGTGGTTCTCTCTCCCATGAGTCATGCGGGATATTATCCGGGCGGAAAGCTGATGACCATGAAGGTGGTCTTTGAACAGGAGACTTACCGCCTGCTGGGCGCGCAGATCGTGGGTTATGAAGGGGTGGACAAGCGCATTGACGTGCTGGCGACCGCCATCCATGCCGGCATGACGGTGCTGCAGCTGAAGGATCTGGATCTGGCTTACGCGCCGCCCTATTCCTCGGCCAAGGATCCGGTGAACATGGCGGGCTTTATGGCGGAAAACATCGCAAACGGACTGGTGCGGCAGTTCCATGTGGAGGATCTGGAGGCGCTGCCCAGAGACGGGAGCGTCACGCTGCTGGATGTCCGGACGGTCTCCGAGTGCTGCCGCAGCGGCATTATGGAGGGCTTCCGCAACATTCCCGTGGATGAGCTGCGGGAGCGTTTGGAGGAGATCCCCCGCGGAAAACCGGTGTATGTGGTGTGCCAGAGCGGTCTGCGCAGTTATATCGCCTGCCGGATTCTGGCTGCCCTTGGCTATGAAACCTATCATTTTTCCGGCGGATACCGGTTCTATGAAACGGTTCTGCATGACCGGTGTTTGCAGGAAGCGGCCACAGAGTGCGGCATGGACCGGTAAACGGCCGCCCCCGCCAGCCTTTCGGACTGGCGGGGGCGGATGATTCAGGCATGCTGCAGGGCTTCCAGCTTGGAGGGATCGGTCAGCTCGATGACACCGCGGCTGAGACGGACCATGCCCTCGCTTTGAAAATAACGGAGCATCCGGGTGACCACCTCCCGGTGGGTGCCCAGATGATTGGCGATGGCTTCGTGGGTGAGCCGCAGCTGCGGAGAATTTTCCAGCAGGGACTCCTCCAGTAAGAACGCAGCGATGCGTTTATCCAGACTCTTCCACATGATCTGCTCCAAAAGCCACATGACCTCGGAAAAGCGGGTTGCCATGACTTCGTTGGTAAAGTTGGCAGCGGGGGCAGAGACCTCCATCACGGATTTCCAGACCTCGGAGGGGATCAGCCAGAAATCCGTGTCCTTTTCCGCTTCAATGACCACCTCGAACTGAATGGAGCGCATCATGCAGGAGGCGGAGAACAGGCAGAAATCCCGCTCAAACAGGCGGTAAATGGTGATCTCCCGTCCCTCATCAGAGAGAATATAGGCCCGGAGCTGACCGGATTTTACGATCAGAAGACCGGTGCAGTCCAGACTGCCGTTGTGGACCACCGTCCCTTTTTTGACAGTGCGGCAGGTAACAGCGGCAGAAAGCTCCGCCTGCTGCCGGTCTGTCAGCTTGTTCCAGATGGGAAAATAATCTGCGAACTCCATCGTGTCCCTCCTTATGGTTTGTGACCAGTATACGGCGGAGAGTGCCCCTTGTCAATTCCGGGTTGACAAAGGGCGGAGAGTTTCGTACCATAAACAGGCGTCCGGAACGGACGGGACATACGCGTCATGCCGGACGGCAGGGGCGCTGTGCAGAGATCGGAGGAATCTGAGATGAAGAAATCATGGAAAAAAAGGCTTCGGACGGCGCTCTTTCTTCTGGGCGGCGCACTGACAGGACTGCTCTGGTATGAACTGGTAGGCTGTCCGGACGGGACCTGTCCCATCACGGCCAGCCCGCTGCGGACTGTGGCCTATATGGGCCTGATCGGCTGGCTGCTTTCGATGGCAACAGAGGGAGGGAAGCGCGGATGCAATATGTGATCTCGTTTCTGGAGGGGATCATCACCTTTATCTCCCCGTGCCTGCTGCCCATGCTGCCCATTTACGTCTCCTACTTTGCAGGCGGCGGAGAACGCAGCGCCCGCAGGACGCTCGTCAATGCGCTGGGCTTTGTGCTGGGCTTTACGCTGGTGTTCACCGCCATGGGGGCGCTGGCCGGAACGCTGGGCGGTTTTCTGAAAGAATACCAGACGGCGGTGAATGTGGTCTCCGGTCTTGTGGTGGTGTTTTTCGGCCTGCACTTTCTGGGTGTGTTCCGGTTCAACCTGTTTCGGGGCAGCAGCCGGGCGGTCAACGCCGAGGGGATGGGATTTTTCTCCGCGGTGGTCTTTGGGGTGATTTTCTCTTTGGGCTGGACTCCCTGTGTCGGGGCGTTTCTTGGTTCGGCGCTGATGCTGGCCTCCCAGCAGGGACACGTGGGGGAGGGCATTTTGATGCTGCTGCTCTATTCTCTGGGACTGGGGATCCCCTTTGTGCTGAGTGCCGTGCTGATCGATTATCTGAAATCTGCGTTCAGCTGGATCAAGCAGCACTACCGCATCATCAATCTGGTCAGCGGGAGCCTGCTGGTCCTCATCGGTGTGCTGATGGCCACCGGACTGCTGGGACGGCTGCTGAGCCTGCTGGGATAAGGAGCTCATATGAAAAATAAGAAAACGGTGTTCTGGCTGCTGCTGGTTTTTGCGCTGCTGCTGGGGGGCGCGTCAGTGCTTTACAGCCGACTGGGGGCGGGCCTTGAAGCGCAGCAGCTGGCGTCTCAGAATGAGGCGGAACCGGAAGACGGAGAGACCGCGGAAAAAGTTGCTGCGCCGGATTTTACCGTCTATGACGCAGAAGGAGGGGAGATCCGCCTTTCCGATTACAGCGGAAAGCCGGTGGTGCTGAACTTCTGGGCCAGCTGGTGCGGCCCCTGCAAGCGGGAAATGCCGGAATTTCAGGCAGCCTTCGAGGAGCTGGGGGAGGACATCGCCTTTCTCATGGTCAACATGACCGACGGCTCACGGGAGACGGTGGACACTGCTTCCTCCTTCGTCGAGGAGGCCGGCTATACCTTTCCGGTATATTATGACCGGGACATGGACGCGGCGTCCGCTTACGGCGCCTACTCGCTGCCCACCACCTATTTTATCGATGCGGAGGGCTTTGTCATTGCCCGGGCTGCCGGCGCCATTGACGGAGAGACGCTGCAAACGGGCATCGACATGATTACCGGATAAGAAGAACAAGAAAAACCGTGCGCATCCCGATAAGGTGCGCACGGTTTTTTCAGTTGCTGCGGAAGCGGGAGAGAAAATCACGGGTCTCCTGCCGCTGGGGATCGCCGAAAACCTGTTCCGGAGTACCCTGCTCGCAGATAACGCCCTGATTCATATAGACGACATGACTGCTGACATCCCGGGCAAAGGCCATTTCGTGGGTCACCACCAGCATGGTCATGCCCTCCTGTGCCAGAGCCTGCATGACGGAGAGCACCTCTCCCACCATCTCAGGGTCCAGCGCGGAGGTGGGCTCGTCAAACAGCAGCACCTCCGGATCCATAGCCAGCGCCCGTGCGATGGCTACCCGCTGCTTCTGACCGCCGGAGATCTGACGGGGCTTGGCGTTGATGTAGGGCGCCATTCCTACCTTTTCCAGATACTCCATCGCGTGGGCGCGGGCTTCCGCCTTGCTCTTTTTTAAGACCTTGACCTGACCTGCCATGCAGTTTTCCAGCACCGTCATATTATTAAAGAGGTTGAAGGACTGGAATACCATGCCGACGTGGGAACGATAGGCGGCGGCATTGACACCGCGGCTGGCGACATTTTCCCCGTGGTAAAGAATTTCTCCGCTGGTGGGGGTCTCCAGCAGATTGATGCACCGCAGCAGGGTGGATTTACCGGAGCCGGAAGCGCCGATGATGCTGGTCACATCGCCTTTTTGCACGGTGAAATCAATATCCCGCAGCACCTCGTGAGAGCCGAAGGACTTACTCAGGTGCCGGATCTCCAAAATCGTGTTGCCCATATCAGCGCTCTCCTCTCATGCGGCCATGCTTGAGCATCTGCCGCGTTTTTTCCCGATGCTCCTTGCTGTGTTCGTCAAAGGGGGTGCCCCGGTCCGGATGGCTGTAAGTTCCGGCGGCCATGGTGAGCTGATCCGCCTGCACCAGTTCATAGCTGTCAGAACCGTCCATCCGCTTTTCCATGAAACGCAGGATCAGGGATGCCGCCAGCGTCATGGTGAGATAGCCGACCATCTCAATGGCGGCAGAGGGGAAGTACATGTTGTTCACGCCCACCAGATACCGGTGGAAGGCGAAAAACTCCGTGAAGGTGATGATGAACATGACGGAGGTATCCTTCACATTGATGATAAAGTTATTGCCGATCTGAGGCATGATGTTCCGCAGGGCCTGCGGCAGAATCACGCTGAGCATGGTCTGCACATGGGTCATGCCGATGGCCTTGGCGCCCTCGGTCTGGCCGGGGTCGATGGAGATGATGCCGCCGCGGACCGATTCCGCCATGTAAGCGCCGGTATTCACGGACACCACCAGAATCGAGGCAGCCCAGACGCTGGGCCACTGGACGGCGTTTCCGGTGAAGTAGGGGAGACCGTAATAAATGAAAACGGCTTGCAGCACCATGGGGGTGCCCCGAAAGACCTCCACATAGATCCGCACCACGATCCGGATCAATTTGAGAACGAACCGCTTCAGGGGAGGATCGTTCTTGGTGTAGGGAATGGTATTTAAGATACCGCAGACCAAACCGATCACACAGCCGATGACCGTGGCGACCAGCGCCAGAATCAGTGTGTTCCGGATGCCGCCAAGATAGCCGCTGCCGTCAAAGAAATTGCCGGCATAGTTGCTCCAGAGAAGGGCCATGTCCTGACCCAGCTTGACGAATTGCTCCATGAGAAGCGCTCCTTTCCTGCATACAGCGTCATCCGGCTCTGGAATCAAAGCCGGATGACGCACAATGAATTCGCGTTGGCGAGCGGAAGATCAAACCGCGGGCTGGACAGAGATGGCCTGATCCATGATGGTGTTGAAGTCCTCCTCGGTCATGGTGGAGAGAACGGCGTCCATGGCGTCCTTCAGTGCGGTGTTGCCCTTCTGAACGGCGATGCCGATGTTCACGTTTTCGGCCCGCTCCTCCTCAGTGGCAAACTGGAAGTCGCCGTCGGTGCCGGAGAAGTTCAGGATCACCAGATTGTCGTCCTTGGAGACGGCGCCCATGGCGGTGGGCATATCGGTGCAGATAAAGTCCACGGTGCCGGTCTGCAGCTGCATGATCATGGCAGGAGCCGTCTCGGCGGGAGCCTGCACGTCAGCGTTTTCAATCTGGGGGAGGCAGGAGTCATACCAGATGGTGCCGGACTGGGCGGTGCAGGTGCCGCCGGCCAGATCCGCGATGGACTTGGCGGAGGCATAGGGACTGTCCTTGGTGGTAACGCAGACAATGGTGGCATAATAGTAGGGGCCGGCCATATCCACTTCCTTCATGCGCTCAGCCGTCATGGACTGACCGGCAATGTTGGCGTCCATGGTGCCGGACTGGACGGCGGGGGTCAGGGAATCCCATGCGCTGGAAACGATCTCCAGCTCCCAGCCGTTGGCTTCGCAGATCTTCTGGGCAATCATCACATCATAACCGTTGGCGTAGGAACCGGGGACATTGGAGATGGGCACGGCGCCGTTGGAGTCGTCCATCTGCATCCAGTTATAAGGGGCGTATGCACACTCCATGCCCACGGTCAGAACGCCGTCCTCCAGACCGGGGATTTCGCTGGGGGTTCCGGCAGGGGTCTCCTCAGCGGGCTTCTCCTCCGGAGCAGGGGCGGGTTCGGCAGAGCCGCCGCAGGCGGCCAGAGACAGGGCCATGGTCAAAGCCGTGAGCAGGGACAAAAACTTTTTCATTTTCATTGTTGGATCACCTTTCCAAATTTGTATTTCCGGCAATTCCACCCCTTGCCGGAAGGGGAAAAAATTGGACCGCTTTGTCAAGCGGTCCATGGAAATGCGGAAAAAAACCCGTACCGGGTGATCCGACAGCCATCAATAGTGCTTCACAAAGAATTTGTGACAGTCCGGCAGATATTCTCTGCCGACCCAGCAGGGAAAAGCCAGGCAGCTTTTCTCCACTTCGGCGACGTTCCCTTTTCCAACCGCGGCTGCCTGACCTTGCGGTATGGTACTCATGAGCATCGCGCCTCTATCTCAGCGATTCAATTTTTCTATACCCTATCACGCAAAAAGAGACGTGTCAAGGGAGGTTTCCGAAAAATTGGAAACTTTGTGCAGAACATCAAAAGTTTTTGAGAATTTCTGAGGTTTCTGTGGTATAGTGATAACAGGGCGCTTTTTCCCGCCGTACCGTCAGGAAAGACGGAGAAAGCCGCAAACGCCGGTGGGCTGCGGCTATGGATACTGAATGCTCGAGAGGAGTGGATCTTTGCAAACGATGGAACTGGAGATTTTGAATTGGATCCAGCAGCACCTGCGCTGCGGATTTCTGGACGTGGTGATGCCGGCCCTCAGTTGGACGGCGAATCACGGGGAGCTGTGGATCCTGCTGGCGCTGATATTGCTGCTGCGCCGCCGCCAGCGGCAATACGGTGCGGCTATGGCCTGCGGTCTGACACTGGATGTGATCAGCTGTAATTTGATTTTGAAGCCTTTGGTGGGGCGGGTGCGGCCTTTTGCGGTGAACCCCGCCGTGGAGCTGCTGATCGAAGCGCCGTTGGACGCCTCGTTTCCGTCAGGCCATACGGCTGCCTCCTTTGCGGCGGTCTTTGCCCTGAAAACGGCAGGCAGTCCGTTGTGGAAGCCGGCTCTGGCGGTGGCGGCAGCCATGGCGTTTTCCCGGCTGTACCTCTACGTCCACTGGCCCAGCGATGTGCTGGCGGGAGCCCTGCTGGGTGCTTTGATGGGCTGGAGTGGCGCAAAGCTGGCAGAAAAACTGAACAATACCGTGAAAAAAAGAGCAGCGGGGCGTTGAGTTTCCGTCTCACAGGAGATCAACCGGAGAAAGCCATAGGATGAGAACAACAGCCGCAAACCATTGTACAATGGTTTGCGGCTGTTGTTTGCATGAAGGGAACGCAAAGAGAAAGCGGGAGACGGTCAGGCTGCCAACAGGCCCTGCCCGGTCAGAAATTCCTGCGCGACCTCGTCCACGGTCCGGCCCAGCACGTCCACCTGATAGGTCATCTCCGCCATCTGCGCGGTGGAGATCCGACCGGTCAGCTGCTCCAAGATCCCTTCCAGCTCCGGATGCTGCTCCAGAATATCCTCCCGCACAACGAAAGTGCCGAAGTAATCGGGGAAGAAGCTCTTGTCGTCCTCCAGAATGGTCAGACCCACTTTCTGGTTCAGTCCGTCGGTGGTGTAGACCACGGCTACATCAAAGCTGCCGTTTTCGATGGCGGCATATTTCAGTCCCATGTCCACGGGGACTTCATCTTGGAAATGGAGCCCGTAGTGCTCGATGAAGGGATTGTATTTCATGCTGCCTTCCAGCGTGAAAAACTCCTGCTCGGCGCCGAAGACCAGCTGGTCTGCCAGAGGGATCAGGTCGCTGATGGTTTTCAGACCGTGCTCTGCCGCCAGCGTCTCCGGTACACCGATGGCGTACGTATTTTCAAAGCCCAGCTTGCCGAGGACTTTCAAGCCGCAGTCTGTATGGGCTTTTTCCTTTACATAGTCATAAATGCTCATGTCTGCGGGAACATCGGGGGTGTCCTGATGGAAGAAGGTGGTCAGCAGGGTGCCGTCGTAGGAAACCATCATGTCGCAGGTGTGGCGGTCTCCTTGCAGTGCCTTCCAGTTGTTTACCTGAGACATCTGATCCTGAATGGTCACCGTCAAGTCGGTCTGATCCTCCACCAGCATTTTGACCATATGGTGCATCAGCTGGGTCTCGGAGTAATCTCCGTCATAGAGCAGCAGATCGCCCGAGGAACCGCGGCCATAGGGAAGCAGGAGGCAGAAAGCCAGCAGGAGGGCGGCAATGGGGATCCACATTTTTCTGGAGCCGCCCTTGGATTTGCGCATCTGTCCTTCAAACCAGCTCATAATCAGATCCAGCACCACAGCAATGACCATCAGCACGCCCGTAGCCAGCGCGATCATTCCCATGTCGGAAATGCGGATGGCCTGCGTGATGACACCGCCCAGACCGCCGCCGCCTACAAAGGCCGCGAACACGGCGGTTCCGATGGCGTTGACCACGGCGATGCGGATGCCGGTGAACACAGTGGGGAATGCCAGAGGGAATTCCACCATCAAGGTCCGGTAGGGCTTGCTCATTCCCATGCCCCGGGCGGCCTCCCGGACGCCGGGGTCCACCTCCTGAAGTCCCAGACAGGTGTTGCGGACAATGGGCAGCAGGGAATAGAGGGTGATGCCGATGATGACCGTCAGCTTGCCGGGGTCCAGCACCACCATGATGATGCCAAGCAGCGCAAGGGAGGGGATGGTCTGCAGCAGATCCACGATCCGCAGGATCACAGGCCGTGCCCGTTTGGAGACATAAGCCCAGATGCCCAGAGGCAGACCCACGGCTATGGACAAAATGCTGGCGGCGAGCACAATGAACAGGTGTTCAAAAATCACGTCCCAACTCATTTGCCCACCTCCTTTTTCAGCCCGCGGGGAGTGACGCGCTTTTGCAGCAGGTCGATCACGGCGCCGAAGAGCACGGCCAGAATGGCTGCGGGGATGGCGCCCAGCAGGATCAGGGTGTTGTTGTTGGAGCTGGTGCCCTGATAGACGAAGTCACCCAGACCGCCCAGACCGATCATGGAGGCCAGCACCGCCCACGAGACCGTATAGATGGCAGCCATCCGCAGTCCGGCGATGATGGTGGGCATGGCCAGCGGCAGCTCTACCTTACAGAGCGCCTGAAGGGAGGACATTCCGCAGCCCTTGGCTGCTTCAATGTACTTGGGCTCCACGGCAAGAATGCCGGTATAGGTGTTTTTCAGTACCGGGAACATGGCGTAGACGCTCAGCGCCACGATCACCGTGGGGTAGATATTGCCCCACCGGATAAAGAGCACGCCGATGAACACCAGACCGGGGATCGTTTGAAAGATGGAGAGCACCGGAATGATGAATCCGGAAAGCCGCCGGGGGATGCGGGAGAGCAGAATGCCCGCCAGAAGCCCTGCGGCAAACCCGATGACCACCGACACCAGTACAAAAACCGTGTGCTCAAAGATCGCGGTTCCCAGCTTTCCGCCATAGTCCTGAAAGAGAGTCTGGAGGGTGTTGATCATTTGCCATCCCCCCACAGGTTCTCCGCCACGCTGCGGGCCACGCTGGTTTTGGTGACGATACCGGCAATGGTGTCGTCTTCATTGAGGACGACCACATAGTTGGCGCCGGAATCCAACAGATAATCAAAGCTTTCTCTGGCGTCATCTCCCACCCGCGCGGTGCGGGCGGTCTGCCGGACCAGAGGCTCGATGCTGGCAAGCTCCCGTCCCCAGTGGCGGATATCGCCGATGGAGATGGTGCCGGCATAGCGGTCCGCCTCGTCGGTGACCAGCAGCGTGTCGACGCTGCTGCGGGCCATACGCTCGGCACATTCCAGCACACCGCGGTTTTTCCTGACGGTGATGATGTTGGTCCGCATAAAGTGCTCCACGGTGGAGGGGGCGGGGGCATCGGGGGCATGCTTGCCCAGAAAATCACGAACCAGATCATTGGCAGGGTGTTCCAGCATTTCCTCCGGAGATGCCATCTGCACGATCTCGCCGCCGGCCATGAAGATGATGATGTCCGCCAGCTTCAATGCCTCGCCCATATCGTGGCTGACGAAAATGACGGTTTTGCCCAGTGTCTGCTGGATGTTTTTCACCTCGTCCTGCAGAGTTTCCCGGGTCATGGGGTCCAAGGCGCTGAAGGGTTCGTCCATCAGCACGATGGGGGGAGAGGCTGCCAGCGCCCGCAGCACACCGATGCGCTGCTGCTGTCCGCCGGAGAGCTCGGAGGGATATTTGTCGGCGTACTGCTCCATATGTACCATTTTCAAAAGATCGCGGACGATCTGGTCGCAGCGTGCGTTGTCGTACTTCAGCAGCTTCGGCACCACGCAGATGTTCTGCGCCACGGTCATATTGGGAAACAGGCCGATCTGCTGGATGACATAGCCGATGTGGCGGCGCAGCTCCACCTTATCCTGCTGGTGGATATCCTTGCCGTCGATGGAGATGGTGCCGGTGTCCGGCTCCAGCAGGCGGTTGATCATTTTCATGGTGGTGGTCTTACCGCAGCCAGAGGGGCCGATCAGGACCACAAACTGCCCGTCCGGGATGGTAAACGTAATGTCCTTGAGGACCGGTGTTTTTCCGTAGCTTTTGCTGACATGTTCAAATTGGATCATAGGGCCTCCTTTTCCGTGACTAAATGGTGGGCGGCTTCCGCGGCGGCGGGGCTTCCCACCAGAACAAGCGTGTCTCCGCCATACAATTGGGCATATGGGCCGGGGGAGAGGATCACCGTCTGCCCCCGCCGGATGGCGACAATGGTGCCGCCGGTGGACTGCCAGAATTTCAGCTCCCCGATGCTGCGGCCGATCAGGGGGGAATCCTTTGGAATGGGTACGGCGTAATTGGGGAAGGGTTCGTCGGCCGCAGCGAAGGTATCCCGGCTTTTGATCAAAGCCGTCACAGTATCGGAAAGGCGGCGGTTCAGATCGGCGTACTCGGTCATCAGATCCTTCAGCTGCTGGCGCAATGCCCGCACGTCGGCGCTTTCCTCAAAATTTTCGATGTAGCGGCGGGCACTGTCAGCCGAGAGGACCACCACACCGCTTTGGGGCTTGACCTCCACCACCTTCATATCTGACAGCAGCCGCAGGGCGCGTCGGATGGTCTCCGGAGAGACGTTGTATTCCGATGCCATGACGGACCGGCCATAGATCCGCTGTCCCTCACGCAGCTCCCCCTTGGCGATACGGCGGGCAATGTCCAAAGCGATCTGGAGATACTGGGAGGGAACGACGGTCTGCTTCAAAATATACCACCTCTTTGTTGTATATGATGGTTGCTATTATATACTGACAACTTCAAAAAGTAAATAGATATGTCAGTTAAGAAATTGTGAATAATTGCGAAATTCTATGATCATTGTAACGATGGCTGACGGCGAAAAACGTCGGGATGGGGCACGGGTCCGGTTTGACAAAAACAGCCGGCACGGCCACAGGCCGTGCCGGCTGTTTTGTTACATCGCATAGAGCGCGTAGAGGATCAGCAGATGGACGGGATAGAACAAATAGGCGAACCACTGGAAGGCCTTTCCGCCAAAGCCCTTTTTTCCGTTGTAGAGCCAAATGGGGATCAGGGCCAGCACCGCGAAGCCCTGCGCCGGGAAGTCAAACCCGAGGATCGCGATGGTCTGCCCTTGGAAGAGGACGATATGCAGCAGCACCATGCCTGCCAGCTGGGCAAGGCGGGCCAGCGGGAAGTTCCGGCAGAGGTAAAACAGGATCACGGTTAAAACACCGGTGATGCTGTAATCCACAAATCCCACACCTGCCAGCAGACAGGCACAAACGGGGACCACGATCCCCGAAATCAACGCCTTGGGCGTGCGTTTTTCTCTGGCAGTATCCAGCGCCCAGATGGCAAGCAGCCCCAGCAGCAGGGTGAAGATCGTATTTTGATGGAAGGGAAAGAAGATGGAGCTGGATTGGATGAGGTTGAAGGGGATCTCGGAAAGCACCGCCAGCCCCAGCAGACGCAGCGCGTAACGGCGGCGGTCCGCCGTGTGAAAAAATCCCTCTGTCAGCTGAAAGGCATACAGGGGAAATGCCAGACGACCCACACAGGTCATCCAGAAGTTTCCGGGGACAACGGTGGCCCATGCGTGATCCAGCAGCATAAACAGCATGGCCAGCAGCCGCAGGGCCGAAGCGCTCAGGACGCCGGAGCGAAGGTCGGTTCGTTCAATGGTCATCAGGGTACTCCTTTTTCAAAGCGTTTGTATCATTATAGACGATACAAGGAGAAAAAGGGTTACAGGAAAATGACAAAATCAGTCAGGCGGGCAGCTGGTCCAGAGAGGCGAAGGTATATCCCATGTCCTCCCACTTGGTCAAAAGCTCATCCAGAATCGCTGCGTTGGTTTTGGAGGTGGAATGCAGCAGGACAATGGCGCCGTCATGGATCCGCGGCAGAAGCTTGGCGTAGGCCTGTTCCGCAGTGGGCTGGTCATCTGTGCACCAGTCCACGTAGGCAAGGCTCCAGAAAACGGTCTTGTAGCCCATTGCCTGTGCCTGCTTGAGATTTTCTGTGCTGAATTTCCCCTGAGGCGGCCGGTAATAGTTCGGCAAAGGCTGGCCGACCGTTTTTTCATACAGTGCCGCCAGAGCGTCCAGCTCCTTTTGAAAAGCCTCCGGATCGCTGATGGCGGACATATCGGGATGATGGTAGGTGTGGTTGCCCACGATATGGCCCTCTGCTGCCATGCGGCGGACGATGTCCGGAGCGGATTCGATCATGTTGCCTACCACAAAGAAGGCCGCGGGGGCGTTGTGCTTTTTCAGCGCATCCAGAATCGGCTCTGTGCAGCCGTTTTCGTAACCGCAGTCAAAGGTCAGATAGATCACCTTTTTTTCGGTGTCTCCCAGATAGCAGGCGTTGTATTGTGCCAGTTCTTCCTGCGCGGCGTTTCCGATGGGCGGCTGTCCTTCTGTCTGAAAGGACAAGCCCCAGTCTGCGGCAGCCGCCGGAATGGCGGCATCCGCGGCGGCAGGCCGGGTCTGCCCCTGCAGGTACAGCATCCCAGCCAGAAACAGGCACGGCGCCAGCAGCAGTACGAAGGTGCGGAAGCGGCGGGAAAAAAGTTCCATAAGCGGTTCCTCCTGTTGCACGTGATTGTGCAATAGTCTGTCCGCTGAACGGAGATTTATGCAGCCGTTGAAAAACGGGGCAGAACCTGCTAAAATGGCAGGACAACAGGGCACGGCGCCCGGAAAGCGTAAAGGACGGTATCCATGGCAAAGAGAAAAACGCATCGAAGCAGGCAGAAAAACAAGATTGCGGCATTACTGGCGGCGCTGATTGTGGCCGGAGCGGCGCTTTGGTCGTACAGCGGCCTTCCCGTTCCGCCGGGGCTGGAAGCGTGGCTGTCCGGTTCGGAGCAGGCGGTCTCCACCACGCTGGAAGCCCTGCCGGAATACAGCGGGATCCCTTATGTGATCCTTGATGACAACCTTCCATCCTTTACAGAGGAGGAACGGGCTGGAACGACGTCCTATGAGACATATGCTCCGCTGGATCTGATCGGACGCTGCGGTGCGGCAGAGGCATGTATCGGCAGAGACCTGATGCCGGAGGGGGAGCGGGGCTCCATTGGCATGGTCAAGCCCAGCGGATGGCAGACGGTCCGCTATGACGGGGTGGTAGACGGAAATTATCTTTATAACCGCTGCCACTTGATCGGCTACCAGCTTTCCGGCGAGAACGCCAACGAGCAAAACCTGATTACCGGCACCCGCTATCTGAATGTGGACGGGATGCTGCCCTTTGAAAACGAGGTGGCGGATTATGTGCAGGAAACCGGAAACCACGTGCTGTATCGGGTCACGCCGCTTTTCCGCGGCATGGAACTGGTAGCGCGCGGCGTGCAGATGGAGGCGTGGTCCGTGGAGGACGGCGGCGCCGGCGTCTGCTTCAACGTGTATTGCTACAATGTGCAGCCGGGCGTCCGGATCGATTACGCGACCGGAGAAAGTCAGCTGACAGAGGAGATGGCGGCATGATGGAAAGAATTTGGCAGAACTTTGATCGGGTGGTGGTTTTTGACACGGAGACCACGGGGATTGCCTTTGGAAAAGACCGCATCATTGAGCTGGGGGCGGTCTCTTTGGAGCGCGGGCGCGAGAGAGACTGCATGGATCTGCTGGTGCGGCTGCCGGAGGGAGAGACGCTGCCGCCGTTTATCACAGAGCTGACCGGCATTACGGACCGGCAGCTGGAGGCAGAGGGCGTGGACCAGAGGGAAGCGGCGGAAGCCTTCTGCCGTTTGCTGGAGGGGGCACAGCAGCCCCTTCTGGTGGCCTACAACGCGCAGTTTGACTTGAATTTTCTCTTCTGGTTTCTGCGCCCCTACGGGCTGGTGGACGTGCTGCGGACGCCCCGGTTTCTGGACGCGCTGACCGTCTATCGGGACCGGCGGGATTACCCTCACAAGCTTTGCAACGCCATTGAGGCCTATGGATTGACGGATGCCGTCAACAGCCATCGGGCGGTGGACGACGCACGGGCAACCGTCCAGCTGCTGGAAGCCATGGCGGCGGAGCGGGATGATCTGGAGCGGTATCTGGACCTGTTCGGCGTGCATCCGAAATACGGAATGTCCGGACGGAAGATCGCCTCTGTTACATACCGTCCGCAGTCCTATCGGCGAACGGTACCGCTGTATGAGCAGCAGTGAAGTCTCCAAAAGCGAGCGGCAAAAGCCGCTCGCTTTTTTTGCGTGGAATCTTTCAAAACTGTAAGATTCTTGAAAGATTCTGGAAAGATGGCTCTGCTATTCTGTAAAACAGCAGAAGAAACGCGGAAGGGAGGCTGTCCATGACACAAAAACGGCACAAAGGAAAGAGCGCAGGATCCGGCTGCCTGAAAAAATTTTCCGGATTGCGGGTTGACAAATGGAAAAAATGTGCTATTGTACTAATTGACTAAGACAATAGGCGAGAAAAACGGTCCTTCCACTTGAAGAAATACGACTTGCCGCACCGTTATATAGGGCGGGAGAAACACCCGGAGACGAACAGAAGGAGAACTGGATATGAATGAGATCATGAAGCAGGAAGAGACGATGCTCCCTGAAAAAAAGGAAAAGAAGCTTCGTTTCGGCAGAAAAGGAAAAAAGCGGGCAGTGCTGGCGGTGGCGCTGGTTCTGGTTCTTTTGGCGGCGGCGGTGCTGCCCAGTCTGGGAAAAAACACCGTGGCGCCGGGAACCGGCTACACCGTGGAGGAAGCCGCCCTGCGGGACCTGACGGTACAGGTCAACGGCTCGGCTACACTGGAGCCGGCGGACTCCTATCAGGTCAATACGCTGGTCTCCGGCGCGATTTTGAACGCACCCTTTGCAGAGGACGATCTGGTGGAGAAGGGGGCGCTGCTCTACGAGCTGGACAGCGGCGATGCGCAGGCCAATGTCAGCCGTGCCGGACTTTCCGTCAAGCAGGCCCGCCTGAGCTACGATCAGGCGCAGTCCGCCCTCCGTCCCACGGCGCCCATTGCCGGTACGATTCAGGAGGTCTTTGTCCACAACGGCGAGGATGTGGCGGCAGGTGCCCCGCTGGCGCGGATCACCACCAGCATGGACCTGTCCATTGATTTTCTCTTTCCCTATGTGGCGCCTTCGGAATTTTACGTGGGGCAGAAGGCGTCCGTGTTTGTGGGCAGCTTTGAAGAACCGGTCAACGGCACTGTAACGGCGGTTTCCAACAGCACCGCAGTTACCAGCAACGGGAAGGAGGGAAGCAGCGTGCGAGTCAAGGTGCAGAATCCCGGCGTGCTGTCAGACGCCTATACGGCCTCCGCCGTTATCGGCAGCTATTGCAGTTACGGAAACGCCGCCGTATCTCTGCCCGCATCCGCCACGGTGTACGCGGCATCATCCGGCACCGTCAGCGGCTTTGACAAGCTGATGGGCAGCACGGTGAAAAAGGGGGAGGTGCTGTGCACCGTGGACTCCGCAGCCATTCGGGAACAGATCGAAAATGCCCGTCTGGGACTGGAGAGCGCCAAGCTGTCCGCCTCCACCGCCAGTGGGAGTCTGGATGAATACCGCATCACCTCTCCCATTTCCGGTACGGTCATTGAAAAAAACTTCAAGGCGGGCGATAAGGTGGACGGCAGCGCCAGCGGCACACTGGCGGTGATCTATGACATGAGCAGCCTGAAGATGCGGATGAACGTCAACGAGCTGGACATCGGCAAGGTGCGGGCGGGTCAGACCGTGGAGATCACCGCAGCCGCCCTGCCGGGGGAGGTCTATACCGGTACCGTGGAGCGGGTCAGCGTCAACGGAACCACCAAGGACGGGTTTACCACCTATCCCGTCACCATTTCCATTGAGGAGTTCGGCAGTCTGATGCCGGGAATGAATGTGACTGCCGTCATCCACTGCGATGCGGTGGAGCAGGCTGTTACGGTGCCGGTGGCTGCCGTGGAGCGGGGCGGCACCGTGCGGGTGGTTCCGGCAGGGGCTCTTGGCGAGGACGGGACGGTGACGGATCCCGCCCTGCTGGAAGAGCGGACCGTAACGCTGGGCGTGAGCGACAACCAGTACATCCAGATCACCGGCGGCCTTGCGGCAGGGGACCGGATCGCGTATCAGGCTGCGCCGGCAGCGGAGGGCTGAGTGATGGCCCACCTGATCGAACTGAGGGACGTTTATAAGCTCTATCCCATGGGCGGTGAGGAGGTCCATGCGCTGGACGGGATCAGCCTTACCATCGACAAGGGGGAATTCGTCGCCATTGTGGGACAGTCCGGTTCCGGAAAATCCACCGCCATGAACATCATCGGATGTCTGGATGTGCCCACCTCCGGCAGCTATCATCTGGGCGGCGTGGACGTATCCACCATGGACGACGACCAGCAGGCAGAAATCCGCAACAAGATGCTGGGCTTCATCTTCCAGCAGTACAATCTGGTTCCGAAGCTGACCGTGCTGGAAAATGTAGAGCTGCCGCTGCTGTATGCGGGGCTGTCGGGTCCCGAGCGGCGGGAGCGGGCGGTTCGGGCGCTGGAACGGGTAGGACTGGCGGAAAAACACCGCAATCTCCCCAGTCAGCTCTCCGGCGGCCAGCAGCAGCGGGTGTCCATCGCCCGCGCTCTGGCAGGGGAGCCGTCGGTCATTCTGGCGGATGAACCCACCGGCGCGCTGGATTCCCGTACGGGCCGCGAGGTGCTGGGCTTTTTGCAGAAGCTCAACCGGGAAGGGAACACCGTGGTCCTCATCACTCACGATAATTCCATCGCCGTGAAGGCAAAGCGCATCGTCCGCCTTCAGGACGGCAGGATCATCTATGACGGCGATGCCGGAGATCCGGCGGCAGTGGTGCAGGCGCAGGAAACGGAAGAGGAGGCGGAGGCATGAATGTGACCCAATCCTTCAAGCTGGCCCTCAAATCCCTGCGGACCAGCAAAATGCGGGCGTTCCTCACCATGCTGGGCATCGTTATCGGCGTGGGGGCGGTGATCGTCATTCTTTCGCTGGGCAACGGCGTCACGGGGATGCTGGAGCAGCAGGTGGAAAAGCTGGGCGTCACCCAGATCTATGCCTACACATGGGGCATGGGCGACGGAACCACCGGAAACATCACCCCGTCGGAGATGTATGCCTTCGTGGACGACCGGCCGGATGTGTTCGACGGCATCAGCCCCTGGGTGGGCGCCGGCAGCGGCATCCGCTGCGGCGGCACGGAATACAAAAAGACCAATATTTACGGCGTCAGCGAGGCCATGTACCGTCCGGAAACAGCCACCACCTTGGATGGCTTCCGTCTGGAAAAGGGGCGGTATCTTCAGTATGTGGATGTGCTCAACCACGGAAACGTGTGCGTGGTGGGGGCCTATGTGGAACAGGAGATTCTGGGAGGCGACGCGCTGGGGAAAACGCTGCTGATCGGCGGTGCGCCGTATACCGTGGTGGGGGTTCTTGCTCAGGGGAGCACCGGACAGATGCAGGAAGGCTCCGGCGACGATCAGATCTTTATCCCCTATCCCAACGCCATGCAGCTTTCCGGCTCCAGCTATGTCTCTTTGTACCAGATCACGGCCGTGTCCAGAGATGTGGTGCTGGAGGGACAACAACTGCTCAAGGGATTTTTGCAGGACTTTTATAAGGATGAGGACGCGGAATACAACGCCTACGTGGTTCAGTCCATGCTGGAGCAGCTCAACCTGATCAACGCCATGATGGGCGTGGGCATGGCGGTCCTTGTGGCGATTGCCGCCATTTCCCTGCTGGTGGGCGGCATCGGCATCATGAACATCATGCTGGTGTCCGTGACGGAACGCACCCGTGAAATCGGAATCCGGAAATCACTGGGCGCCAAGCGTCGGGACATCCGCCGCCAGTTCGTGATCGAAGCGGGGACCACCTCTGCCATAGGCGGTCTGATCGGCATTCTCTTTGGATGTCTGGTGTCCATGGGCATCAGCACGCTGCTGGGCGGGATGCTGGTGGAGTCGCTGGGAGCAGCCAACGGCGTGACCTTCAACGCCACTCCCACGCTGGGCTCCATTCTCATCAGCTTCAGCGTCAGCGTTGGCATCGGGGTGCTGTTCGGATACCTGCCTGCCAACAAGGCGGCCAAACTCAATCCCATCGACGCGCTGCGCTATGAATAAAGGCTTCCCGCCGGCCAAGGAGCTTGACCGCTTCCGGCCGGCGGGATTGCTGTTTTGTGAATCTCTGCAAAAAATTTGCGCTTCTCCAAACTTTTTTGACCGCTCCGCCGTCTATCCAACAGAACGCAGGAAAGGACCATCCATGTGAAAAATGCTCGAGAGACAAAACTGATTGCGTATCTTGTGGAGGATCAGGCGCGGTTTTACCGTTTGGCGTACAGCTATCTCCGGAATCGGGAAGAAGCCTTGGACGCGGTGCAGACCGCTGTCTGCAAGGCGCTGGAAAAACAGGAGGGACTGAGAAACGCCGACGCCGTGCGCACATGGTTTTACCGCATTTTAATAAATGTATGTACAGATATGCTGCGGCAGCGGCGGTGGATCGCACCTGTGCCGGTGGAGGAAACCGATACCGGCAGCTACGAAGACCCGCTGCCGGAGGACGGGAGTCTGGCCCGTCGGGTGGACGCGCTGCCGCCGGAGCTGGCGTCCGTGATCCGTCTGCGCTTTTATGAGGAGCTGTCCCTGCGGGAGATCAGCGCCGTGCTGGACTGTTCGCTGAGTACGGTCAAGACCCGTCTGTATGCCGGTTTGAAAAAGCTGCGGGTGGAACTGAAAGGAGAAGCATATGAAGGAATTTGAAAAAGCACGGCAGGCATATGAGAAAACGCCCGTTCCCGACCAGCTGGAAGAGCGGATTCAGGCAGGGATCCGGCAGGGGCGGCGCAACCGGAGCAGGCGTCTCTGGCGTCATCGGCTGGGGACCGCAGCCGCCTGCTTTGCAGTGGTTTTGGGGACGCTGAATCTCTCGCCCGCGGTGGCGGCAGCCGCTGCCGATGTTCCGGTGCTGGGAGGGCTGTTCCGTGTCCTGACGATTCGGGAATTTACAGAGGAAAACGAGGACCGCACCATCATGGTGCAGCAGCCTGCGCTGGAGGGGGACAGCGCCCTGATCCGGCAGGTGAATCAGGAGATTCAGAAGATCGTGGAGGAGACGACCGCCCGGGGCGAGCAGCTTGTGGCAGAGTACAAGGATGCGTTTCTGGCCACCGGCGGCACCATGGAGGAGTGGGAGGCCCATGACAATACTGTCAGCGTTTCCTATGAGATCCTGTCCCAGACCGATACCACCGTCTCGTTTGTGGTCAGCAGCGCAGTCAGCATTGCAAACGCTTATCAGGAACGGACCTACTATAATCTGGATCTGGACAAAAACCGGCAGTTGACGCTGAGGGACCTTCTGGGAGAAGACTGGAAGAGCCTGTGCAGCGCTGCTGTCCAGCGGCAGATCGACCGGAGCGGGGAGGACGGTCTGTATTATGATCCGGAAATGTGCGGATTCAACGGCGTGGATGAAGCAACGTCCTTCTATATTCGGGAAGACAACGTGCCGGTTCTGGTCTTTCCCCGATATACTCTCGCTCCGGTCGCGGTGGAGATTCCGGTGGAGCAGTGACCGCTGCCAACCCGTGGGAAATGTGCCGGAGATACCCGATATGCGGAAAGCCCGCCTGCCTGATGGACCTCATCAGGCAGACGGGCTTTTTCAATGTTCCGGCGGTTTTTCTTCCGCGCCGTTCCGGAGATCCTCCAGAAGCAGGTTGATGATCCTCCCGTAAATCTTTTCCGGACACTGGAGAAACCGGTCCGAGAGCATTTTTGCCATATCCTCCCGAATGGCCATGAAGCTCAGATCCATCACGTTTCCCATGTCGTCATCCAGACTCATGCGCACCGTGTAGGTGCCGTTCGGACGCTTTTCCCAAGAGGACTTCACCTGACTTTTGCGGCGCAGCTTCCGGTTCCAGACCTCCAGATTTTTGTCGCACCGCAGCCGCACGGAATAGGCCAGACTGCTCTCGCAGATCTTGCTGTTCCGCAGCCCCTTCTCCGTAATGGCATAAAGCCCGTCGGAAGAGAGGGTCAGATGCTCGGTGTCCACCAGATCCTTCAGACATTCGGTAAAGTCAAAATAGTCCACGGCATCGTCACACATGGTCAGATCTAGCATGGTGTCAAAGGGGATCGGCTCAATGATCCGGGCGGCGATGTAAAGAATGAGAAATTTCAGTTCCAGCTTATCTTGAATAAAGCCCTGCGCGGCCATAGAAGGCACCTCCAAAAATCTTCTGATACTGTGAAACAGTATACCGCAGATCCAGTCGGTTTGTACAGAGTAAAATCGAAAAAGAGGGGGATTTGTCTTGACGCTTCCATGGGAGACTGATATGATGAGGACAATCAACAGGAAAGGCGGCGGCCACATGAAAAAACGAGCGGCAGCAATATTTCTGGCGGTTTGGATGAGTCTGACTCTGGCGGGGTGCGGCGGAGAGCGAAAGCCGGAACCGCCTCCGGAGCCGGAAACGCCTCCCGCGGTGGAAGTGGAACCGGAGCCTGTACCGGAACCGGATCCGGAGCCGGCCGGAACCAATCCTTTAACGGGGCTGCCTATGGAGCCGGAATTTGAGAATGACCGTCCGGTTGCCGTGATGTTCAACAACCTGAAGGCGGCGCAGCCGCAGCTGGGCGTTTCACAGGCGGATATCATTTACGAGGTGCCTGCTGAGGGCGGCATCACCCGAATGCTGGGTGTCTTCCAGAGCCTGAAGGACGTGGGGACGCTGGGCAGCATCCGCTCCGCCCGGCCTTATTACATTGAACTGGCGACGGGGCTTGATGCGCTGTATGTCCATGCCGGCGGCAGTCCGGAGGCCTATCAGGATCTTCGGAGCTGGAAGGTGGACAATATGGACGGTGTCAACGGCGGGTCTGATGCCGGAATTTTCTGGCGGGATCCGGAGCGGCGCAAGACCATGGATTATGAGCATACGCTGGTGACCTCCGGCGGGAAGATCGAGGAGTATCTGGATGCCGGACATTTCCGCACGGAACACGCGGAGGGCTACCGGTACGGTCAGTCCTTTGCGGAGGACGGGACGCCGGCAGCCGGAACGGATGCCCGTCAGGTCACGCTGAACTATACCTCTTATAAAACAGGCGTCTTTGCGTATGATGCCGCGTCCGGAGCGTATCTGGTCAGTCAGTACGGAAAGCCCTATCTGGACGGCAGCGCGGACCGGCAGGTCTCTGCGGTCAATGTGCTGTTTTTGGAGACGGACGTCTCTGTGATCGCCGGAGATACCTACGGCCGCTTGAAGGTGCGGACCACCGGCAGCGGAGAGGGGACGTTCTTCTGCGGCGGGAAAAGCGTGCCGATCCAGTGGAGCAGAGCGGACCGGAACAGCCCGCTGCGTTATACGCTGACCGACGGCACCCCGCTGACGCTGGGGAAGGGCAGTAGCTATGTCTGCCTGATGGATCCCCGCACCAGCAGCTTTACCGTTTCCTGACGGTTCCTTGAAACAGCGCTCCCTGATTAGGGAATACATTGCAGCAAGCAAAGCCGGGTATGGGATTAGAGAGGAGGCTTTATGAAAGCGTGCTTGAAAACATCGTGGTGGAAAGTCCCCTTATATTGCATCGCTGCGGGTTGGATCAGCTTTCGGTTAAAGGTACGCATAGGCGCAGCGTTTGCAATCTCCAGACTGCCGGACGGAACGGTTTCCATTGATAACACGCGCTGGATGGTGATGTCCGGAGTGATTTTCGTTGTGTTCCTTCTCCTTGGCGGACTGTTATTTCGGAGAATGAGCAGACAAGAAGTATTCTATTCTGCCTCTGTGATGGTCGTGTTCAACGTCATTGGCGGTTTGATTTCTTACTTTTTCCAAAGAACTGCACTGGGTTCTTCATTCGCCGTGTTTTATAGTGAACTTCACGAATGGAGCGGATTTGTGTCCCAATTTGTATATGATATTGGCTTGAACCAATGGATAGGCGCTGTGATCGTCTGGGCAGTCCCTTATCTGTTTGTGTTCTTTGGAAAACGCTTGCAGGATGAAAAAAGCACATGGTCAAACGGCGCGGACAAAGCGTAATGCTGCTTTGCCGCCAGAAGCCGTTTGCCGAGACGGCAGGAAATGAAAAGTGCCCGCCCCGTTTTGAACGGGGCGGGCGCTTTTTCGTGTCAGGGGAAGACCGGAACTTCATGACAGTGTCCGGACTGTGTTTGTCAGCAGGAGGGACAGCAGCAATTGCCGCCGTCATGGTCTCCCGGCTTGCAGATGGCGTTGGGCGGGAAAAACTCACCCACCGGGAAGGAGATGCCGCGGAAGATGCTGCAGGGATCTTCGTTGCAGCCGCAGCCGGTGCCGCAGGCGCAGTCTTTTTCCGGCATACAGTAATCGTAAATGGGGATCAGCAGCTGGGAGTCCCGTTCCAGCCGCACGATGGAAAACTGCCCCAGCGTCACGTAGATCCTGCGGGCGTCATCTCCGCTGGACAGCTCCCCGTCAAAGCAGCTGTTGACAAAGGCGGGAACTTCACACAGGTCGCAGTCGCAGTCCCGGCGGCAGCAGTTGTCTGCCAGACGGGCATCCAGAACAATGGGGTCCACGGCTTCTACAACGGCCACCGGCGCATTGGCCCGGCGCATCATCTGGAGATCCGGTTCTCCGGTGCGCAGCTCAGAGGAGAAGATCTTGGCGTTTCCTTCGCTGCCGAAGAGGATCACCCGCTTGTCAAAAACGCACAGTCCTTCCACCGTCACCGGCACCGGACTGCTGAGATAGGCCTGAAGGGACACGGAATAGAAAAAACGCATATCCACGGTATAGAACCCGCGGTTAAAGCTGACGGGCTCTACATCCACATACACATACAGCAGCTGTGCAGAACCGCCCTTGACAGACAGGGCGCGGTTGATGACATCCACATACTGCAGTCTGGGATAAAACCGCAGGTCCTCGATACAATCTTTGTCATAACATTGAGCGTTTTAGAGGAATGCGGTTAAATAAGATCTTTCAATTTGATGGAGAGGGAGAAGTCGGCGGGCTTTGTCTTTTTTTCTTTGGTGTACTGGATATCGCTGATGATGGATTGCAGAAGGTCTTTCCGGACAGCGAGAGAGGAAGACTGGTAGCTGCCGAGTACAGTGTGAAGCCGGGCCAGCTGCTTTTCCTGATTGCGGGAGAGGGCAAGGCGGATCTCATCGTTCAGAGCAGAAAGTGTGTTCTTCAGGCTCGCTTCCTCCTGAGCCAGCAGCTGCATACGCTCAGAGAACAGGGCGCGGGTATAGGTGCCATCTTCCAGAAGGCTGTACAGCCGGTTGCGGCGGTCCTCCAGCTTTACAAGGTGAGATTGCATCTTGGCGCGGGTGGTTTCCAGATTAGAGACATCGGGCACGGCGGATCGGGCAACTTCTACTTCCAGCTGCCGGGCAATTTCCTCCAGCTGCTGTAAAAGAGACTGCTCCACAAATTCAAACTTGGCGCCGGCGCTGCAGCCCTTCGTGGGGCAGAGCAGATAGGGGACACCTTTATTCTTGCCCTGCATATTCATGAGACGGCCGCATTTGGAGCAGTGGACCAGACCGGCAAGAGGACTGGCCACGTGTTTATTATCCACATAGAAATAGCGGGATTTGCGGCGGGCCTGAACCGTGTCCCACAGCGTCTGGTCGATGATAGCAGGGTGGCGGCCATCAATGATGCGGACTTTATCAGCGGGATTATAGATGACCTTTTTGCGGCGGTCGGCGCCGATGCCGACCTTCACGGTGGAGGTCTGATCCCACCGGATCTTCCCGATATAGACGGGATTGTCCAGAATGGTCCGGATGGTGTTCCGGTTGAAGCGGCTGCCGCGGCGGCCATGGAAGCCCATGGCATTGATGGCCTGTTCAATTTTGGTGCAGCCATTGCCGTCAGCGTAGAGCTGGTAGATCTGCCGGACACAT
The DNA here is from genome assembly GCA_026169195.1 of Dysosmobacter sp. Lineage (GTDB taxonomy): Bacteria > Bacillota > Clostridia > Oscillospirales > Oscillospiraceae > Oscillibacter. The sequence goes on along the minus strand of JAPFEH010000034.1, from coordinate 11,774 downwards.
TCAGCTTCTTCCGGGATGATCTCCAGAGTGGGAATCTTATTGACGCGGACCTTCCGGTAGCCGAAGGGGGCGTTGGACATGTAGGCGCCGTTCTTCACGGAATGGAGCGTGCCGCGGCGGAGCCGCTTGGTGATCATCCGGTATTCGCTGCGGGAGAGGAAGGTTTGCATCTCGGCTGCTTCCTCATCCATCTCTTTGGTCAGATCATAGATGCGCTCCGGAGTGACGATCAACGTCTCGGAGGCTTTGAAGGTGTCCAGAATGAAGCCCTGATCATACATGCCGCCACGGCCCAGACGCTGCATATCCATGCAGAGGACGGCTTCATATTTTCCAGAGCTGACGGCTTCCATGAGGCGAAGCATCTCAGGGCGGGAAAACAGGCTTTCGCCGGAGACAACCTCCTTGTAGATATCAGCCTCATCCACCAGAAAGCCATATTTCTCAGCGTACTCTTTCAGATCAGACAGGTGGCGGCTCAGAATCTCCTCCAGACTCATGTGCTCCTCTGCCCGGGATTTGCGGAGGTAGATGGCGGAACGGACCCAGCGGCCGACGCGCTTATATTGTTCCAGCATTTCGCGGAGCATGGGGTATCACCTCGCTGTCATATCAAAAAATTATCAAAAATGAACACCAAAGACCGCTGGAAAATCCGGCGGCTCTTATTTTTTGTCGGGGCGGAAGTCTACATAGATTACATGGCCGATCCGCCGGATGCTGCGGGGGACGGAACATTCATATTTGCCACTATCGATAAGATCATGGATATAATTTTTTACTTTACTTTGACCGGCGGGATTCAGCTTGGCACAAAGAGAAAGTAGCTCGGACACGGATAATTCCGAATGTTTGAATGCTTCCGCAAGCCCCTTTGACATTTGAGAGTCGTTTAGTCCGGGCAGTGCTGCGTGAGGGAAGGGGGAAATGCCAAGCAAATAATCTGTTGAACAATTGAAAAATTCTGCAAGGCGTATGGTGGTTTCGTAACCGGGTTCCCGCTTACCTGCTTCCCAGTTTCCGACAGTAGATTGCGCAACACCAAAGGCATCCGCAAACGCCTGCTGAGATTTAAAGCCCGCTGCTTTTCGCAGTTCACGGATTCGAATTTTAAAATCCATATTATCACCTCTTACGCTTATTCTGCCGTGAATAAGTCATAAATGCAAGAGATAACAATTGCTTGCGAAAAAATAATCGCAGACAGTGTTTACAATGGAAGTGGTGACATGATGTTGACTTGACGAGCGGACATCAGATGAGGCTCTTATTTTTTGTCGGGGCGGAAGTCTACGTAGATCATCCGGCCTACTCGCCGGATGCGGTGGGGGAAAGAAGATAATTGCCGGAATCAACAAGACCCTTTGTGTAGGATTTTACCAATTCTTTTCCTGTATCATCTAACTGTTGGTAAAGAGAGAAGAAATCAGAATCGTCTGGTGTAATTTCATATGGATTTTCATCACAGAAATCCATATGAATCGGTTGAGTTGAATCAACTTGCAGAAAAAGTTCATTGATTGGAATACCGATAGCATATGCAACTTTCTGGAACATTTTATAGGTGGGGGCTATTGGTTTTCCACTTTTGGGGTTTTTATTGTTTTCAAGCATAGATATATAGCCTTTGGTGATTCCAGATAGTTTAGAAAAATCGGATTGAGAAATACCATGATTCAGCCGGTAGTCTTTAATAATATCTCCAAGAGTCATAATTAATACCTCACTTATTGTTTAATATACTATACAATAATGCGGTTAGGATTGCAAGAAAAAGTTTAATAGATTTATCGATTAACATACTTGACAAAATAAGATTAATATATTAAACTTTACAGCAAGGAGGTGAAATCATGGGATTTAGAATCAGAGAGATAAGGAAAATCGCCGGAATGACACAAGAGCAGTTGTCAAAAAAGTCAGGAGTTTCAAGGGTTACAATTTCTGGGCTGGAAAGTGGAAGAATCAAGATAACAAGCACAGGAACACTGCTAAAAATTGCATCCGCATTAGGAGTACAGTTAAGCAGTATTTTTTGTACAGAGAGCGATTAATATATTAAACAATCCAGAGCAACAAAACGCCAAGTTGCCACTTGACGCTTTATCGCCAGAATTTGTTTACCACAAAGTGGCTGCACATGAACTCATGTCACTTTGGCAACAGTGATTCTTGACCACTTGCACTGCTTGCCCGGTCACTGGTTCCGGGTTCCCGCCAGTACACATCGAATTGAGAATTGGCCACCTCAGATTTTTCCGCTATTCAATGCGAGAATAACAAGGAGGCGAACCTTGCCACGTTTACGCCCGCTTTTGATGGTCGTTCCAAATCCAATGGAGGTTATGGTGCGGGGTGGCTAAAAGATTGCCTCGCCGATGCTGGCATAGGGCATAATCCCCTTTCCACCCCAAACTAGGGATATACATAATTTAACAGAAATGATAAATAAACACAACATTGAGTGTACAACAATGCGTGAATTTTACAGACTGTTCATAAATGTTGGAGGAAAAAACGGAAGGAAATTATACAAAGGAGGTAGCATGATGCTGAAATGGCTGGTTGAGATCCGGGGCGGTAGATCGCAATACAAGGTTGCTCAGGAAATCGGAATCGCGCAGAGTACCTACGCTTCTATTGAAGTCGGAAGCAGACATCCGTCGGTCAATATGGCAAAGAAAATTTCAAAAGCAATGAACTTTGACTGGACCAGATTCTTTGAGGATGAAAATACGGAGGTGGAGTGAATGAGTTTTGTTGACAGGGTGGAGTCGATCTTACTGATATTGGCGTGCATCGGTTTGCTTGAAGTTCTCATTTTAGTCGGGATGCTCATATGGAGTTTCATTCGAGATGATTTCTAATTTCATGGCATGAAAAAGGATGGAATGAATATGGAACGAATTATACTATGCATTCTCTGCGGAATTGGAATCGGTCTGCTGGCTGGCAGATTCTATTGGAAGTATGCGGAAACGCGAAGAAGAAAGCGCCTGCCGATTTGTGAGGTTCGGAAGGCGCCGGATGTCTTGTATGTTCATGAAAAGAAACCTATTGGAGAAGCTTCAACAGGAGTGCCGCAGGAACAGAAAGAACATGCTTCTGAAATGACGAATCAGGGAGAAATGAAGATGAAAAAGAAAACGCCCGCCGGAGAGGGCAGGCATTTTGTGGAGATCCGTTATCTGAAACATGGCGTTTCTGTTTCCAAGCGGTTTTGGCAGAGAAAGACCACAAAAAGGAGACAACAGCCGAATCACAGAATGCGCCATGCGCTGATTCGTGCGAAGAAATAAAAAAGGACCGCACCGGCGGCGGAGAGGAGCAGAAACGATGTACGAGTGGACCGGAGGCAGGATCCGCGAAGTTCGGAAAAGCAAGGGCATGAGCCTTCGGGCGCTTGCCAGACAGGCGGAGCTCACACCGACAACGCTGAGCCACTATGAGACGGGAAAAACGGCTCCGCCATATGATGTGTTTTTTCGAATTGCAACCGCTTTGGAAGAGCGGGATCTTCTGTGGCTCGCCGGATTTTCGGATCATAAAGAGAATTCGTTCGAGCCCATCGACAGATTATTGTGGGGCAGCGAAGAACTTATGCAAAAGCAAAAGGAGCGGCTGCTCCGATGGGAAGGAAAAGCCGTATCGGCGCTGGAGCGTACATTTGAACAACACGGAGCGGCAGGAGACGGAACGCTGTACAAGGACGGACAGCGCTGCGCCTATTCCATTCCGGGGCCGCCGCACCTGAGGATTCAAATAGACTTCCAAATTTCATTTCAAACCGTGAAAGAAGAATGACGTTTCTGATTTGATACCGGATATGACATAGGACAAACCAAGCAGGCCATAGGCTGAATGGAGGAGGTGGACGTTTTGGCGGCAGATAAGATTCATGGAATCCGCCGGGATCTCTCACGGCGGGAAATCATCATCGATGGGAAAGCGTTCATCGAGATCCGTTATGAAGTGGATTTTGGACCAAAGAACGGCTGCGCAAAGGTACAGGTTCTGGACCCGTGTGTGACGGAAGAAGCGCAGCAGCGCCGGAGAGAGATGCTGGTGGAGAAATGTCAGGATTACATACGGCGGGGACTGATCTAGGCCCGCTCCGCCGGACGAGGCGGGCCGGATGCTCCGGCCTGAGAAAAAGGAGGACAGGCTGTTATGAAAAGGAGCAGTTACAGGAAGGGAAGCGGCCGGCGTTACCGGGGAAAGAAGCCCGGAAGCGGCCTGACGCCGGAGCAGGCGGGAATCGTTGTGCTGGCGGTGCTGGCGGCCATTCTGGTGATGACCATGAAGGTCAACAGCCAGTGGTGCGGCATGACCGTGGGCGAACAGGTGTATGAGGCCCTGTTCGTGACCAAGGACTGGGAATGACCGGTCAGGCGCAGTCCCCGTGCATCGGGTGCCGGATGCGCTGCGTGGGTTGTCACGGCCGGGGGCCGGACGGAGCGTGGCGGTGCGCTGCATGGGGCGCCATGCAGGACGCTCTGGAAGAGCAGCGGCGGCAGACTGCCGCGGAAAAGCGGAAGCGGCAGGTGGTTCGGGAATACAGATATGACAACAGGCGCCGGTTTGCGCGGAAGCAGAAACACGGACATTTACGGAGGTGATCCATTGGCGGCGAAGAAGGAACGGAACATTCTGTGGCAGGTCGGCTGTGAGGGTCACACGGACGCATGGGTAAACGCGGAAAACTGGGAACTGGCCACTGTGGCGGCGGCGGAGTTCTGGGGCGTGCCTTGGCGGGAAGTGGCCGCACACTGTGAAATGAAGCAGAAGATCGTGGGAGCGCCCCGCAACATCTGCTGCCGGTGCCGGCGGGTCTACTACGGAGCGCCGCCCATGTGCACGGCTTGCAGGAAAGATGTGAAGCTGGAGGAGGAATATCTGCAGCGGAGGCTGAAACGGGCCTACCAGCTGGGAAAGGTCCTATAATGCTCGGGCGGGAGCAAGACGGGAAAGAGGTAAAAAATGACGGAAAAAGCAATCACATTGCTGCGGGAGCAGCAGAGCAAGGTGAAGGAGCGCTCTGCCCAGTGGATGGTGGCGGAGCAGCTGATGGACATCTGCCGGCGGGAGCCGGAGAGCGCGGAGCTGATCGCACAGGATCTGGAGAATCCGTCCCTGTCCATTGTGGAGGCGGAAAAGAAGATCAAGGCCTTTGCGGACAAGCACAGGACCGGAAACTCTTCCTGCGTGACACCCGCGGAAGCGGAGAATATTCTGCGGGAGTTTTACGGACTGCCGAAGCCCGGGGAGGCAGTCGGGCCCCGGAGTGCCGTGGTTTTGAACTTCGAGGATTTTCTGAGGTGACGGTATGGAGCAGAGAAATTATGCTGAAGACCTTCCGCTGGAACCTCCTGAGGACCTGATCGAATGGCTTCAGAAACAGGGTAAATTCAAAACGCACCTGCTGCGGTACAAGGCAGCCAGAGTGCAGGACCCTCTCACGGACCAGTGGGAAAAGATGGTGGAGCTGAAGTGCAGCGGATGCGGACAGACCATGTACGCCGGCCGTATCGATGCAGGGGGATGCCGCAGCAGCTGCGCACCGGCACCGTTTGGTTATCTGGATCCGGTCACAAATCACGCGGTCACCAGCGGCAACCATGTGAAGTGCCCGATGTGCGGATGCTCTGTGGAAGCAGTCCATGTGGGAAGCTGCCGGTATGGCAGAACCATGGGAGAGGCGTGGCCGATGGTCGTGACACGGTTGGAGGACCGGCTGGTCCTGATTGGCTGGTATGTTGGTCAATTTGCAGATAAGGATGCGGTTGAAGAGATTTCGGTCAAACCGTATGAGGCCTATGTGGTAGAGGAAAAGAAGGTCATCCGGCTGATGGGATATATCAAATGCCTATCGGCCATCCGTTTTTTCGGCCACTGGGAGCAGAGAAAGACCTGCTTGGACAACTGGGGAGCGGCGCCGCTGGTATATCCGTGGGATCCGGCCATTCTGGAAGGGTCTACGGCGGAAAACAGCAAGCTGGATCTGTACATGAAACAGGCGGAGAAGAATTACCCGGTCACATATCTGCGCATTTGGCAAAGGCACCGGAATCTCGAAAATCTGGTGATGCAGGGATGCGGGAAGCTGGTGGGAGAGCTGATCGACGAAGAAAGTCACCGGTATAGTTATCAGAGAGCACGGGGGATTCCGCACATGGACAGCATCCGCTGGAAGGAGGTTCGGCCTTCCAAAATGCTGGGGCTGGACGCCGGGGCGTTCCGGCATTGTCGGGACATGGAGTGGGATCCGGCGACCCTGCGGTTTTATCAAAATTGCAGGGAGAAGGGGGTAACACTCCGGCTGCCGGAAGATCTGGCGGACTGCATCGAGGCGAAGACATGGTGGTGCAATCGCATCTTGGAGGAAGGACTGCCCATGATGCGCTGCGTCCGCTATCTGAAAAAGCAGAAGGCGCTGGACAAGCGGGTGGACAACCATATTCTGGATGACTACTGGAGGAGCGCCGGAAGAGAGGGATATGATCTGACCGACGAGCATGTCCGGTTCCCGAAGAACGTGATGCGGGAGCATGACAGGCTGATGGAAGCGGAACGGGTGCGCCGGGAGATGGCGAAGGAACAGGAGCGTGAGGAGCTGAACCGGAAGATGACAGAAGGCTTCCGGAAGCGGTCGAAAGAGTTCTCGAGGTTCAACTGGCAGAACGGCGGCCTTCTGATCCGGATGTGTGAAGCGCCGGAGGAACTGGACGCCGAAGGAAAAGCCCTCAGCCACTGTGTGGCAGGTTACAAGAATACCCACGCAACCGGGGGCAGTGTGATCTTTTTCATTCGAAAAGCAAGGGAGCCGGACAAGCCGTACTTCACGCTGGAGCTGGATATCAAGACGCTGGAGGTCAAGCAGAACCGCGGAAAGTGCAACTGCGTCAGGACCAAGCAGGTAGAGGCATTTGAAACCGCATGGCTGGAGCATATCAAGGCAGTGAGTCGAAAAACGAAAAAGAGAGGGAATGTGGCATGAGTATGAGTGATCTGGAGCGCGCGAAGCAGGCGGCGGTGGAGCTGGGACTTGCTGAGCCGGACGACGGCGCCCTGCCGGCCCCGCATCTTGAGGCGGAGGCTGCCGAGGCCCCCGCCGGGCCGCGGGATCTTGAACTGATTGAAAATGAGATCCTGTTCTACAAGCGGAATGCGGGGCAGTCCATTCTGGAGATCGGCAAGCGGCTGAACGAGGCGAAAGCCCAGCTTTCCCACGGGGAGTGGCTGCCATGGCTGCGGGGAAAAGTGGACATTTCCGAGCGGTCCGCGCAGGACTTTATGCGGCTTGCAAGAGAGTATTCCAAATCCGCAGAAATTGCGGATTTGGGGGCCTCCAAAGCCTTGGCGCTCTTGGCTTTGCCGGTTTCCGAGCGGGAGAGGTTCGCAGCGGAAAAACACAACGTGGACGGAGTGGAAAAGTCCGTGGGTGAGATGACCGCAAAGGAGTTGAAAAAGGCCATTGAGGAGCGGGACGACGCCAGAAAGCACATGGAGGCCATGAAAGCCCGGGCTGAGGCGGCGGAGCGGTCCCGTGAGAAGATGGAGCAGGACATGAAAGCCCTGAAAGAACTCCAGAATCGGGCCAGAGAGGCCGAAGAAGCCAAGGCGGAGGAGCTGCGCCGGGCGGAAGCGGAATTGGCGGAATGGAAGGCCAGACCGGTTGAAGTGGCTGTGGAGTACCGGACGGACCCCAAGGAACTGGAAGCGGCCCGGGAGGAGGGACTTTCTCAGGCGCGCAAGTCCAGCCAGTCCATTCTGGACGCCAAAGAAAAGCAGCTGGCCAACGCGGAGGAACGGGCCGGAAAACTGAAGGAGGAGCTGCGCAAGGCCCGGGAAGAGAGCAAGGCCGCCAATATCAGTCTTCAGAACGCGGAGAAGGCGGCCCGGGAGGCCAGACGTCAGGCGGAGGAGTCCGGGAAGCTTGCCAGAATCAACTCCAATGAAAACATGGTGAAGTTCGGGATCCTTTTCAATCAGGCACAGGACACGGTGAACCGCATGGCAGATGCCATGGAAAAGGAGACACCGGAGAATCAGGAAAAGATGCGGCGGGCACTGGAAGCGTTGTCTGACGCCATCAGAAAGGCGGCGGGGGCGGCATGAAGGTGAAGGCGCCTTGCAGAATGGGTGAAATGTTCTCCTATGACGGGATCGTGCAGGCCAGCCGTGGGAAATTCGTGCTGACCGGGTTGACGTTCTTTGCATGGAGCACACCGGGAATGGAGGGTGTGACGCTATGCGCGAAACGGGATCCGGACAGCAAACAGGAATGTACCCGCTTTTATGAACCGAAGCAAGCAGCGGAGGGGGTGCGGATCGCATTTGACATCCCGGATGAAATCATCTCTCCGGGATATCCCCTGCGGGAGCTGGGGCTGAACACAGATGCGGTGGGATACCTGCAGGGACTGAGCCTGACTGATAACGGATGGGAATATCACATCTACTACGGAAGATCTTACGGAGGACCGAGAGAGGCAGTGCGTACGGAGAAGCTGGACCGGATATTCAAGCCGGTACTGCCGCTCCATGCGGTGCAGGTGGACCTGAAAAACTATTTGCTGTGAGGGAGAGACCATGAAAAGAGACAAGAGATTTGCCGCCGCTTGGGCGGTGATGGGGCTGCTGTATCTGATGATCGCGGCCTTCAACTTCAAGGCTGGACAGCTGCTGTTTGCGGTGCCCACCATGCTGCTGGGATGGGGAATGTGCGCGGTTGGATGCTTTTACTACGGCGCCCGCTATGGAATCAACAGGTCATTTGATGAAGTGATGGTATGCCTGAAAGACGTGGAAGCGCTGGCAAACAGAATGGAAGCGGCGACGGCCGGAATGTTGTGTGAGGATCAAGATGAAGGATCGCTGTGACACCTGTGTCTTCCGCACGGAGATCACGAAGAAATACCGCTGCGATTATCTGGCGCTGACGGGGCACACCAGATTGGCAGAACCGCCGGAGGCATGCACGCACTACATCCGGGGAGACCGCTTGGAGACCCCGGAGCAGGCAACAAAGCTCCTGACCAAAATGGAGGAGAAGCGGCAGAAGAGGGCCAAGCGCCGGAAATATGACTGGGGGAAGGCGGAGAAGCTGTACCGGGCAGGGGCCAATGACACAGAGATCGCTTTGGCACTAGGGTGCTGCAAACCGGCGGTGTGCCAGTGGCGTCGGCGGATGAAGCTGCCGGCCAACACCAAGGCCGGGGGGCTGCACGGGAAGCGGGCGGAGGGCCACAGGAAGGAATAGGCGGCGGTCCCTGCAGGGACCGCTGCCAGAGCCGTGTTTGTGACCGGCTCCCTGAGATGCAGGGGGTCGGTCAGAGGGACGGAAAGGAGCGTGCTGTGGGGATCAACATACGGAATCCAAAGGAATATTGCGAGAGTCTGCTGTACATCCGGGATAAGAAGCAGCAGCTGGTAAAGCTGAAGTTCAAGCCGGCGCAGGAGAACCTGTACAGCATCATCAAAGAGGAGCATAAGGCCGGGCGGCCTGTGCGCCTCATTGTGCTGAAGGGGCGGCAGGAGGGAATCTCCACCGCCACCGAGGCATTGATGTTTCAGGACAGCGCCACACGGCCGCTGGTGAACACGCTGATCGTGGCCCACCGGGATGATTCCACGGCGGCGCTGTTCAACATGAACAAGCTGTTTTACGACTATCTGCCAAGAGCCTTGCAGCCTATGCGGAAGAATTCCAACGCCAAGGAGCTGGTGTTCGAGAATCCCACGCGGGACGAGGGCGAAAAGCGGCGCCGGCCGGGGCTGCGGTCCCGTATCCGCTGCATCACGGCGGGCGGAAAGGGGGCGGGCCGCTCCCTGACCCAGAACAACGTGCATCTATCGGAATTCGCCTTCTGGCCCGGGGACAAGAACGCAACCCTGCTGGGCATCATGCAGTCTGTGCCAGACGATGTCAACACTATGGTCATCATTGAGAGCACAGCCAACGGCTTCAACGAGTTCAAGGAGCTGTGGGACGGCGCCGAGGCCGGGACGAACGGATGGCGGCCGGTGTTTCTGCCTTGGTACATGGAGCCGGAATACCGGAAGCCGGTGGAGCCGGGGACGGTGTGGACCGGAGAGGAACAGAAGCTGCGGGAAGAGTACGGGCTGGATGAAGAACAGCTGGCTTGGCGGCGGTGGTGCATCAGGACCAACTGCGGCGGAGACGAGCGGCTGTTCCGGCAGGAGTACCCCAACACACCGGACGAGGCCTTTTTGCTGTCCGGCGATCCCTTCTTCAACAACGATGTCATCATGGCCCGGAGGCGGGCAGCGCCGAAGCCGCTGCGGGTGGGTCTGTTTCTGTATGACGAGCCGGAGATTGAGGGCGGAGCACCGGAAAACTGGCGATTTACAGACGGTGACAAGGAAAACAGCTTGATCCGTATTTTCGAGGAGCCGGTACCGGGGCACCCCTATGTCATCGGCGGGGACACTGCGGGAGAAGGCAGCGACTGCTTCACTGCCCATGTCATTGACAACACCGACGGGCATCAGGTGGCGGAGCTGCAGCACCAGCTCAGTGAGATCCTGTACGCCCGACAGATCTTCTGTCTGGGCCGCTGCTACAACGATGCCCTGATCGGCGTGGAGGTGAACTTCTCCACGTATCCGGAGCTGAAGCTGGAGGAGTGGCACTATCCGAACCTTTACCAGCGGGAACGGTTTGACACCTACAAGAACAGAATGGTCAAGTCCTTCGGCTGGGTGACCAGTCCCAAGACACGGCCCGTCATTCTGGCGGGGCTGCACACCATCATGGAGGAGGCTCCGGAGCTGGTGGTGAGCTTCGAGACGCTGGGCGAGATGATGACCTTTGTCTATGGCAAGGACCGGAAGCCGGAGGCGGCATCGGGAGAGCACGACGATCTGGTGATGGCGGCGGCCATTGCCCACGCCATTCGTGGTCAGCAGCGGTACACCGTGGAAGGGGCCGGAGGAAAGAAGCGGAAGTGGACGGAGGATATGAGAGAGGACTATGAGCGGGCAGACGCGGAAACGAGGAAGATCCTGCTGCGTGAATGGGGGACGCCTTCATAGCGACTGGAAGCGCGGGGGATGTTATAGGAATTTGTATGAGGAGGACAAACCATGGACTTAGATTGTGCAATCAGACTGGCCCGGGTGTGGGCGTTCGGCGGCGTCTGTTCGCTCAAAGAAGGCGAGGCGCAGGAATATCACAAGCTGGCGCTGGCGGCGCTGGAAGCCCTGCGGGATGGGGCTGTTCCGGTGGTCCGATGCCGGGAGTGCAAGCATGGTTCGTCAGGTGTACTTGATGTGAACTGCTATCACCCAGAATATGATTTGTGCGAAGGCGTTACTCCTCACGATCCGGAGTTCTTTTGTGCATATGGAGAGCGGAAGGACGGTGACGGAAATGGATGAACTGAAACCGTGCCCGTTTTGCGGCGGAGAGGGGAAGGTGTCATTTAAGGACTACCGCTTTATCGGATATAACGGATTAGGCGATAAGAAGGTGTCATATCGTGTCCAAGTTATCTGCAAAAAGTGCAGAAGCCGTGGAAAGCCAATCATAACGGGCGGGCTAATAAATCCGAATCCGTATATCTCTGTTTGGGGCAATAACTATAATCCTGTATCAGAAATTTGCAAAAAAGAAACTAATCTTTTCAGAAAATTTGTAGAAGAAGCTATCGAAGCATGGAACCGCCGTGCCGGAGAGGAGGAGCAGGATGGCTGAGTATATCAAACGGGAATCAGTTCTAAACGAAGCACAGGAAATAAATCACTGGTGT
>JAPFEH010000017.1 GCA_026169195.1 Dysosmobacter sp. | reverse complement strand
CGCCCTTCTGGGGAGGCGTGAAGCTCTTGAAGATGTTGGTGGGAGAGCCCTTCAGACCGATGGTGGTGGCGTCGATCAGGGGATGATCCTTCAGTGTCTCATAATTATAGGTAGCCAGAGGCTTGCTGTAAGCCTCGAAGACACCGCCTACGCTCATGTAACGGGGCTCGTTCAGCTCCTTGATGCAGGTCAGCAGGCAGGGGGTCTGGGTCTTGATGGTCATGTAGCCGTCCTCCAGCATACGCTTGACCGTCACGTTCTTACCCTCAACCGCGATATCAGCGGCATAGGTGATCTGGGGCAGGTGCAGCTTCTCAGCGATCTGGGGACCGACCTGAGCGGTATCGCCGTCGATGGCCTGACGGCCGCACATGACGATATCATCCTCTTCCACGCCGATGGTGTCGATCGCAGCGGCAATGATCTGAGAAGTCGCATAAGTATCGGAACCGCCGAATTCACGGGCGGACACCAAGACAGCTTCATCAGCGCCCATGGCCAATGCTTCCCGCAGCATACCGGCAGCGGGAGGAGGACCCATGGTGACAACAACGACCTTGCAGCCGGTGGCGTCCTTCATTTTCAGGGCAGCCTCCAGAGCATTCATATCATCCGGGTTGGTGATGGTCTGCATGGATGCACGGTTCAGGGTACCATCGGGATTCACAGCGACCTTGCCGGAGGTATCGGGAACCTGCTTAATAGAAACAATGATTTTCATTTTAACCTTTACCTCCTATCTTACTTTACGCCCAGCCGGCTGGAAATCACCATGCGCTGGACCTCAGATGTACCCTCATAGATCTCGGTGATCTTGGCGTCGCGCATCATGCGCTCCACGGGATACTCACGGGTATAACCATAACCGCCGAACAGCTGGACAGCGCGGCGCGTCACATCAGAAGCAGCCTCGGCAGCAAAGAGCTTGGCCATGGAGGCATCCATGGAATACTCCTCATGCAGCTGCTTCTTGCAGGCAGCGGCATAGACCAGATACTGCGCAGCCTGCATCCGGGTATGCATATCAGCCAGCTGGAACTGAGTGTTCTGGAACTGGCTCAGGCGGCGGCCAAACTGGACGCGCTCCTGCGTATACTTGATCGCCTCGTTCACAGCGCCTTCGCCCAGACCCAGAGCCTGTGCGGCAATGCCGATCCGGCCGCCGTCCAGCGTCTGCATGGCGATCTTGAAGCCCTTGCCTTCCTTGCCCAGCAGGTTTTCCTTGGGAACAATGCAATCCTCAAAAATCAGATCGCAGGTAGAGCTGCCGCGGATACCCATCTTCTTCTCATGCTTGCCGGTGGAGAAGCCGGGGAAATCCTTTTCCACGATGAACGCGGAAATACCATGGTTGCCCTTGGTCTTATCGGTCATGGCGAACACAACAAAGGTGCTGGCCACGTTACCGTTGGTGATAAAGCACTTGGAGCCGTTGAGCACCCAGTCTCCATTCTCGTTCTTCACAGCAATGGTCTGCTGGCCGGAAGCATCCGTACCGGCATTGGGCTCGGTCAGACCGAACGCGCCGATCTTTCTGCCGCTGAGCAGGTCCGGCAGATATTTGCGCTTCTGCTCCTCCGTACCGTTTTCAAAGATGGGAGCGCAGCACAGGGAAGTGTGGGCAGAGAGAATGACGCCCGTGGTGCCGCAGACCTTGGACAGCTCTTCAACTGCCATGGCATAGGACAGCACATCGCCGCCGGCGCCGCCGTATTCCTTGGGGAAATAGATGCCCATCATTCCCAGCTTGGCCATCTTCTCAACGGTCTCCATGGGGAAGCGCTCTTCTTCGTCGATCTCCTCAGCCAGAGGCTTCACTTCGTTCTCGGCGAATTCACGGTACATCTTACGGAGCATCAACTGCTCATTTGTCAGATGAAAATCCATTACCAGTTACTCCTTTTCTATGTGGTTTTACTTGGAATAATCATAAAAGCCCTTGCCGGACTTCTTGCCCAGCAGGCCGCCGCGAACCATCTTCTTCAGCAGCAGGGCGGGACGATACTTGGGATCGCCGGTCTCATTGAAGAGCGTCTCCATAATGGCCAGACACACATCCAGACCGATAAAGTCGCCCAGAGCCAAGGGGCCCATGGGATGATTGGCGCCCAGACGCATGGACTTGTCGATATCCTCCACGGAAGCAACGCCGGTTTCCACCAGACCGATTGCCTCATTGATCATGGGGATCAGGATCTTATTCACCACAAAGCCGGGAGCCTCAGCAACCTCAACGGGATCCTTGCCGATCTCCTGAGACAGCTTATACACGAAGTCAAAGGTCTCCTGCGTGGTATTAGCGCCGCGGATGATCTCCACCAGCTTCATGCTGGGAACAGGATTGAAGAAGTGCATACCGATCACGGGATGCTTCAGGCCAAGTCCCATCTCGGTGATGGACAGGGAGGAAGTATTGGAAGCAAAAACAGCCTCAGGCTTGCACATGGCATCCAGCTCATTGAGGAGTTCTTTTTTGGTGGCCATGTCTTCTTTGACACACTCGATGATCAGGTCAGCATCCGCACAGGCAGACTTCTCTTCCACCAGCACATTCGCCAGCAGAGCGTCCACAGCCTCCTGCGTCATCTTGCCCTTCTCAACACGCTTCTGCAGGGAAGCGGCCAGCTTATCCTTATGCTTCTGCGCAGAAGCGACAGAGCTTGCATACATCAGAGCGGTATGTCCCTTTGCGGCGAACACCTGAGCAATGCCGCTGCCCATGGTACCTGCGCCAAAAACTGCTACCTTCATGATTGTTCCTCCTATAAATTTGTTTCTTTTTTATTCGGTCAATATCTTACATGCGGAAAATCAGAGCAAATCTCCAGATTGCCAATTTACTCACAATGCTTATTATAGGGGTATGTTATAAATTTATCAAGTGCAAAATGTGAGTTTCCGCAGCAATTCTTACTTTTTTACACTTCCCACAAATTCTTCGTTAAATTTTATACAACTTTCTTGTCCGGCTGGCATTCTGCCCGATATTCCCTTCCTTTTCCGGAGGATTCCATTTACAGGGTCTGCTTCCTGTGGTAAAATCGTCCTGCTGCCACAAACCTTTGTGGAAAATCATCGACTGCCTCTGGAGGATTTGAATATGCGAATGCGGAAGAAAAAAAATCTGGTCCCGCGCATGGAACGCTGCGGCGACTTTCTGATTCAGGACCCGTACAGCCACGCCGGACACTGGCGGGAGCTGATGCCGCAGGCCCGTGAACTGCGTCTGGAGCTGGGCTGCGGCAAGGGCCGCTTCACCGCAGGAACGGCTGCCGCAGAACCCGATGTGCTGTTCATTGCCATAGAAATGGTACCGGATGCCATGGTAGTTGCCATGGAGCGCTGCATGAACGCCGGATTGAAGAACGTCTACTTTGTGGACGCCAACGCCGATCAGCTGCCCAGCTTTTTTGCGCCGGAGGAGGTGGACCGGATCTATCTGAATTTCTCCGATCCATGGCCCGGTAACCGCCATGCCAAGCGCCGTCTGACTCACGGCAATTTCTTGAAGCTGTACCGGCAGGTTTTGAAAACGGGCGGCCAGATCCATTTCAAAACAGACAATCAGCCGCTTTTTGAATTTTCCGTGGAGGAGATTCCGCATTTTGGCTTCACGCTTTCCGAAGTTTCCAGAAACCTGCATGAGCATGGTCCCGTAGGCGTTATGACAGACTATGAAGCAAAATTCTATGAGCAGGGGCTGCCTATCAACCGTCTGGTCGCTACCATGATCCCTTGGGAAGAGCCATTCCCTGCGGACATCAGGACTGTGAAAAACCGCTGGCTGGACACCTTTGCTGCCGGAGTTTCCGAAGAGGAGCTGGGCAAGCGGGTGCTGGCAGAGGGGAATTTCCTCTGGCACCTCTTCTCTTGGGAGCTGGTACCCCACCTGACAGGAGAAGCGGCTCAAAATGCTCTGGTGGAGCATACCGGAGATGAGATGTACCTCTTTTACTACGAGTACCCGCCGGAGGGGATATCTCTGCTGCGGCGGGTCAGCGGTCCTGCAGAACTGCCACCGGAACAGGACAGCCTCATCGGCGCGGACTGGTACGTGGTGGACAAGAACTTCACTTGGACCTATGCTCACGCCCACGAAGATGACTGCGGTCCCTATTTCTGCAAAACCACTCCTTGATAAAAACGCAGCGCTCCTGCCGGTTTCGGCAGGAGCGCTGTGCTCTCATTTGCATAGGCATTCAATACAGCGTCCAGCAAAAAAGCAGCGTCCCGATAAACGGGACACTGCTTTTTCAAATCTGAACATCAGGCCTTCTTGGCGATCTCAGTCAGCTGCGTGAAGGCGGCAGCATCGTTGATTGCCAGCTCAGCGAGCATCTTACGGTTGATCTCAATACCGGCAACCTTCAGGCCGTGCATGAAGGTTGAGTAATTCATGCCGTTGAGCTTGCAGGCAGCAGAGATCCGGGTGATCCACAGGGAACGGAAATCACGCTTCTTCAGGCGGCGGCCGGCATAAGCCTGCGTCAGCGCCTTCATTACAGCTTCATTGGCAACGCGGAACTGCTTGGAGCGGGCGCCCCAGTAGCCCTTGGCCATCTTCATCACTTTATTTCTTCTCTTGCGCGTCATCATCGCGCCTTTTACTCTAGCCATTCTAATAAGCCTCCTATTCTAACGTATCGTATCTTACTTGTAGGGGATCATCTTGCGGACAGCGTCCATGTTGGTGACGTCAGCATAACCGCCGGCACGCAGACGGCGAGTACGCTTGGTGTCCTTCTTAGTCAGGATGTGGCTCTTGAAGGCCTTGGCGCGCTTGATTTTTCCGGTCTTGGTGAGGTTGAATCTCTTTTTTGCACCGCTATGGGTTTTCAGCTTAGGCATCGTAGTTACTCCTTCCGTATCATGAAAAATCTGATTCTGATTTGATTGCTTATTTTCCGCCCTTGGGAGAAAGGAAGATCGACATCATCCGGCCTTCCAATTTGGCGCCCTTATCCAGAGTGGCCGTTTCGGAGCACTGCTCGGCAAATTTATCCAGCAGATCCCTGCCGATATCGGTATGAGCCATCTCGCGGCCGCGGAAGCGGACAGAGACCTTGACGCGGTTGCCGTCGGCAATGAACTTCTGCGCATTCTTCAGTTTCGTGTTGAAGTCGCCAACATCGATACCGGGAGACATGCGGATCTCCTTGACCTCCACCACATGCTGGTTCTTTCTGGCTTCCTTTTCCCGTTTGCTCTGTTCAAAACGGAACTTACCGTAATTCATCAGCTTACAAACCGGGGGAACAGCCTGAGGCGAAATTTTGACCAGATCCAGTCCCTGCTCATCGGCGATCTTCAAAGCCTCCGCGGAGGACATAATGCCCATCTGCTCACCCTGAGAACCGATCAGGCGGATCTCCTTGTCGCGGATTTCCTCATTCAGTTCATGCACTAACTTAGCTATGGTCGAAGCACCTCCATCCAAAAATCACAAAACGCGGATGCATCTTCAGCATCCGCGCAACAAGAAAACCGCCTGACCGGCAGCTTCTTCAAACGTTGTTGACCTCTTTGCTCATTTGCTTGAGGTGAGGCGGATGCAACCAGCCCTCTTTGTTTTGCGGTGTTATTTTATCAGAGAGTTTTTGATTTGTCAACCGCTTTTTTCACTTTTCTGTATATTTGTGCGCAGAGCCGGCAACAATAGTCCTGTACGCAGCAAGGTGAAAGGAGGTGTTTTTCATGCAGAACAACCGTGAAAACAACCAGAACGAGCGCAATCAGAACGAGCGTAACCAGCGTGACAACAAGCAGAATCAGCAGGACCAGCGTAACCAGAAGGAAAACCGCAAGTAACCGTCCCGTTTATTTCCTCGTTCAAGCCATGCGGCAGACAACCGTCTGCCGCATGGTTTTTTATGGAACCTCAAATTCTGCCGCCAGCAAAAAATCTGTACAATCTCCCGGTCCGCGGTATTCAAAAAACGCCTTCACAATCCGGTAGTGTCCCTCTGCAAGCGCTCCGTACACACTGCCCCACGTCAGCTCCTGCACAACCGGTTCCCCCGTTGGATAACCAATCGCCTCAGCCGTATTGCAATACTCGCTTTCCTTGGTCTCCATCCAATACCAAGCCCCATCCACTTCCTTTTGCAGCCCGAAATCAAACTGATTGCCGCTTTCGATATCTTTTTCCGTGACATTGAGGATCTCCACCGCAGCGCTCCCCGGATATACAGAGCCTTCCACAACCGTCATGGTGACCCCCTCGTACAGATTGACTTCATCCGCAGCGATCTGATCCGAAACCTCAGCTGTTCCTCCGCATCCCGTTAAAAAGCAGAAAATCAGCATCGTCAGCGCGGTCAGAAAAATCCGGTTTTTCACAGGCATCCCTCCTTATTTTATATATAAGTATTGTCTCAAAGCTCTTCCCAAAAGTTCCCGTTTTTCTCCACCTTGCATCTTTTCCCAATATCTGTTATGCTGTCTAAGCAACATCATCATATACAAGCGAGGACGGGTCCTTATGGAAAAACGCGAAAAGCTCATCGGCTGTCTCTGTGCCGCCTTTACCATTGTGGTTTGGGGCTCCACATTTATTTCCAGCAAGAAGCTGCTGGAAGTATACACGCCTGCGCAAATCATGCTGGTCCGGTTTCTTCTGGCTTATGGCGCTCTTTGGCTGGCCAGACCCAGAAAGCTGGCCTTGACCCGCAGGCAGGAGCTCACATTTCTTCTTCTCGGCATCACCGGCTGCTCCCTCTATTTTTATACCGAAAATTCAGCCCTGACCTATACCTTGGCTTCCAACGTCAGCATCATTGTGGCTGCCGCTCCCATCTTTACGGCTGTTCTTGCACATTTTGCCGGTCTGGAGCGTTTCCGTTCCGGGACATTGCTGGGTTTCCTTGTGGCTTTTTCCGGTGTTGTGCTGGTCGTGTGCAACGGTACGTTTGTCCTGAAGCTCAATCCCCGCGGAGATCTGCTGGCTCTGGCTGCCGCTGCCTGCTGGGCCGTATATTCCGTTTTGCTCCGGCGGCTGGATGATCGTCTGGACCCGCTTCTGGTCACGCGCCGGACGCTTTTCTGGGGAATCCTCACCGCGCTGCCGTTTGTCATGATGGAGGGAACCTCCTTCCCCGCAGCGGCGCTGCTGTCTCCGGTCATTTCCCTCAACTTTTTGTTTCTGGGATTGATCGGCAGCTGCCTTTGCTTTGTTCTGTGGAACCGGGCTTTCCACTATCTGGGTGTTGTCACGACCAACTCCTTTATTTATATGCAGCCCTTTATCACCATTGTAGCCGGTTGGCTGTTCCTTCGGGAACCCATCTCACCACTGGCCTTGGTGGGCGCCGCCCTCATCACCGTCGGCGTCGTGGCAGCGCAGCGTTCCCCCAAGCAGGTGCCGCCGGCAGAACAGCCGTGCCGCGCAGAATAAATGTTCCGCAATGAAACGCCGCGCAGACGATCGTCTGCGCGGCGTTTTTTCATCCGGTTATCTTGGAATAAATTGCAGGTTGGCGTCTACGCGGCCGCCAATGCCGTCAATTGCGCAGCTGCTGGAAAACTGCCAATAGTCCATCTGGTAATAAAAGGAAGGACGCAGCACCTCGGATTTTTCGCTTTTATACTCCGGATACCATCCCAGATACGGCTCAATGGCTCCTTGATCGTACTTCATATAACTGACATACTGCCCCGCGTAAACCATCGCCTTGTAGCCGGCTTCCTCGATCCGCTGGCAAAACGCCACCGCACAGGCTGTCGCCATTTCCGGCGTCGTCCCGTAAACCCGATAGCTGGAATCATGCATCTCCCAGTCATAGGCCACCGGACCGTCAATTTCCAGATCCTCCAGCAGCTTCAATACGAACTCCGCCTCTTCTATCGCCTCCTCCACCGTGATGGCCTGAGCGAAGAAGTAAACGCCGGTCTCAATGCCGGCCTCCATGGCTCCCTGAATATTTTCCTGATAGAACTGATCCGCGTGGATCTCACCGGTAGAAGTTCCCCGCAGACCGATGCGGATCATGGCAAATTCCACCCCGTCATCCGCAGCAGCCTCCCAGTCAATGACGCCGTTTTGGCTGGCCCGGTTCTGGTAGGCCGATACATCAATGCCGAAGCGGGTATCAAAATCCCCGCCGATGTATTCCAGACGGTCACCATTCCAAGCAAAATCCCCGTCATACAAGCGGCTCTTCTCTACCCCACGGTAAACCGGAATCTCTTTGCCCCCATATGCAATGGTTTTGCCGGTGGTTTTTCCCGGCGTATAAACCTCCTCCGGCTTGATGCCGGGCTTTTGCTCTTCCTGCGGTTTCTCTTCTTCCGGATCCTTTTCCGGTTTTTTCCCCGGCTCCTCCTCCGGAGTCTGTTCCTTCCAAACCGGTTCCACACCACTGAAATTCCGGAGATTTCCCTCCAGCACCACCCCATCCAGCGTCACGGTCCCCTGAACACCGGGCGCCAGTATCAAGTCTCCCATAATGGTCATATCTGACAAAGCAGCGCCCTCCGGACTGCTGATCATCAACGTGCCGTACACATCCTCCGAATAAGTCTCGGGGGTCTGCACCAGCGTCTGGATCATATTCCCCAGAATGTTCACGATCTCCGCACGGGTAATCGGCTCCGTGGGACGAAAATTGCCGTCCACCGCGTCATTCACGTAGCCTCGCGCCGTCATCTCCGCCACAGCTGCCACAGCGTATTCCGAAATCTGATCCGCGTCGGAATAAGGAAGCCACGTGGTTTCCGCGTCAACATGAAACGCCCGGGCGATCATGGTGACCGCCTGCTGGCGGGTGATGGTGGCGCCCGCCAGCGCTTTCCCGTCGTTTCCCAGATACACACCGGCGGCATTCAATTTCAAAATCGCCTGCTCCCAGTAGTTTCCCTTGAGATCCGAAAAAGTCTCGGCGGGTGCAGCTGTCCGAAAATGCAGGAAACGATCCATAATGCCGGCAAAGGCGCCTCTGGTGATGGAAGCGTCCGGCTTGAACGTGCCGTCCTCATAGCCCTGAATGATCTGGTATTCCTGACTCCATTTGTTGATAGATTCCTCAGCCCAATGTCCCTGTGTATCGGTAAAGGCTCCGGCAGCAGTTATCAGCAGTCCCGCGGAGAGCGCCCCGCAGGCCAGCCATTTCGGCAATCGTTTCATGGCAGTTCCTTTCTGTCGATTCATGTCGAAATCCTTTGCAAAAAACACCACAGCCCACGGTGGGCTGCGGTGTTATGTCACCTCAATGACCCTGCCGCTATTATAGCCGAGACTCCGGCCGCGGTCAATATCCGGCTTCGGATTTTTTCCAAGCCGTGTTTCTGTCCTTAAGACGTCAGGGCCTGCCATTTTGTTTCCGGGTTTGAGGCATATCGGCAAAATCCACAAAAGAACCGGTCTTTCCTTCTTCAATCCTTTGCGGCGGCAGCCGGCTCCACCACCACAGTCTCTCTGCGGGGAAGTGTCACAGCAGCCTCCAGACGCACTTCCCCGCTCTCCAGATCCCGCTCCCGCCGAAAAGAAATCCGGATCCTCCGTCCCGCTTTTCCAAGCGGAACCGTGTCCGGGGCGATCTGCTCCTCCCGAAATACCGACAGCGCCACCCCGATCAGCCCCATAGCCACCACAGAGGCCAAATTTCCCACGATCAGGGGCATCGCAGCAGGAAACAGCACAAGCCCCAGATTCATCAACACGCTGCACACCATCTGCGCCCCCAGCAAAATCGCCACCGACAGGGCGATCAACCGTCCCGCCTGATTCCGCTGCCGCAGGCATTTACGAAGAAGCCAGACCAGCAGTCCCGCTGCTGCCAGCACCAGCAGCAAAAACGGCAGCCACCCCAGACGATAGATCATAGTAGTCAGAAGGAAATCGCTCTTCCACGCCGGAACGGTCCGCTCATAGGAATCAAGGACGCCAACCGCACTCCAATCTCCCGTTCCCAGCCACTGAGACACCGCAAGGGTTTTTCTGACCATCACCGCCTGATATCCCGCGCCCAGCGGGTCTGCCTCCGGATGAAGAAACAGCGCTAGCCGGCTCCGCGCAAAGCCGTGTTTCCAGAACATCCATGCCGCACATCCTGCCAGCGCCGCGCCGGCCCCCAGCACCGCCGCCGCGGTCTTTCCGCGGCCTATGCCGAACCAGTCCGTCCCGGCGGCAGCCAGCAGCAGGATAAGCCCAACGATCATCAGCAGCATCAATCCCATCATATAGGGCGCCAGACAGGTGACCGCCGCCAGCGGAATCCCGCCGAGGAGTGCAAACGCCAGCCCCTTCCACCGCTTTCCACGGCAGTGATACAGCCAGACAGCGTAGACCGTGGGATACAGCAGTACCACATAACGAGTATAATAGGAAGCATTGTTGATATTGGGTGACAGCCACAGGGACAGCAGCCCCAGTACCAGCGCACCTCCGTAGACCCAGCGGGCATGGCGCAGCAGGCAGGTATAGTCCAGAAAATAAGCCCCCAGCAGGCACGCCGTTCCCTCTGCCAGTGCAACGGCCGTTCGCATCACATCCCCAAGGGGATACGCTTCCCCCGCAATGGCCGCCCAGATCCGCAAACCGCCGCCCGCCAGTGCCAGTGTCATTGTCATCATCAGCAATCCCCACTGAGGTTTCGGACGATGGACCCGATCCAGCTCTGTACCAATGATGACCGGATCCCCCATCTCCTCTACTGCCAAACGTTCCGCATCCCCGGTGTTCTTTCCTTCTGCCGCGAAGGCATCCCTTTGATCTGCCAAATGCTGCCCCAGCTCCCGCAGCACCACGGGTCTGGCCCGCTTCCAGCGGATCTGCTCGCCCACGGTCCTCAGATAGCCTTCCATACTCTTATCCAAAACAGGCGCCCCCTTTCAGCACGTGCATGACCGCGCCGGCATAGGCATTCCACGCTTCTTCCTTCTGCCGCAAGGCATCTTTCCCGCTCTTTGTCAGCCGGTAATACCGCCGTGGTTTTCCGGCTGCCGCCTCTTGCTCATAGGCTGTTACAAGTCCTTTTTCTTCCAGACCGTGGAGCAGTGGATACAGCGTTCCGGCTTTCAGATGGAAGGTATCATCGCTTCGGCGTTTCAGCTCTTCGATCATCTCGTACCCATATTTGTCCCCATCCTCCAGTAATTTCAAAACCAGCAGTGCCATGCTGCCGCTGACAAGACTTCTATCCAGTTCCACAGGCAACGCCTCCATATATAGATTATCTATATAATATATTGGCAGTCTATATATGTCAAGAAAAATCACCCGGCTTGTACTCCACCCTTCCCTGAATGGAGCCTGCTTTTGCGGCAGCATCCGCCGGAGCCGTTCACAGTCAAATGTCAAAACCACCGGATGATCCGGTGGTTTTGACTGTGCAGAGGGCTCTTTCAAGAAAGTCCATCAGCAATGGCTCTAAAAAATTCAACGTGCTTCAATTCATAATTTTTTGACATAAAATCCGGATCTGCATCTACTTTAACAATAATCACACGGTTTGTCGGATTCACATAGATAAACTGGCCATAGACGCCGATGGCCATAAACTCGCCTTGTTCCCCTTCCGGCACCCACCATTGATACCCATATCCAATTGCATTATAACCGTCATCATTTGCACCGGGTCTTGAATAATCCGCGCTGATATCAAAACTGTCCCTGACCCAATCCTTGGAAATGACCTGTTCGCCGTTATAAACTCCCTCATTCAAATACAATCTTGCGAAACGGGCGTAGTCCCGGAGGGAAATGCTCAGGCCGCCATTGGCAAGTTCTGTGCCGTTGCTCAGGGTCCAATATGCGTCATGCTCCGAGCCGATCCGCTTCCACAGCTTCTCCTCCATATATGTGCCCAGACCCTGACCGGTGGCGTTCTTGATGACCTGTCCCAAAATCTCGGTGTTGATGCTCAAATACCGGCGATATGTAAACGGTTCCTCCTGCACGCCATATCTGGCGATCACCTTCATGGCCGGTATCCCCATCAGAGTACGCAGAGAAAACCCGCTCATATCGGTATCCTCATCGAAGTCAATGCCGGAGGCCATTTGCAGGCAGGCCTTGATGGGGATACTCTCCAGCTCTGTCCCAACGAACTCCGGAATATACTTCCCCAACGGATCATCCACGCTGTCAATCGCTCCCTCCGATATGGCAATGCCCATCAGCGCGGATACAAAGGACTTTCCCATAGAGTTAGAGGAAAAGACGGTGTTCTGATCTCCGCCGAAAAAGTACTCCTCATACTTGATCACATCGTCCTTGACCACAAGCATGGCCGAGGTCTTCGTGTCCCGCATAAACTGCTCGGTTGGATAAAAGTCACCGGCAAACCGGAAGCCTTCAATCAGGTCAACATTGTCCTCCTCCAGAATTGGAATGCCTGTTCACTTTTGCCGATTTTGACGGTGGGCTGAATTTCCGGAGTGTGCTGAAAGGTGTGTGCCAAATTTTCATCTTTGAAGCTGTCCAGAGATTTATAGAGCAATGAGATTTTGTCTCCCAGACAGAGCCACACCGCCCCGATGATGATTGCAGCGCACCCGGCCGCGATACCTACTCGTTTCAAAATTTTCATAAAATCAGTTCCCTTCACAATGGTTTCTTTCATTCTAAACCGTACAGTTACTGAATAGTCAATACCTTTTTCATCCATATAATTTCATAGACTGGATAAGATGATATGATAACGGCAGCGGCACGGAGCTCATTCCCCTGCCGCTGTTCTATACGCCGTATTATCGCAAAAAACTCCGGAAGCAAAGGCGTAATGGTGATAAGGTACTATTTAGCTTTGCAAGGGGCAGAGAACGGTGTGACCGTAATGGTCACGCCGTTTTTCTGCGTCCAAGGGTAGATTTCGCAACAACAGGCTCGGAAATCACAGGAATCTCTACGTCATCCACGAAGTTGAAATAGATTTTCACCTTCTGTACCCGCTTGCCGCTGGATTTGTCCGGCGCAAACACCTCAATCTTCTTGATATATTCATTGACTATCGTAGGTGTCAATTCCGGCACATCCACATACTTCTGGGTCAGGGCGACAAAGGCGTCTACATCAGCACTCATAGTTTCCTGCGTTTCCAGCCATTCTTCCGTCACTTCAATTTCGAGTTTTAACCGTTCCTGTTCTGCCTCGTAATCGGCGGTCATTTTCTTGTACCGCTCCTTGCTCAGATCACCCAGGACAAAGTCCTCATAAAGTCGGGACAGAAGAACATCCAGGTCAGCCAGCCGTTTCTTGGCCTGCTCCACTCGCTTCCGATCTTCACGGATGTTGCGTTCCTGATCGGAGCGGCGGCATTGCAGCCATTCTTCCTGAAACCCCTCCACGTCCTGCCGGATATAGGTATTGACCGCACGGATGCGCTCCAACACCAGTTCCCGCAGTACATCTTCCCGGATATAGTGGGCAGAGCAGGTGCCTCGACCGCTTTTGTAGCTGGAGCATACATAGTGGTCTTGCTTGCCGTCAAAGCTCTTGCAGGTAGCAAAGTGCAACTTATTCCCGCAATCAGGACAAAACAGAAGCCCGGAGAACAATCCCTGCCGTTCCGCTTTTGTGGGACGGCGTTTGTTTTTTCGCAGCTCCTGCACCCTGTCCCACTGAGCCTGAGAAACGATTGCTTCCTGCGTATCAGGGAAGATACACATATCTTCGATTGCATTGGGAATCCGTTTTTTCAGCTTGTAGGACTTGGAATAGGTCTTGAAATTGCAGGTACAACCGGTGTACTCCATCCGTTCCAGAATACCCGCAACCGATTGACCAATCCAATGGTAAGGGCGTTCCGGCATCTTTTTCCGCTTTTTCGGGTCAGGATGGTTTTCCAACTGTTTGGCATACAGCGCCTTGGTAGTCAACACCTTATCCTTCTCCAGTATACGGGCAATCTGTTCCGGCCCCTTGCCGTCAATAGCCAAGTCAAAGATGCGCTTGACTACTGGGGCGGCATCCTCGTCAATAATCCAATGGTCTTTATCGGCAGGGTCAGTGCGATAACCATAGGGCGGTTTTCCCAGATGCTTTCCGCTGGTGCCTTTCTGACGGAATACAACCCGGACTTTTTTGCTGGTGTCCCGTGGATACCATTCGTTGAACAAATTACGAATAGCGGCAAAGCCGTCGCTGTCACCTCGTTCACTGTCCACACCATCGTTGACGGCGATAAAGCGTACATCGTAGCTGGGAAAAATGATGTCCGTGTACTGCCCAACGGTCAGGTAATCTCGGCCAAACCTGCTGAGATCTTTGACCAGCCAGCAACCGACAAGCCCCTGCTTAACCAGTGCAAAGCCTTCCTGTACGCCAGGGCGGTCAAAATTGGTTCCCGTATATCCGTCATCCACCAGAATTTTCAGGTTGGTGTAGCCATGCTCGGCTGCGTACCGGGTTAAAAACTCTTTTTGATTCTGTATCGAATTTGATTCTCCATCCAGCGCATCCTCATTGCTGAGGCGGCAGTACAGGATGGTGATTTTCTGCTGATCCAACATAGCGTCCTCCTTTACGGTTGGGTCAGCTGACAGAATCGGTGTGCATGGTGATATTGTAGCATGAATTTGAGTCTGTGTCATGAACAAAGCGCCTCCTTGTCCGAGAAAATGAGCCGTTTTACCTTGTGGGTAAGCGGCTCATTTCCATCACATACAGTCTCCAGCAAATACCAGGTATTTCCGATTTTCCGTTCCACCGTACCAGTGAACGGATTCATCCGGTTTTCCCAGCGTTTCCGGCATTCTTCAAGAAAATCAATCGGCGGCTCAAAAATTGGGTCAAAGCAGGATTCAATGTCGATATAGCCATAGTCGGATTCGTTCATAAAATCTTTGTGTTTTCTCATGCAGTTTCCTCCATCAATTAAAGTTCCACATCCTGCGACTTACGGTGGGAAGGCTGATCGTGGTGCCTTGTTTGCCGGGTTCGGGTCAAAATGGCGTCAAGAAAAGCCCGCACCTTTTCGGGTGCGAGTTTGACAGCTTCCAGATAGGGCCGTGCCTGTTCTTTCAGCGATTCATACCGCTGTTTCCAGACAGCGGCGCTTTTTTGTGCGCTTTGCAGTTTTTCTTTCAAACGGCTGTTTTCCTCCTTGGAAAGAGTCCCATAGACCGCATAATCATTGAGCGTGCTGCACTCGGATGGAGTCAGAGTGATATTGCCGGTGATCGTCTTTTTTCCCATGGAGCGGATTTCCTGTACGGTCAGGGCGGTGGTGCGCTGTTCTTTGGTCTGCTTTTGCAGGGATTGCAGCTCCTTCTGCTTTTTCTCAACAGCTGCCTGTGCAGTGTCCAGCACCCGTTCTGTCTGAACGATTTGGGCGGTCACAGCTTCCAGTCGCTGCTGTTCCTGTGCTACCTTGAACTGGGTCACCGTCAGATGTTCCTCGGTGCTGCCACGCTCTCCACGCTCCACATCGGTATATCCGGCAGCTTTCATATAGTTGAAGAAATCGTCTTGCAGGACACTGTACGATGTCCGCAGGACTTTCTTGCCTTTGGAGGTCAGAAGCGGATTACCCTGCTCATCCAGAGCTACCTTGGATTCCCACTTTTTGCTCCGGCTGACCTGCATGATCGTTTCCTTGACTGTACCCACAAGGGACTTATCCTTGCACCGCTTCGACCAGAGAATCTGTTTCTCCACCACCGGGACATACACCACATGAAGGTGGTAGTGGTACACATCCTGCCCCAGAGCTTCCGACATAGCCCGGTTGCGTTCATCAGCGTGCATGACGGCAGAGAGGATGTACTGCTCACCGCCCACGATCTCCACGGCTGCTTTGTATGCGTCGGTGTAGAACTGCTTGGCATATTCGTAGCCGCCGTGATTGTGAAAGTAAGCGGAGTTCACATCAAAAATCAGCTCCCCATATTTCACCGCATCGGCTTTCAGGCCACGGGTGGAGATGACGCCATCGGCAATCATTTGATCGAACATAGCGGCATAGCTGTCGGTGGGAGCTTTGAAGTGGATATTCCGGTAGGTCTGGGTGGTATCAATATCCTGGTTGGAGTAGCTGTCCTTTTCTCGTTCGTTATGCTCCTGCACCTTCGCCACATCATCGAGGGTGGGCAAGTCCTGGTTACGGGCAAAGGTGCGGTCGATTCCGTCGTTTCTGGCCATACAAATCAGCTCCTTTCCATAGTGCGGCAGACGGCTGGGGGCCGGGGATGCACTTCCTGCGGGAAGTGTAATAACCCATTATGACACTTTCATCCCGAAGGGCTGCAAAGTGTCGTGGGCTCTCCGAGGGGGAATGCGGCATCTGCGGATGCCTTGACGCCTTTAGAGACTTGTGTGTGGCACCCAAATCCTCAAAAGGCGGTGTGACCGACAGCATCTCCGCAATCTCGATTGCTTCATTTCTGCCGCTCACAGGCAGAGCAGATTTTGCAAATCCACTCTGCCATCCATCTCCAAATCTGCGGATTTTTCGACGGGGACGGGAGATGTGGTGGGCAAGAACGACAGGCATCATTCGTCCCTCCGCTTTTGCCATACGAGATCATAACCAAGGGCGTCGGCAAGCTGTACCGCCTCCACATACCGCAGAGACTCCCGCTGGAGCTTGTTGGACAGGTTGGAAACGCTGTCGCTCCAGCCGTAATCCTCAGAAAGCAGGTCAACGACTTCCTGCATCGTGTAGCCGGAACGCACGATGTACGACTTAATTTCATTTCTTAAATTGGATTTCATAGAAAATACCTCATTTTTTCGTAAAGTTAGTTTGCCGTGGAGCACACACGCTGCACGGTACAGTTAATCTTAATTACTTCTCAGAAATCGTTCAGAACTGCGTTTGCGAAGAACTGTCCGCAACAGCACCCCATCGACTTTGCCATTAGGTGGGCTTGCAAGCGAAACCGTGAAAATAGTCACCTTACCGTATACCAGCGTCACTGTTTCGCAAATCACCGAATGATGATTTGCATTCTGTTTACAGTAGTGTTTTTCACTGTTTGCACAACCATTGATCGGGAAGTGCGGATTTTAGAGCGCCCTCTGAGCCGAACAATAAAAAATGAACTTCGATTTTTTGCGTTCGTGCGTTCCTTCATTCCACAGGCTGTACCTGGTCGGGAACGCATGAACGCACGAACAGAAGGTTTTGAAGTTTCATTACAACTCCGTAGGCGAGAGCAGGACATAAATGCCCATGTATACACGACACCGTTTTCCACCGCCGATGTGCAGGTTATTGACCGGCTCTAAATGGTAGCGTTCTGCGTTCTGGCTGAGCTGGTTTGCGAAACTCTTTGGGGACAGCGGGTTTTCTGCATTGTCCTCACACCACCGCTTATAGGCTGCATACAGATTTTTGGTGCTGGCTTCATAATCGGCCTTGAATGCCACATAACCCTCAGAATCGAGAAAGTCCAGAATGTTATTGGCATCCCGAACAGCGGAAGAGATATTGTCCTTGGCTCTCTGGCTGATGGTAAAGTGATAGCGATTGGCGATCAGCCGCCGCAGTCCCTCCAGCATCCAGAGGAAGATTCCCTCTTTTTCGGCAATCAGTTTCTCAGCAAGAAACGGGTCATCGAACCGATCCGCAGGCTTGTCTTTAGTGGTCAGAATGATCTGTCGGCGAAAGAAACCATCGCTGCGGTCGTGAAGCGCAGTTAATGCCCCGTTGCCGAAGCAGAGAAAACGCACATACAGCTGCCCCTGATAGCTCTGTTCTTTCTTCCGTTCCAAATCCATTCGCAGTTCTGCTGTCACAATGGATTTTACATAGTTGGTCTTGGTTAAGGCGTTCATGTCAAGATCATCGTCCACCATCAGCAGCTTGCCCTCTAAATCGGCTCTGGCAAACCGATTAGTTTCTACCTTCTGGATGGAAGTAGTGTTCATGTTTAGCCCGAAAATGGCGTTCATTACCACACCGATCCGGCTTTTGCCTTCGCCGCCCTTGCCGATCAGCATGAGCATTTTCTGTCCCTTGGTGGAGGGAATCAGGCAGTAACCCAGATACTCCTGTAAGGCGGGAATATCCTCCGGTTCCAGTAGTTCCAAAAGGAAGCGCAGCCAGTGTTCCGGCTCAGGGGCATCTGCCCGATAGGACACCAGAAGGCGGTTGCCGCAATACTCTTTTTTCTCTGTAAACGTGCCATCCAGAAAACAAGTGCCGTTCGCCACATGGATGCGGTCATATTGCAGGGGCAACGGGTCTGCGTATGCCGCCAGCTTCAACGCTTTGATTACCTGCTCTACCGTCTGTGCAACCTTGGCATGAAGCCAGGGCGAGATTTCCTCATAAATCGTGCGCTTCAATTTGCTCTCATCCGGCAACTGTCCATCCACCGTATAAAATCGGTCGTTGATGCAGCGCATGGGATGCCGGGACAGAAAATCCCGGCAGTATTCCGGCTCGATGATTTTCCCCTTATCATCGATCCAAACAGGGTTGTTCATGGTATTGCTCCTCTCTCAGGCGGGCCTGTAATTTGCGGATGTATCCGTCTGCCGTTAGATTACTCACGGTTTCGCCTCGTTCATAGGAATCACCTTGCAGCAGAATATCCAGCTGATACTCTGCCCAGGGCAACCGGTGGCAGGCTTCCACAAATCGCTCGTCCAGTACATCTTCCGGTGCTGGCGGTGCATACCGTTTTTCCCAATCCAGGAGCAACCGCCGATACTCGTTCAAAACAGAAAAGCACAGCTGCTCGTTTTCACGAAGCTGCTGTGCTCTGGTTTTGTGTTTCTTTTTCCGGCGAATGGCTTCCGGCAAGGGCTTGTCCGGTGCAAGGTGAAAGTCCGACGCCAGTTTTCGGGCCGCATCATACAGCCGAAGGTCAAACAGTTTGGCGGTCAGGTCGATCACATCCCCATGTTCCCCACAGGCAAAACAGTGGTAGTGGTCATCCGATACATACAGGCTCGGATGACGGTCATTGTGGAACGGACACAGCGCCATGCCATGGTGGTTGACATCGATTCCATACATCTGTGCTGCTTCCCGCGTGTTGATACTGGCTTTCACCACTTCAAACAGATTCATACAGATTCCCTCCATTTCCTTTTTGATGGGGCAGTTTTCTCACCCCTCTGTATAGGTTATGAGGAAAATCGAAAAAAACAGGCTGATGGCATGACAAGCCGTTTTCAAAAAACATGACAAGAATTTAATTGTGTGCTATTATGAAAATAAAAAACATGACAGGAGGGAGAAGATGGATCAGATCATCAACCATGCAGTTTTGTCGCTGGATTTCTGGCAGGACACCGTGACCTATGAGGGAAGTACCATGCCCACGGGAACCATTGGCTGCGAGGTGCTGAACATCCCGGACAGCACCATTGAGAAGCTGGATACTCCCTGCAATGTGCTGAACCAGCTACTTCAGGGGATGAACACCGGTTCCGTGGATATGGAGCTGCTGCCGCAGGTGCAGCAGGCCGCTGGCGAGATCATCTCCTTTTTGCAGGTTACACCTCCCTTCTCCCGACTGAATCGAAGCTATTTTGAGCAAAAACTTGCAGTCATCTTTTCCGAGAAATATATGGAGGACACCAAAGCCTATTTGCAGCTTACCCAGCAGGAGCAGCTGATTTGTGCTTTGACTGGTCAGCACAGCAAGGCAACAATGCTCGTCCGAATAGCGCAGGTGCTGGGGCATTTGAGTTATTCTCTGGGGCAATACAAGGAGGCCCTGACGAAATTTGCAGAGCGGTTGAATGAACCCGGCTATGACCGTACCTCGGACGGTTATGCGGCAATGTTCGGGCAGTTCTTCAAAAGTGAGCCAACTCTGTCGCTGGATAACCCGGCTTTGATGACCCTGACCAATGCTTCGGAGCAGTATGTAGCCGCCACTCGACCCGGAAAGACGGAGCCTCAGCTGGTCAAGCCGAAGCACTATGTCTCCTTTGTGGGTATGTTCCGTTCCGAACTGTTTGAGGGGCTTTGTGTGGGCCATGCACCCAAGAAATGCCCCATCTGCGGCAGATGGTTTCTCACCATTGATGCACGGCATACCAAATACTGCGGTGGTCTGACCCCCGGCGACCAACGGGGAAGGACGTGCCGACAAATCGGTAATCTGAGAGGCCGGGAACAGCGGGAGCTTGCAGACGATCACCCCATTAAGGCCGTTTATACCCGCCGGATGAACACCATCCTGCAAAGCACCCGCCGTGGAAAGCTGG
>JAPFEH010000013.1 GCA_026169195.1 Dysosmobacter sp. | reverse complement strand
GTTATATTTATTTCTACAACCATGAGCGTATCCAGTTAAAAACTGGAGTGGCACCGCTTACGCTGCGCCACTCCACTTAAAACTTCAATATTTTCCTATCAGGGGGCTTTTTGTGCTGTCCGTACAATCTGGGGCAGTACAGAACGCAATCTGCATCAGGGGGTCTCATCATCTCCGGACCGCAGGGTCTGCACATACAGCCCCCTCTCCGCCGCCCGTTTCCTGCGGTGCTTTTGGGAAAATCAGGGTAAAGGTACTCCCCTTTTCAGGTTCGCTCTCCAGCTCTATCCGGACGCCCAGATAGGCCGCTCCGTGCTTGACGATGGAAAGGCCGAGACCGGTCCCTCCGCTGGGATGGCTTTTGTCCAGCCGGTAAAACCGCTCAAAGATCCGCTCCCGAGCCTCCTGCGGAATTCCGATACCGGTATCCGACACCGCCGCGCGCTCCCCCTGCCCGTCCGAAGAGAGGGTCACCCGAACACTGCCTCCGGGGCGGTTATAAGCCACCGCATTGTCGCAGAGGTTGTAGAGGATCTCCTCCACGATCTGGGGAACCCCCCGAACCGGACCGCAGTCTCCAGTCAGGGAAAGCGACACCTGCCTGCGTTCCGCCGCCAGAGACAGCCGCTCCAGCACCGCCTCCGCGGTCTCCCGCAGGGAAACCGTTTCCCACTGACCGACCGGCCCGCCTTCATCCAATCGGGAAAGCTTGATGATGTCGTTCACAAGACCGATCAGACGCTGGGCCTCCCTGTGGATATTGCCGGCAAAGTGACCGATGTCCTCCGGCCGCACCATGCCGTTTTCCAAAATCTCCGCCGTCCCTAAAATAGAGGTCAGCGGCGTTTTCAACTCGTGGGACACATTGGCGGTAAACTCTCTCCGCAAGGTCTCCCGCCGCTCTTTTTCTGTCACATCCAGCAGGATCAGCACCGCGCCGGACAGCGTCCCGTCCTCCTCCACCGGATTGGCAAACACACGGCAGCAGAGATCTCCCCGCTCCAGCAGTTCCTCCCGCCGGTGTCCGGAAAGCGATTCCTCCACACAGCGCCGGAAGCCTGCCTCCCGATTCAGTGTCAGCACGCTGGGCGCCTCCTCTGCCGGCTCTGCCGCCCCCAGCAGACGCAGCGCCGCCTCATTGTAGGACAGCAGACGGGTCTCCCTGTCGATCAGAAGCAACCCTTCACTCATATGTCCGGTGATGGCACGGAATTCCTCCTGCCGGCGGCGCAGCGCATCCACCTGCCGCCGGATCTCCCGGTTCTGGCTGCGGATCCGCCCCACCAGCGGCGCCAGCTCCTCATAATCCGGCTCCGCCTCCGGATCGGAGAGGTCAATGGCATTGATGGGCGCCACCAGCCGCGCGGACAGCCTTCCCGCCAGCCACAGCGCCAGACACAGGGCCAACGCCATCACCAGCGCCACCGGCTGCAAAGCCTGCACCACCAGCATCCAAACGGAATACTGCGTCTCCGCCAGCCGCAGCACCGATCCGTCTGAAAGACGCAGGGCATAATAAACCGTCTTTTGCGCCAGCGTATCAGACTGCCGCACCGCCGTTCCGCGGCCCGTCAAAAACGCCTCCCGGATCTCCGCCCTGCCGGCATGGTTTTCCATCCCGTCAGGTGCCTCCTCACTGTCATAGAGCACCGTGCCATCCTGTGCCACCCACGTGATCCGGTTGCTGGGCGTATTCAGCCGCTCCAGATAGGCGGCTCCTTCCGTTTCCACCGCCCGTGCCGCATAGGCGGCGCTGCGGCCCAGCTCCGCCAGCACACGATCCTGAAAATAACCGTGGAGCACGCCGACGATCAAAACAAGGCTTGCCAGCAGCACAGAAAGCGCCACTGCGGAGATGGCGCGAAAAATCTGTTTTTTCATCAGCGCCTCAGCTTTCCCCGACGATTTTATAGCCGTAGCCGCGGACGGTCTCAATATAGCGCCCCGCCTCCCCCAGCTTCTGCCGCAGCGTGCGGACATGAACGTCCACCGTGCGGCTCTCGCCGGTAAAGGCATAGCCCCATACCTCTTGGATCAGCTGGTCTCTGGAAAGCACCTGCCCTTGATGCTTCAGCAGCAGGCACAGCACCTCAAACTCCTTCTGCGTCAGCATGACCTCCCGATCCCCTGCCAGAACGGTATGGCTGCCGGGGTCGACCCGCAGTTCGCCGCAGCTGTAGCAAGGCACGCTCTCAGCCGTCCGCCGCAGCAGCGCCCGGACGCGGGAGAGCAGTTCCATCATACCGAACGGCTTTGCCACATAATCATCCGCTCCGGCGTCCAGACCAACGACCTTATCGTATTCCGTGCCTTTTGCCGTCAGCATGATGATGGGGAGCCGTGCAGTACGGGCAGAGGCGCGCAGCTTTTTCAACACGGAAAGGCCGTCCTCCTCCGGCAGCATAATGTCCAGCAGCACCAAGGAGGGCCGCTGTTCCTCCACGGCAGCCCAAAATGCGGACGGCGCGGAAAAGCCTCTGGCCTCCAGTCCCTGACTGTTGAAGGTGTAAAGCACCAGATCCCGGATGCTGTCGTCATCTTCCAGTAAATAGATCATCATTTCCTCCTATGTGTCCTGCGGAGCCGGAGCATACGGTGCGCGGACGCCCGTCTCAAATCAACTGCTGCTCGTTGATCATCAGTTTGAACTGCAAGCCCAGTTTCTCAGCCGCCTTCCGGCACAGCAGCATCCGTCCCATGAAGATTTCAAAGTAATCCATGACAGACCCGTACTTGGTATCCACGGATAACTTCAGCTTAATGAGCGTATGCTCTCCGTTGATCTTCAGCTGAGACTCCTTCACGGAATAGTTCACCCGGTCATGAATGTCAAAGGTGGTGGGATCCTGATTCCGGACCCGGCTGCGGCGCACATCGGACTTGTCCGCCAAAATCAGCGCCGCAGCTACGGCGTTCACCGGCTGGCCGGTTCCCTCGTCATGATTGCCGATGGCCGTGACAATGGTGGCAATTTCCGCCGGATCACACTGGAGGTTGTCCAAAATCCGGAAGGCCATGACCGCGCCGGACTGGGAATGATCGATGCGGTTGACCAGATTGCCGATATCATGGAGAAATCCGGCGATTTTCGCCAGCTCCACGGTTCGCTCCGGATAGCCCAGCGTCCGCAGGATATACCCCGCATTCTCTGCCACCACCGTCACATGGGCAAAGCTGTGTTCTGTAAATCCCAATGCGATCAGGGATTCATCCGCTCTCTGGATATAAGTGCGGATCGCCTCATTGCGTTTGACATCTTCAAAAGTCAGCATAGCTCCTCCTCTCTTTCCGGGCAGGTCTGTTTCCCGCCCCGCCGGGGAGCCGCTGTGCCCCCCTGTCATTCATCCTTGGAGGGGTGGATGCCCGTGATGCTGTATTCCACCCACTCTGCTACATTGGTGGCATGATCTCCGATCCGTTCCAGATACTTGGCGACCATCAGCAGATCCAGCCCCTGCCGTCCCTGCGCGGCATCGGCGGCAATCAACGCGATCAGCTCCGTTTTCACCTGATCAAACAGCGCATCCACCCGATCATCCGCGGCGCAAACCGCTCTTGCCAAGGAAAGGTCCTTTTTTACAAAGGAATCCACACTGTCTGTCACCATGGCAATGACTGCCCGCGCCATATCCGCAATATGAAGGGTCTGCCGGTCTGCCGGCAGACATACATAGCGGGTCAGCTCCGCAATATCCGCCGCCTGATCTCCGATCCGTTCCAGATCCGAGATCATCTTCAGCGCCGCGGAAATCTCACGGAGATCCCGCGCCACCGGCTGCTGCTGCAAAAGCAGCTTCAGGCACAGATCCTCCACCGCCCGCTCCTGACGGTCCAATTCCCGTTCCGCATCCTCCGCGGCGTCTGCCAGTGTACTGTCCCCTTTCAAAAGCGCCTCTGCGGCGGCAGAAATGGCATCCTCGCACAGCGCGCCCATACGGATCAGCTCCACATGAAGGCGCTCCAGCTGCCGGTCAAATTTGTCTCTCATCTCACCCGAACCTCCCGGTAATATAATCCTCCGTACGCGGATCCGCCGGGTTGGAAAACAGCTGCTCCGTCCTTCCGAACTCCACCAGTTCTCCCAGAAGGAAGAAGGCGGTATTGTCCGAGACGCGAGCCGCCTGCTGCATATTATGGGTGACCATAACGACAGTATACTTGTTTTTCAACTCCGACGCAAGGTCTTCAATTTTGGAGGTCGAAATCGGGTCCAGCGCGCTGGTGGATTCATCCATCAGCAGCACCTCCGGTTCCACCGCAAGAGCCCGGGCAATGCACAGCCGCTGCTGCTGACCGCCCGAAAGGCCCAGCGCGCTTTTTTTCAGCCGGTCCTTCACCTCATCCCAAATGGCGGCAGACCGCAGTGACCGCTCCACGATCTCATCCAGCTTTGCGCGGGCACGGATCCCATGCGTCCGCGGGCCGTATGCCACATTGTCATAAATACTCATAGGGAAGGGATTCGCTTTTTGAAACACCATGCCCACCCGCTTGCGCAGCCACGTGGGATCCACTGTGCTGTCATAAATATTTTCTCCCCGATAGTTCACCTCTCCGGTGATCTTCACAGAAGGGATTAGATCGTTCATGCGGTTCAGTGTCCGCAAAAAGGTGGACTTTCCACAGCCGGAGGGGCCGATAAACGCCGTGATCTCATGCTCTGGAATGGAAATGTCCACATCATGGAGGGCATGATTCTGCCCATACCACAGATTCAGTTTGTTTGCCTGTATGATCGTTGCCATTCTGTTCTCCTCTTACCGTTTCAGCCGCCGGCCCGCCAGTTCTGCCGCTGCGTTGATGCACAGCGTCAGCAGCATCAAAATGGCCGCGATGGCCAGCGCAGTTCCGGTGTCGGCATATTCATTGACATAGACATAAAGAGCCACGCTCAACGTCCCCGATGACGTATTGAGCGCCTGAGAAAATCCGTGCAGCGCACTGCCCATTCCCGCGGTGAACAGCAGTGCCGCGCTCTCTCCCACGATCCGGCCCACCGCCAGAATGCAGCCGGTCACGATCCCGTCCACCGCATTCGGCAGCACCACCGTGCGGATCATGTGCCACTTCCCTGCTCCAAGACCCAGTGCTCCCTCCCGATAGGACTGCGGCACCGTTCGGAGGCTTTCCTGCGTGGTGCGGATGATGGTGGGCAAAATCATGACCACCAGCGTCAGTCCGCCCGCCAGAATTCCGTATCCAAACCCCAGCACCTGCACAAAAAACAGCATTCCCACAAGGCCGAAAATAATGGAGGGGATCCCGCTCAGGGTCTCCGCCGCAAATTCGATGACCGCCGTTACCCGGCGGTTTTCCGCGTACTCCGTGAGGTAAATGGCTGCTCCCACTCCCACGGGCAGCACCACCGCCATGGAAAAGAAGATCAGATAAATCGTATTGAGAATGTTGGGAAGGATCCCATCCGTCCCCCGCAGCAGGCTGCGCTGTGTGGTCAGAAACTCCCATGTGATTCCGCCAAGGCCCCGCAGCAGCACATAACCGATCAAAAAGACCAGCAGCGTACAAGTCAGGATCCCGCTGAGTATCAGCAGGACCCGCAATCCCCGGTCATAAAACCGGCGGCGCAGGGAAAGTCCCTTCATGTCAGTCCTCCTTCTTCCGTTTGATGAAGAAATTCAGCATTCCGTTGATCATCATGATAAACAGAAAGAGCACCAGTCCAATGGAAAACAGGGAATTTCTCCACAAGGAACCCACCGTGGCATAGTTCATTTCCGAAGCGATCGCCGTTGTGAGGAACCGCACCGGCGCAAACAGGCTCTCCGGCATGTTCGGCACATTTCCGGAAACCATAATGACCGCCATGGCCTCTCCGATCGCCCGGCCCACTCCCAGCACCACCGCCGTCGCGACGCCCGACCGCGCAGCAGGCAGAGACACCCGGAAATAGGTTTCCATCTCTGTTGCCCCCAACGCCAAAGACGCCTCCTCGTATTCCTTCGGAACTGCCCGCAGGGCTGTTTCCGATACGCTGATGATGGACGGCAGGATCATGACCGCCAGTACCACAATGGCTGCCAGCAAAGACGCTCCGGACGCCAGTCCAAACATCCGCTGCACTGCCGGCACCAAGACCACCATACCGACCAAGCCATACACGACGGACGGAATTCCCGCCAGCAGACTCACAGCGGAACGGATCACGGCAGCCACTCCAGCCGGCGCGGTCTTTGCAAGAAACACCGCCGCAAAAATGCCCACAGGAACGCCCAGCAGCACCGCCCCTGCCGTTCCGGCCAGCGAAGAGAGCAGGAACGGCAAAATGCCGAACAGCCCCTGATTGGAGGCCCATGTATCCCCCATCAGAAAATTCCAAAAGCCGATCTCCCGAATGGCAGGCAGCCCGGAGAGAATCAAATAAAAGCTGATTCCCAGTACCGCTGTTACCGCCAGCAGCCCGCACAGGAAGAAGATCAGACGAATCCCCTGTTCCAAGGCTTCCCGCCGGTTCCGCTTGTTCGGACTGCCCTGACAGACAGTCCCGTTTCGATACAAAACCGATTCCATAAACTGTTTCCTTTCTGCGGACAGGCGCCCCCGTCCGGCACAGCGGGCGGGGGTGTCCTCCGGGCAGCTTTATTCCGCCACAGGTACGGCGCCGGCAGCCTTGATGAGATCATTGGCTGCGGCAGAGGTTGCAAAGTCATAGAATGCCTGAGCGGGAGCCGTCAGCGCCTGCCCTTCCTTGGTCACCAGAACGAAGGGCCGCTGGATGGCATAGCTGCCGTCGAGAACGGTTGCTTCCGTGCAGGCTACGCCGCCCACGGTGAGCGCGGTGATTCCCTCCTGCCCCTCCACGGCAGACAAGGAGGCATATCCAATCGCCTGCGGGTTGCTGCGGACCGCTTCGATCACAGCACCGGTGGAGGTCAGCTCCTGACTGAGCACGCAGGCATCCTTGGTATCGGTGATGGACTCAAATCCGTCCCGGGTACCGGAACCGGCCTCCCGGCCATAGCAGGCAATCTCCAGATCGCTGCCGCCGACACCGCTCCAATTGGCTGTTTCTCCGGTGAAAATCGAGGCGATTTGCTCCACTGTCAGGTCTTTCACCGGATTTTCGGCGTTGACGATGACCGCAATGCCGTCCAGTGCCAGCACCGTTTCCTCCAGTCCCGAAGCCTTTTCCTCATCCTTCAGCCCGCGGGATGCCAGTCCCAGATCCGCGGTGCCGTTTCCGGCAGCCTCGACACCGGCGCCGGAGCCGCCGCCCTCCACGGATACCGTAACGCCGCTGTTGTCCAGCATAAACTGCTCCGCCAGAATTCCCATGACCTTTTCCATAGAGGTGGATCCCAGCGTTACGACAGAGCCGCTGAGCGCCGCTTCTGTACCAGTCGTCTCTCCGGAAGCAGGTTCCTCCTCTGCAGCGGTCTGCTTTCCGCCGCAGCCCGCCAGCAGCCCCAGAGACAGCGTAAAGGTCAGCAACATGGCAAACATTCTTTTCATCAGTATCTTCTCCTTTGTTTTCCGTATGTCTTCGGCAGGTCATGACAGCGGCGCTCCGGATCCCGCCCCATAGCGAAGAGGTCCCGATCCGAACCGCCCCTGCCACGTCCCTGCTGTGGTCACAGTATAAACGTTCCCGCGTAAAATCCGTTACCGCAGGTTTGTAAAGACTGCGTAAAATTCCCGCAGCTTCAAAAAAAGGGACCGCCGAAGCGGTCCCTTGCAGGAAGATCAGAATATGGTTGATTTACAGGATCGGCGCTTTGTATTCCTCATCTTTCAGTCCATGCTTTTCAGCATAGCCTGTCAGCATCAGGGTCAATGCGCCGTCGCCGGTCACGTTGCAGGCGGTGCCGAAGCTATCCTGCAGAGCAAAGATGGCCAGCATCAGCGCGGTGCCCGCATCGTCAAAGAGCAGCACACCGGTAATCAGGCCCAGAGACGCCATAACGGTGCCGCCGGGAACACCGGGCGCGCCGATGGCAAAGATGCCCAGCAGCAGGCAGAAGAGCACCATCGTACCCACGGAAGGCAGCTGCCCGTAGAGGATCTTGGAGATGGTCATGCAGAAGAACACCTCCGTCAATACGGAACCGCACAGATGAATGTTGGCGAAGAGGGGAATCCCGAAGCTCACCATATCATGGCGCAGCACCTTGCTTTTCCGGGCACAGTCCAGCGCAACCGCCAGCGTGGCGGCAGAGGACATGGTTCCCACGGCCGTCAGATAGGCGGGGCCATAGTGCCGCACCACCTCCCACGGATTTTTTCCGGAATAAGCGCCTGCCAGAAGGTACAAAACCGCCATCCAGATGTAGTGGCCCAGCATCACGATCAGAATGATCTGCAGGAACGCCGGCAGCTGGCGGGTAATCATCCCTTCATAGCTCAGGTTGCAGAAGGTGGCTGCAATGTAAAAGGGCAGCACGGGAATGATGATCTTTTTCACAACGTCCAGCACAATGCTCTGGAACTCTGCCAGCAACTCCGCAAACCGCCGGGACTTGGTCCATGTCACCGCCAGTCCCAGCAAAACCGACAGCACCAGCGCGCTCATGACCGGCATGATCTGGGGAATGTCCAGCTGGAACACCACATCCGGCAGCTTCTGCAGCCCTTCCATGCTGGTGTCAATGGACAGGTGGGGGATCAGCGCATAGCCGGCTGCCGTGGACATCAGCGCCGCGCCGATGGAGGACACGTAGGCAATGACCACCGCCACACCCAGCAGGCGGGAGGCGTTGGCGCCCAGCTTGGTGATGGAGGGCGCGATGAATCCGATGATGATGAGCGGCACGCAGAAATTGATGAGCTGACCCATGATATACTGGAGGGTCACCACCAGCTTCATTGCACGCTCCGGAAAGACCAGACCGAAGAGAATTCCCGCCGCAATGCCCAGAAGCAGGCGGAACGGCAGGCTTCCAAAGAACTTTTTCATAAAAGACCTCCTCATTTTACACACCGCCCGCAGGCGGCTCCTGCCGGAACGCACACCCGCCCCGGCGTTGTTATCCTACCGCATTACTGGAAAAAAGTCAATGTGAGGACAGCCGCTTTTTTCTTCTCTCTCATATTTTTTGCTGAAATTGAAACGTTTTCTTGAATCTTTTTTGATTTATATTGACAAGAAATTCCCGTTTCTGCTATCATCTTCTCAAACGAGACCCTCCGGGCGTCTCCCGGAGCATTCTGTTGACAGCTTTACATATGGAAGGAGTCTGCACATTATGGACAAACAGGTCAAACGGATCGGCATTCTTACCAGCGGCGGGGATGCGCCCGGCATGAATGCCGCAATCCGCGCCGTCGTCCGCACCGCCATCAGTCACGGCATTGAGTGCGTGGGCATCCGGCGGGGCTGGAACGGCCTGATCAACAGCGATTTCATTCCCATGACCGCCTCCAGCGTCAGTCATATCATCAACAAGGGCGGAACCATGCTTTACACGGCCCGCAGTCTGGAATTCATGGAGCGCTCCGGTCGGGAAAAGGCGCTGGCTACCTGCCGCCTGCTGGGACTGGACGGCATCGTTTCCATCGGCGGCGACGGCACATTCCGCGGCGCCTTGGCTCTGAGCCGTCAGGCAGCGGAGGAGGGGTTGACGCTTCAGACCGTCGGAATCCCCGCCACCATTGATAATGACATCGGCTGCTCCCACTACACCATTGGCTTCGACACCGCCTGCAACACCGCCATTGAGTGCATCGACAAGCTGCGGGATACCATGCAGTCTCACGAGCGCTGCTCCGTGGTGGAGGTCATGGGCCGCCACGCCGGATATCTGGCGCTGTATGTGGGCCTCTCCGTCGGCGCGACCGCCGTTCTGATTCCGGAGCATCCGCTGGATTTCGAACAGGATATTGTGGAAAAGATCCGCCGTGCCCGCCTTGCCGGCTCCACACACTACATGATCGTGGTCGCCGAGGGCGCGGGCAGCGCCGTGGACATCAGCCGCCGGATCCATGACGAGGTCGGGCTGGATCCCCGTGTGACCGTGCTGGGCCACATTCAGCGGGGCGGCATTCCCTCCGCCCGCGACCGGGAAACCGCCAGCCGGATGGGCTACCGGGCGGTCATGTCCCTGCTGGAAGGCCGCGGCAACCGGGTGGTGGTCACGCAGGACGGCCGCATCACCGATCTGGATATGGAGGAGGCGCTGCAAATGGTCAAGCCCTTCCCCTTGGAGCGCTATCAAATTCTGGACTCTCTTTCTTTCATCCGCGGCTGAGATGCGCTTTGCAGACAAAAGAACGCACCGGAATGGAACTTCCATTCCGGCGCGTCCTTTTTCTTTTTTACCACGTCAGGAACAGAACGGCTGCCGTCAAAAGCAACCCCGTTAAGACTGAAACGAGTGCAGACAACCGGCTCATGGTCTTCTGTTTCAACGTTCCCTTTTTCTCTCCCCGTCGCTGGAAAACGCCCAGCAGTCCGTAAAGAACCGCCACCAGCACACAGGCCGCCGCACCGCCGTACCAATGCTTTGCCGCATTGACAGCTGTCAGCGCCAACCACATTACGGAAACGAGCCACCAGTGATACCACTTCATACTCCACACTCCTGTTCCGTGCTTTTTACTTGGCGGCATTACCGTGATGCACCAGCCGCCGCTTCCAGATGGACGGGGCAACCAGCAGCAGCATGGGGAAGATCTCCAGCCGCCCCACCAGCATATTGAACGACAGCAGCAGCTTTGCCGCCGGAGAAAACGCCGAGAAATTTCCGGTCGGTCCCACTACCTCCAGACCGGGGCCGATGTTGTTGATGCAGGCTGCCAGCGCCGTAAAGGTGGTAATCAGATCAAAATCCTCCAGCGACAGCAGCAGGAAGGACACCGTGAACACCAGCAGGTAGACGCTGATGAACACATGGACGCCCCGCAGGTTCCGCTCCGGAAGCGGCTTTCCTTCAAACCGGACCGTGGAAACGGCGTTGGGGTGCAGCATCTTCCGCATATCCGCCAGCGCGGATTTCACCAGAATCACCACACGGGCCACCTTGATGCCGCCGCCTGTGGAGCCGGCGCAGGCGCCCACAAACATCAGCACCACCAGAATCCCCTTGGAGAAGGTCGGCCAGACATTGAAATCTGCCGTTGCATAGCCTGTGGTGGTAATGATGGAGGATACCTGAAAGAAGGCATGCCGCAGGCTGGTAAGCGCAGACCCGTAAAGGTGGGAGATGTCCACTGCAATGACGACCACAGCCGCCCCCACGATCAGGAGGTAGGCCCGCAGCTCCTCAGACTTCAGCACATCCCGGAACCGGCGGATCAGCAGGAAATAGTAGAGATTGAAATTCACGCCGAACAGCAGCATGAAAATGCCGATGACCACGTCGAAATAAGGACTGTTATAAGCACCCACGCTGAGATTGCGGCTGCTGAAGCCGCCGGTACCGGCGGAGCCGAAGGAATGGATGCAGGCATCAAACAGGGGCATTCCGCCCAGCATCAACAGGACGATCTCCAAAAGCGTCATTGCCAGATAAATCCCGTAGAGGATCTTGGCGCTGTCGCTCATGCGGCTGACCAGCTTCCCCACAGAGGGACCGGGCACTTCCGCCCGCATCAGATGCATCCCGTGTCCATCCGTCATCGGCAGGATCGCCATGACGAACACCAGCACGCCCATGCCGCCTACCCAATGGGTAAAGCTGCGCCAGAACAGGCCGCTGCGGCTCAGGGACTCCACCTCCGTCAAAATGGACGCGCCCGTGGTGGTAAATCCGGACACCGTTTCAAAAAAGGCATCCACATAGGAAGGGATGTCTCCGGAGAGTACAAAGGGCAGCGCGCCAAAGGCCGACATGATGATCCATGCCAACGCCACCACCGCAAACCCGTCTCTTGCATAAATGGCGGTTCGGGCAGGCCTTTTCCATCCCAGTATCAGTCCCGCCGCCACCAGCAGAGCCGCCGTCACCGCAAACGGCAGCAGGGATTCTCCATACAGCAGCGCCGTGATCCCCGGCAGAGCCAGCAAGGCAGCCTCCGTCATCAGGATCCGCCCGATGACATATCCGATCATTCGATAATTCACAACCGTACCGCCTTTACCGCATGATATCGTGGATATCCTGAAGGGTGGTGTCCGTAGTCACCACGATCACATCGTCCCCCAATTCCAGCGCGTCATTGCCGGAGGGGATCACGATGTGTCCATTCTTCCGGACGATCCCCGCCATCAAAATTCCGCTTTTCAGCTGCAGGTCCTTCAAGGGAACGCCGATAAAGGGGACATCTGACGTGACGCCGAATTCCAGCGCCTCCACCGCGCCCTCCACCAGCCGGTGGAGCGTCTTGATTTTGGCGCCGGAGGCGCTTTCCATGGCACGGACATACTGCACGATCAATTCCGTGGTGACGGACGCCGCAGAGACCACGCTGTCGATCATCCGCTCGTTGGACACCAGATCCACCAGCGACCGGCGGTTGATCTTTGCCACCACCTTGCAGCAGTCGCCGGACTGCCGGGCTGCGCTCATGGACATGAGAATATTGGCCTCATCAATTCCGGTGATCGCCACAAACGCATCTGTCTGCTCGATGCCCTCTTCGATCAGCAGCTCGCTGTCTGTTCCGTCTCCCATAATGACCAGCGCCTTGGGAAGACGCTCGCTGATCTGCACGCAGCGCTGCTCGTTCTGGTCGATGATCTTGACGCTCATCCCCATCTCCAAAAGCTGGG
Source organism: Dysosmobacter sp. (assembly GCA_026169195.1). Taxonomy (GTDB): domain Bacteria; phylum Bacillota; class Clostridia; order Oscillospirales; family Oscillospiraceae; genus Oscillibacter. Next base: position 10,703 of record JAPFEH010000013.1, on the reverse strand, counting down.
ACGCCAGATAGTAGCAGATCTTGCTGGCGCCCACGATCATCACCGAGGACGCCTTGTTCCGGAACACCCCCAGCTGGCGGAAAAACTGCTCCAGCTGCTGCGGCGAGGAGGTCAGGTAGATCTTATCCCCTGCCTGCAGGCGGAAATCGCCGGAGGGGATCACGGTCTCTTTTCCCCGGGACACCGCGCAGATCAGCACCCGCACGCGAACCGTTTTATACAGGTCGCTCAGCAGCATCCCATCCAATGTGGAGTTGGCTGCCAGCCGGTATTCCACCAACTCCAGCCGCCCCTTGGAGAAAGACTCCAGCTTCATGGCGGTGGGAAACCGCAGCACACGGGCGATCTCACGGGCGGTGGCCTTTTCCGGATTGATGGACATGGTCAGCCCCAATTCCTCCCGCATAAAGCGAAGCTGATCCTCATAATCCGGATTGCGGATCCGGGCAATGGTGTGTTCCACCCCCAGCTTTTTCGCCACCAGACAGGCCAGAATGTTGATCTCATCGCTGGAGGTAGTGGCGATCAGAAGGTCTGCCTTGTCGGTCTCCGCCTCCTTTTGGACGCCGTAGCTGGCGCCGTTGCCGCACACGCCCATCACGTCATGAATATTGATGATATTTTCGATCAGCTGGGCGTTTTCGTCAATGACTGTGACCTGATGCTCCACAGACAGCTGCTGCGTCAGCGCCACGCCCACCTTACCGGCGCCCACGATGATGATTCTCATAGGTTCCTCCCTGTAATCAGCAGCGGACCTTCTCTGTCCGCCGGCAATGCAAAGACCGGCCTCGGCCCCATCGGGTGCCGGGCCGCCGGTCCGCTCCATCTGTATGTGAGTACGATTATATAAGAACCCGTCGGAAAATGGAATACCCACGCAGGAAATTTTTCCGCCGCTTCTCTCAAAACAGCCCTTCCGGCAGCCGCAAATCCGTTTTGGGAACCCTTCCCCAGTCAAAGTCTGCCAGCAGCGCCTCTGCCGTCCGCGGCTCCGCGGAGGGATTGAAGCCCGCCAGATATGCCAGTTTCCCCAAAATTTCCGCCGGAGAATACTGCTCCCGCAGCACTTCCAGCCCAACGTCGGCATTTCTCTTGGACAGCCGCCGGCCCTGACTGTCCAGCAGCAAAGGCCCATGATAAAAGGCAGGCGGCTGCTGTCCCAGCAGGTGGTAGAGGTACAGCTGCGGCGGTGTGGAGGACAGCAGATCACTTCCCCGCACCACCTCCGTAACGCCCATGGCGGCATCATCCACCACCACCGCCAGCTGGTAGGCAAACATCCCATCAGACCGCCGCAGCAAAAAATCGCCGCACTCCTGCGCCAGATTCATGGAAAAAGCCCCCATATGCCCGTCCGTGAAGCTCCAGACCTCCTCCGGAACCTTCAGCCGCATGGCAGGCGGCCGCTGTCCGGCACGCTCCGCCGCCTGCGCTCCGGTCAAATTCCGGCAAGTGCCGGCATAGACCACGCTGCCGTCCTCCCGATGGGGCGCGCTGGCGGCATGAAGCTCTGCACGGGTGCAGAAGCAGGGATAGACCAGTCCCTGTTCCCGCAGCGCCCGCAGCGCCTGCTCATACAGCGCGGTCCGCCGGCTCTGCTCATAAGGATGATGCGGCCCGCCGATACCGGGACCCTCATCCCAGACCAGTCCCAGCCACCGCAGATCCTCCGCCGCCTGCTCCCCGTACCGGACCGGACACCGGGCCGTATCCAGATCCTCGATCCGCAGCACGACCCTGCCGTTTTTCTGACGGGCGCTGAGCCACGCCAGCAGGCTGCAAAGAAGGTTTCCCAGATGAAGCCGCCCGCTGGGAGACGGGGCAAACCGGCCCACTGTCTGCATATGCCGATCCCTCCTTGTCGATGTTGTTTCATTATAGCAGTCCCTGCGCCGCCCCGCAAGCCTGTGAAAAATCCTTTGTACCGTGCAGATCGTTTTTTAGAAATCGTCTGTTTTGTACAATTTTTCCCCGCCCGCCCCTTGCAGGAATGGTCATTCAGCACGATATTTCTCTGAAAATTTTGTATAAAATTTTCTTTCCCATCAATTTTTTTCTCTCCTTAGCGGGATCTTTACAGAAATGATTTTTCGATTAACGCCTTCTTGATTGACGATTTCCGGTGCAGGATGGTACCCTTTTCACAAGGGGAGTCTCTGTTTTCCACCGGAGACAGCCATCCTCTGATGCTGCGGCCACACACACCGCCGCATCCGCAAAGACAACACTCTTTCCACACAGGTCCCGGTTTCCCAGCAATTGAGCAACGGTTTGATTTGATGAGAAAAGGAGTGTCCGTGCAATGAGCAACGAAAAAACTTTGCAGAAGCAAGACGGTTTCCAGAGCAAATGGGGCTTTATCATGGCCTGCATCGGCTCCGCCGTCGGAATGGCAAACATCTGGCGCTTCCCCTACATGGTCGCCTCTTACGGAGGTCTGACCTTCCTGCTGCCCTACTTCATTTTTGTGGTGGTCATCGGCTCCTCCGGCGTGATGGAGGAATTTGCGCTGGGCCGCTGGGGCGGCGCCGGTCCGGTGGGTTCCTTCGGAAAAGCCACCGCAGAGCGCACTGGAAACCGCCGCATCGGCGAGATCATCGGCGCCTTTCCGGTCATCGGCTCCATGGGCCTTGCCATCGGCTACTCGGTGGTCATGGGCTGGATCTTCAAATACACCAAAATGTCTCTGACCGGCGAATTGTTCGCCATGGGACAGGACATGAGCATCATCGGCGGGACCTTCGGCGCCGCCGCCCCTGAGACGGAAACGCTGGGCGATGGCATCCGCTTTATGCTGGACGGCGGCCTGTTCTCCGTGGGCAACAGCATGTGGGTCATCGTGGCCGTAGTGGTTTCCGCCCTCATCATGTATCTGGGCGTGGCAGGCGGCATCGAAAAATCCTGCAAAATCATGATCCCCGCCCTGTTCTTCCTGTTTATCGCCTTGGCGGTCTACATCGCTTTCCTGCCCGGCGCGATGGACGGCTACCGCTACATCTTTTCTCTGGACCCCGCCGGACTGCTGAACTGGGAGGTCTGGATCTACGCCTTCGGTCAGGCCTTCTTCTCCCTGTCGGTGGCAGGCAACGGCTCTGTGATCTACGGCTCCTATCTGGGTAAGGATGTGGAGATTTCCTCCTCCGCCCGGAATGTTGCCGTGTTCGATACCTGCGCCGCGCTGCTGGCTATGTGCGTCATCATCCCCGCCATGGCGACCACCGGCAGCGAGCTGACCACCGCCGGCCCCGGACTGATGTTCGTGGCGCTGCCCAACGTGTTCAACGGCATGGGTCTGGCAGGCCGCTTTATCGGGATCTTCTTCTTTATTGCCGTGCTCTTTGCAGGCGTCAGCTCCATCATCAACCTGTATGAGACCCCTGCCGCCTTCTTTCAGGAAAAGCTCCATCTGGGCCGGATCCCCGCTGTCACCGTCGTACACGTCGCGGGTCTGATCGTAGCCCTGCTGATCCAGCCCTGGACCTCCCAGTGGATGGACATGGTCTCCATTTACATCTGCCCCTTCGGCGCAATGATGGCAGGCATCATGTTCTTCTGGGTCCTCAAAAAAGAAACGGCTATGGACGCCGTCAATCTCGGTTCTTCCAAACAGCTGGGGCCCTGGTTCTACCCCTTCGGCAAATTCATCTACGTGCCCCTGTGCCTGATTTGTCTGTACTTCGGCGCAAAGCTGGGCGGCATCGGCTGAAGTACTTCCTTTTTTGCCCACACCATCCCGCGGCGGACGCCGCAGGTGTTCCACGCCATCCGCTGTGATCCTCGCCGGATGTTGTGCTTGTTCCAGAGAGTAAACCGGTCAGCCGCAGGGCTGACCGGTTTACTTTGTCCGCCGGCAGGGCGCGGGGAATTGGTAAAATTGCCGGAGCTTCCGGAGCGCTTTCCGGTCAAAAACCGCGGTTTTGCGCTGTACAATCCCGCCTTTCCATGCTATACTGTTACATTGTTATGTCATTATCATAAAAATGAGGTGTTTGCATATGCAGGAAGAAATGCGGACCTTTGGATATCTGTGCCCCAAGTGCGGCAAAACCGTCATGGCAGCCCGTTCCGTGTTTGCGCTGGAGGCCTCCAACGCAGAAGTGGAGTGCGAGTGCGGAGAAAGCCGCCTGCAGGTGACCTTCGACGGGAGCACCTATCACGTCTATGTGCCCTGCGGCCTGTGCGGGGAGACCCATACGGCCCTGTGTCCTCCGGACCGGATGCTCCATGGCGCCACCGCACTCGGCTGCGCCCGCACCAAGCAGTTCGCCTGCTTCATCGGCGACGAAGGCACGGTGGAAAAGAATCTGCGGGAGCTGGCTGTGCTGGCGGAGAAGGAAAAGCAGCAGAAAGACGAGGGGCAGGAGGCCTTTGCGGATAACGTCATCATGTATGAGATCCTCTCCGAGCTCAAGGATATCGCCGCCCGCCCCGGCGGCATCACCTGCGGCTGCGGCAGCAGCCGCTACGGAATGGAGATCCGCCGCTCCGCTGTGGATCTTGTCTGCCGGGACTGCGGCGCCAAGCTCCGCCTTCCCGCCGCAACGGATCGGGATCTGGATGATCTGTGCTGCCATTTGAAGCTGGTCATCCCCGGAAAATAAGCGTCTGCGGCTGTGCGCCGCGAAACGGGCGCCGCTTTTTACCAAAGAATCTGTTCAGATACACAGGACCGGGCTTGGCCCGGTCCATTTCATGGAAAGGGTTGATCGTATGATCTCACTGCTGGCACGGCTGTTTTTGAAGCCGGAGGGAAAAACGGAAGCGGAAATCCGCAAGGCCTACGGCGTTTTGTGCGGGGCGGCAGGCATCGGGTTGAACGTACTGCTGTTTGCAGGCAAATTTCTCGCCGGATTCCTCTCCGGCTCCATTGCCATCACCGCCGACGCCTTCAACAACCTCTCGGACGCCGGCAGCTCCTTTGTCACCATGCTGGGCTTTCAGCTGGCGGGGCAAAAGCCCGACTCCAACCACCCCTTCGGCCACGGGCGCATCGAATACCTCTCCGGTCTGATGGTGGCGCTGCTGATCCTGCTAATGGGACTGGAACTGGCAAAATCCTCCGTCAGCAAGATCCTCCATCCCCAGCCGGTGACGTTTGATCTGCTGGTGCTGGTGATCCTTGCCGTCTCCATCGCCGTAAAATTGTATATGTATTTCTACAACCATCAGCTGGGGAAGAAGCTGGATTCCGCCGCCATGCTGGCTACCGCCGCAGATTCCCTCAGCGACAGCATTGCCACCGCCGCCGTGCTGGGCGCCACGCTGGTCGGGCACTTCTCCGGCCTGATGATCGACGGATGGGCCGGCATCGTGGTGGCGGGCTTCATCCTCTGGTCCGGCATCGGCGCGGCCAAGGATACGCTGGACCCCTTGCTGGGAACGCCGCCCACCCCCGAATTTGTGGAGCGCATCCGCTCTCTGGTGATGGCGCACCCCGGCATCATCGGCATCCATGACCTGATCGTCCATGATTACGGCCCCGGACGGGTCATGATCTCCCTCCACGCGGAGGTCTCCGCCGCGGAAAACATTCTGGATCTTCACGATGAGATCGACAACATTGAAAAAGAACTGCAAACAAAGCTGGGCTGCCACGCCGTCATCCACATGGACCCCATCGTGATCGACGACGGGATCACCGGACAGGTCCGCGCCAAGGTCCAGACGCTGGTCCGCTGCATCGACGACCAGATCAGCATCCACGATTTCCGCATGGTTTCCGGCCCCACCCACACCAACGTCATCTTTGACGCGGTGGTCCCCTTCGGCTTCCGCCTGACAGACGAACAGGTGGCCCGGAAGATCCACGAGGCCGTCAGAACGCTGGACGGCAATTACTATGCGGTCGTCACCGTAGAGCGGTCCTATACATAAGGTCTCCGGACATCAAAAAACTCCCTGCGGAATCTTGATTTCCGCAGGGAGCGAGACTGTCGAAAAAGTGGCTGCGGCCACTTTTTCGAAAAGGCTGCACCCTGCTGCGCGCATAATTTGTCTGCCATAGGCAGACAAATTCCACACTTGCAGGGCGAGAAGTATTTTCTGCCACGTACACGCCGCGGCAGAAAATGATTTCACTTGATTCGCCGCCTGCGGGCGGCCTGCGCAGCCGTTGGCAGCTTTACTGCCTTACGGATGCGGCGTACCCCTTGCGGGTAAACTCTGCGAGGCTTTTTCGACACGCTGAATTCCTGCGGAATCTTGATTTCCGCAGGGAGTTTTGATATCATCAGGAAAACAGGATCTCTGCCGGTTCCGGTCTGCCGTCATCAAACGAATCACAAGGGGGGAACTTCTCATGTTTATCTATGTTCTCGTCTGCATCCTGATGGCAATTGCCTGCTATATGATCGGCGTTTCCAAGGGTTATTCCGCCGGAGTCTGCATTGCCGCCGGTTTTTTCGGAAATCTGATCGCCCTGCTGGTCCTGATTCTGCTCCCCGACCAACTGCAGGAAGAAGCAAACGCCGCCCATGCACTGGACTACCGGGACCGGGAGATCGCCGCGCTGCAGAAGCGCGTCACGCAGCTGGAGGAAGCGCTCCGGTCCCAAACCGCGGAGCCGCCGTCCGATTCCGCAAAACCCGCTGCAAAACCGGAGACCGGCACGCCGGCCCAAGCCCTCTTTCCCGCCCGCACAACGGAGGTGGTCGCCTGCCCCGTCTGCGGCAGACGCCAGCGGGGCGACCGGGATCTGTGCTACGCCTGCCGGACCCCCTTCCGCTATGAACAGGAATGATCCCGCGCGGCACGCTGCAAACGCGTGCCGCGCATCTTTTTTCCCAATGGGGGCAAGCTATGGAAAATCATCAAAATGAGGTGATGTTTTCATGCTCAGCAAACGCGTCGGTCAGCGGACCATTGCGTTGGCCCACCCCCCCTCCGTGCTCTCCTTTGCCAACATCGGCGGAAAATGCGAGGGCTGCGGCCCCCTCTCCACCTACTTCGACGAGCTGAACGACGATTCCTTCTTCGGGCAGCAGACTTGGGAAAAAGCCGAATCCACCATGCAGAAAAAGGTTTTGCAGCGGGCGCTGGAGCAGGCACGGCTCAAGCCGAAGGATCTGGACTATGTCCTTGCCGGAGACCTTTTGAATCAGTGCATCGGCTCCTCCTTCGGTCTGCGGGAATTCGGCATTCCCTTCTACGGACTTTACGGCGCCTGCTCCACCATGGGGGAGAGCCTGTCTCTGGCAGCCATGCTCATTGACGGCGGCTTTGCCCGCATCTGCGCCGCCATGACCTCCTCGCACTTTTGCACCGCCGAGCGGCAGTACCGTATGCCGGTCCCCTACGGCAACCAGCGCCCCCCCACAGCCCAGTGGACCGCCACTGCCGCAGGCTGCACCATTCTCTCCGCCGACGGGCCGGGGCCTTATCTCACCCACGTCACCTGCGGAAAAATCGTGGACAAAGGGATCGCTGACGCCAACAATATGGGCGCCGCCATGGCTCCCGCCGCCTATGATACCCTGTCCGCCTTTTTTCGGGACACCAAAACCACTCCCCGGGACTATGATCTGATCGTCACCGGGGATCTGGGCGAGCTGGGTCACGCCATCGTCCGGGACTTTTTCTCCAAAGACGGCATCGAACTGGACAGCCGGTTCAAGGACTGCGGACTGATGCTCTATGACCGGCGCCGGCAGGATATGCACGCCGGCGCCTCCGGCTGCGGGTGCTCTGCTGCCGTGCTCAACGGTTATTTGCTGACAGAGCTTCGCCGGGGCCGGTGGGAGCGGATCCTGTTTGCCCCCACCGGCGCGCTGCTCTCCCCGACCTCCAGCTTTCAGGGAGAGTCGATTCCCGGGATCTGCCACGCAGTCTGCATCAGCTCCAAGCTTCCCGCACCCTCCAATGCATAAGTCTCATTCCACAGGGCAAGCTGGGAACACACATTTTTCCGGGAGGATTTCTCATGGAGTACTTCAACGCGTTTCTCTGCGGCGGCATTCTCTGCGCCATCGGGCAGGTGCTGCTGGACAAAACCAAACTGACCCCCGCCCGCATCCTGACAGGGTATGTGGTTGCCGGCGTCCTGCTCAGCGCCGTCGGGCTGTACCAGCCCATCGCCGATTGGGGCGGCGCGGGCGCCACCGTTCCCCTGACAGGCTTTGGACACGCGCTGGCCAAGGGCGTGTCCAAGGCGGTGGCGGAACAGGGCTGGCTGGGCGTGCTGACCGGCGGCCTGACGGCGGCTGCCGGCGGCATCACCGCAGCCGTGACAGCCGGCGTGCTGGCAGCGCTTTTGTTCAAGCCCGGCGCAAAACGATAGTGCTTAAACCGCGGAAGAGCTTCGCTCAGAACTTCTTCCGCGGTTTTGTTTTTATTTTGTTCTTTTTTCCGGAAAAAAATCTGTTATACTGGATACAAACCAAAATATGACCGGAAAGGACTTGAACGAATGCAGCGAGTGATCTCTTTTCTGCTGACCCTGCTGTTGCTGGCAGCCCTGACGGCCTGTGGCGGCGCGCCCGCCCCCGGTTCCGCCGGCCCCTCCCAGCCGCAGGAGCCGCCCCCGCAGGAAGCGTCTCCGGAGCCGGAATCCCCGCCGGAGCCGGAGCCATACGCCATTTGGGACCCCACCGTGATGCCGGAGGGCGGAATGCGGGACGGGGTCGCCTACGTCCCCTATGAGGGCGTGGTGGAGCACCTCTTTTTCCATCCCGTGGTGGCCTACCCCGAACTGGCTTTTGACGGGGATCTGAAATCCGACGGCATTGACGACTGGATGGTGACCGCCGGAGAATATCTCAAGATCCTCCAGAGTATCTATGAAAAGGGCTATGTGCTGGTGGACATTGCCGACTGCTGGAGCCAGCAGACCGGCGAGGACGGACAGCCCCGCATGGTGAAAAACACCCTCTACCTTCCGGAAGGGAAAAAGCCCCTGATCCTCTCCTATGATGACACCAACTACTATCAGTACATGCTGGACAACGGATTTACCTACAAGCTCATTCTGGGGGAGGACGGGAAAGTTGCCTCATGGGGCTTGGACCCGCAGGGGAACGAGGTCGTCAGCCGTGATCTGGACGCCATTCCCATTCTGGACAGGTTCGTGGAGGAGCATCCGGATTTCTCCCCCTTCGGCGCCAAAGGCTGCCTGAGCCTGACAGGCTATGAAGGCATTTTGGGCTACCGCACCCAGACAGACCGGGAAAACTGGTCCGAGGAGCGGGAGGCCAACCGCCAGAAGGAGATCGAAGCCGTCAAGCCTATCGTGGCAGAACTCAAGCGCACCGGCTGGACCTTCGGCAGCCATACATGGGGGCATATCAGTCTCAACACCCGCAGCTATGAAACCGTCACCGCCGATATGCAGCGCTGGTTCGACGAGGTGGGCACGCTGGTGGGAGAAACCCCCGTCCTGTTCTACCCCTTCGGCGGCCGTCTGGACGGCGATGACGTCCGCCAGACCGGTCCGGCCTTCCAGTGGATGCAGGCGCATGGATTCCGGATCTTCTGCTCCGTAGGCATCGAGTCATGGTCAAAGTGCAAGGAGGACGTCAGCGCCGTTATCTGTGACCGCCTCCACCCCGACGGCACAACGCTCCGCTCCTCCAAAAGTCTGGACCGGTACATGAAGTTCTACGATGCCAGAGAGATCATTGATCTGGAAGCCCGCCCCCGGCGGGAGGTGGGCTGGCTCGCCTGAATCCCCTGCCGTCTCTTTCCGCTCCCACCGTAAAGCGCATCCCCAAAGCAAAAAAAGGAGGAACCCGAATGACCCGTGAAGAATTGAAGGCCGCCGCGGTCGCCATGCTGGACCGGTCCTACTGTCCTTATTCCCATTTCGCTGTGGGTGCTGCGCTGGAATGCGCCGACGGCACCGTATTCACCGGCTGCAACATTGAAAACGCAGCCTACTCCCCCACCATCTGCGCCGAGCGCACGGCGGTCGCCAAGGCCGTCAGCGAGGGGCATCGGGACTTTGTCCGCATTGTGGTGGCAGGGCGGACGGATGAGGTCTGTGTTCCCTGCGCGGTCTGCCGTCAGGTGCTGCGGGAATTTGCTCCGGACATGGAGATCATCTGCCTGAACGGCCGGGGCGAGGAGCAGGTCTTTACCCTTCCGCAGCTGCTGCCGCACAGCTTTGGACCCGAATTTCTCAAGCCCTGATCCTGTGGAAACGGGCTTGCTCCGGTCAAAACAGCATACAGATCTCCCGCGCAGACCGGACAACCGGAGCGGCGCCGGCGGCTTGTGTGAAAAAAGTGCTCGCAGGCTGCGCTCTCTGCGCAGCCTGCGGACTTTTTATAGCAGGGCTCTCTCCCAACCGGCTTATAAAACGCCGGAGCAAGCGATATAAAGCTTACTCCGACGTTGCAAAGGACGGTTAAACTCGATATTTTCTCAAAAAAACAAAAACGCCGCAACGCGGCGGACCCGAATCGGAATCCAGCGGAAGCGAATCCGATTCGGAAGCGAGGAGCAGCAGAATGAGCGCGCGATGAGTTTTGATGCGAAGCATAAAAAACTCGTCGCAAGCGATATGTCGCTTGCGACGAGCTGGTGCGCGAGGCGGGACTTGAACCCGCACGTCCGTAAAGGACACTAGAACCTGAATCTAGCGAGTCTGCCAATTCCACCACTCGCGCGTATCAATATGAACTTAAAAAGGGGGCCCCAAACATGAACACGCTGTGCATGTTTGGGATGGTGCGCGAGGCGGGACTTGAACCCGCACGTCCGTAAAG
>JAPFEH010000021.1 GCA_026169195.1 Dysosmobacter sp. | reverse complement strand
GAGATCCACATGAGAGTCAGCGCACCGCCTTTTGTAGCCCCCTGCTACTATGGCACGGACATTGATGATGCGGAAAATCTGATTGCAAACCACCACACGGTGGAGGAGATCGCAGAGATCATCGGTGTGGATTCTCTGGGCTATCTCAGCGTGGAGCACCTACTGCAGATTGCGGAGGGGTGCAGCGGCTTCTGTACTGCCTGCTTCGGCGGCGCATACCCCACCGGGATCCCGACCCGGGGCGATAAGGACCGGTTTGAACGTAAAATCGGACAACAAATCAAGACCAAGGAGGTCGGCTTATGAAAACTTGTGCCATCGTTGGAATCAACTGGGGTGATGAGGGGAAAGGCCGCATGGTGGATCTGCTCACCCAGGACTATGATGTTGTGGTACGGTATCAGGGCGGCGGAAACGCGGGACACACCGTCATCAACGAATATGGGAAATTTGCGCTGCATCTGCTTCCCTCTGGAATTTTCCGCCCCGGTGTGGTCAACATTTTAGGAAACGGCGTTGCACTGGATCTAGAAAGTCTTTGCACTGAGATAGAAAGCGTCACCGCAAAGGGTGTATCCGTAACACCCGACAACCTGAAGATCAGCGAACGGGCCTCTCTGGTGCTTCCGTGGCATATTTTGCTGGATGAGCTGGAAGAAGCCCGCCTGAAAGATAAAAAATACGGCTCCACCAAACAGGGGATCGCCCCGTTCTATTCTGATAAATATCAGAAAAAGACGATCCAGGCCGGGGAATTGTTTTATCCGGAATACTTAACGCGTCATCTGGAGGACTTGCTGGAGTGGAAGAACCTGACCCTGACTGGGGTCTACGGTGCAAAGCCCTATACCATGGACCAGCTCCGCGATCACCTCCGCACCTATGGAGAGCGGCTGAAGCCCTTCATCTGTGACACCGGTGACTGGCTGCGCAGGGCCCAGCTGGCCGGAAAGAGCATCCTGTTTGAGGCGCAGCTGGGGGCGCTGCGGGATCTGGACTACGGCATCTACCCCTACACCACATCCTCCAATGCGGTGGCAGCTTACGCACCGGTGGGGTCCGGGCTTCCTTCTGCCAGACTGGATGAGGTCGTTGGCGTGGTGAAGGCCTACTCTACCTGCGTGGGCGAAGGGCCCTTTGTTTGCGAGTGGTTAGGCCCTGAGGCTGACCAGTTGCGGGAGGCTGGCTTTGAGTACGGTGCCAAAACAGGTCGCCCCCGCCGGGTCGGGCCCATCGATATTGTGGCCACACGCTATGGCGTACAGATTCAGGGAGCCACGACCATCGCGCTGACCAAGCTGGATGTGCTCTGTTATATGACCAAGATACCTGTCTGCACCAAATATGTGGTTGATGGAACAGAAACGGAGACCTTCCCGTTCCCCGCAGCGCTGGACACTGCGAGACCTGTCACAGAATATCTGGACGGCTGGGGCTGTGATATCTCCGGTGCCCGCACATGGGAAGAACTTCCCAGACAGGCGCAGGCTTATGTGGAGTATATTGAAAAGGCCATCGGCTGCCGCATCGGATACATATCCGTCGGGCCGGAGCGGGGCGCCTACATCAAGCGATGATCAGGAGGGGCATATGTGCGGAATTGTTGGATTTACAGGGAAACAGAATGCGGCGCCCATTTTGCTGGAGGGGCTGAAGAAGCTGGAATACCGGGGATATGACTCTGCTGGGATCGCCGTCTGCAAGGACGGCGTGATCTCAGTGTCCAAGGTGAGTGGAAGGATCGCAAACCTCTGCGAAAAAACAGAAAACGGAGCCAATATGCCGGGCCATTCCGGCATCGGCCACACCCGGTGGGCCACCCACGGAGCGCCCACAGACATCAATGCCCACCCTCACATGAGCTGTGACGGGCGGTTTTCCATTGTCCACAATGGGATCATTGAAAACTATTTGGAGCTGCGGGAGGAACTGACCGCCAAGGGATACGCATTCCGCAGTCAGACGGATACCGAGGTGATCGTCCACCTGTTGGAAATGTACTATGACGGGGACCTTAAATCTGCTGTGATGAAAACAACCTCCCGGCTGGAAGGCTCCTATGCTATCGGAGTTCTGTGCGCCGACTGCCCGGGGACGATCATGGCTGTGCGGGAGGCCAGCCCCTTGATCTTGGGCATCGGCGTGGGAGAAAACTTCTTTGCCTCTGACGTCACAGCTCTGGTGGCTTACACCCGCAACGCCATTTATCTGGACGACGGCGAATTTGCAGAGTTGACGCCGGAGCGCATCACCGTGTACGATTGTACGGGGACAGTCATCCAGAAGCCGGTCAGCCGAATCACATGGAGCGTTGAAGCGGCTGAAAAGGGCGGCTACGAGCACTTCATGCTCAAGGAGATTATGGAGCAGCCCCGCGCAGTCAAATCGGCTTTGGCTCCCAGAATTCAGAATGATCAGATCCAGCTGGACGATTTCAGCTTTACAAAAGAGGATCTCCGCGGAATCAAGAAAATCGTGGTCACAGCCTGCGGCTCTGCCTATTACGCAGGCTGTGCGGGGAAATACGCCATTGAAAAGCTCTGTCACATTCCTGTGGACGTACAGCTTGCCAGCGAACTGCGATATGGCGAACCCCAGATTGACAGCGGAACCCTTTTGATCGTACTCTCCCAATCCGGCGAAACAGCAGACACCATCGCGGCCATGAAGGAGTGCCAAAGCCTCGGTGCCCGGGTTCTGGCCATTGTGAATGTAGTAGGCAGCACCATCGCAAAGCTAGTCGACAATACCCTTTATACCTGGGCCGGACCTGAGATCGCTGTGGCTACCACCAAAGGATATACTACTCAGCTCTCTGTGCTCTATCTGTTTGCCGTGTATGCGGCGCACACCATGGAACTGCTCTCCCAGCAGGAGTATCTCCGGCTGATCCGGGAACTCCAGTCCATCCCCCAGAAGATCCAGCAGACGCTGGACATGAACATCACGCTGCCCCAACTGGCAAAGAAGTACAATACCGGCCACTCCATGTTCTACATCGGACGCAATACCGACTATGCCGCGGCGCTGGAGGGTGCGTTAAAGATGAAGGAGATCTCCTACATCCACGCAGAAGCCTACGCTGCAGGGGAATTAAAGCACGGAACCATTGCCCTGATCGACGAGGGGCAGAGCGTGATTGCCCTTTGCTGCAACAGGCATATCGCAGAAAAAACCATGAACAACATCGTTGAGGTCAAGGCTCGCGGCGCGCAGGTTCTGGCGCTGGCCGTCAAGGGAGACCGCGCCGTACTGGCGCAGGCGGATGATGTGATCTATATTCCGGGTCTTGACCCATTGTTCCAGTCTGTGGCGGAGATCATTCCCCTCCAGCTTCTGGCCTACTATGCTGCCAAGGAGAACGGCTGTGATATTGATAAACCGAAAAATCTGGAAAAGTCTGTTACTGTGGAATAAAACAGGGAAAGGAATCTATGATGTACGAAACATACGAATCACCTCTTTCCTCACGCTATGCCTCAGAAGAGATGCTACATCTGTTCTCCCAGAAAAAGCGTATTCAGGTCTGGCGAAAGCTCTGGACAGCACTGGCTCGTGCGGAGCATGATCTTGGCCTGCCTATTACAGAAGAGCAGGTGGCGGAGCTGGAAGCACATATCGATGACATTGATTTTGAATGCGCCGCGCAGAGGGAAACGGAAGTGCGGCACGACGTGATGGCTCATGTCTATGCCTACGGGAAAGCAGCTCCCAGCGCTGCAGGTGTGATCCATCTGGGGGCCACCAGCTGTTATGTGACCGATAACGGGGACCTGATCCTTTATCGAGACGGCCTGCGCCATCTCCGCGGAGAGCTGCTGGGTGTGCTGAAAAATCTTGCGTCTTTCGCAGAGCAATACAAGGTGCTGCCTACCCTTGGCTATACCCACTATCAGCCGGCCCAGCTTGTCACTGTGGGCAAACGGGCAACTCTTTGGATGCAGGATTTTCTCTCTGATTTAGAGGAGTTGGACCATGTGCTGGAGCATATGAAATTTCTCGGATGCCGGGGAACCACTGGGACCGAGGCCAGCTTTCTGGATCTGTTTGACGGTAATACAGATAAGATCGACCAGATGAACCGTCAAATCAGTGCAGAATTTGGATTTGAACAGTGCTTTGATGTCTGTGGGCAAACATATCCCCGAAAAGTGGACAGCCGTATCCTGAACTGTCTGTCCTCCATCGCCCAGAGCGCCTATCGGATGGCAAACGACATTCGCCTGTTACAGCATGATAGGCAACTGGAGGAGCCTTTTGAAAAGAATCAGATCGGTTCCTCTGCTATGGCATATAAACGAAATCCCATGCGGAGCGAGCGCATCTGTTCTTTGGCCCGCTATCTCATTTTAGATGCTGCAAACGCACACATGACAGCGTCCGTCCAATGGATGGAGCGCACACTGGACGATTCTGCCAACCGCCGCATCTCTATGCCGGAGGGGTTTCTCTGTGCCGATGCGATCCTGCGCCTTTCCAAAAATGTGACCTGTGGGCTTGTGGTCAATGAAAAGATCATCGACAAGACAGTTCGGGAATACCTACCTTTTATCGCCACAGAAAATCTGATGATGGAAGCAGTCAAACGGGGCGGTGACCGGCAGGAGCTGCACGAGGTGATCCGGCGCTGTTCCCATGCGGCTTCTGCAAGGATGAAGGAGGGAGAATCCTGTGACCTACTGCATCGGCTGGCAGCAGAATCGGCCTTTTCTATGAGTGAGAAGGAACTTGCCGCCCTGCTGAAGCCGGAGGACTATATTGGCCGCTGCCCGGAGCAGGTGGACACTTTCCTTCACAAAGTAACCCCTGCGCTTGAAGGCGCTTCCGGTGGAGATGCCGACATTGACTTGTAAGGAGGACGCTATGGAGCGTATATTGATCCTTGATTTCGGCGGTCAGTATAATCAGCTGATCGCCCGGCGGGTACGCGAGTGCGAGGTCTATTGCGAGGTCCACCCATACACCATGCCGGTGGAGGACATCCGTGCATTTTCTCCCATCGGGATCATCTTGACCGGGGGGCCAAACAGTGTGTATGAACCGGGAACTCCTCGAGTGGACCCGGCGGTCTTTGAACTGGGAGTCCCGATCCTCGGAATCTGCTATGGATGTCAGCTGATGGCCCAAATGCTGGGCGGACAGGTGACCCCTGCACAGGAGGATTCCACTCGGGAGTATGGGAAAACGGTGACATGGTATGATCCGTCCAGCTCTATCTTTCATGGACTCCCGGAGGAAGGTATTTCATGGATGAGCCATGGGGACTATATGGCGCGTGTTCCTGAGGGATTTCGGCTGACGGCCCACTCTGCGGCCTGCTCCCATGTAGCCATTGCAGACGAGACGCGGCGGTTTTATGGCGTTCAGTTTCATCCGGAGGTCAGTCATACGGAGTATGGCACGCAGATGATCCGCAATTTTCTGTATGAGGTATGCGGGGCCCACGGCACCTGAAGCATGGCGGATTACAAGGGCACCGCGATCCGTCAGATCCGGGACCGGGTGGGACGCGGCAGGGTCCTTCTGGCCCTCAGCGGCGGTGTGGACAGCTCTGTGTGCGCGGCGCTGCTGGCCGAGGCGATTGGCAGCCAGCTCACCTGTGTCTTTGTGGACCACGGTCTGATGCGGCTGAACGAGGGAGACGAGGTTCAGGCGGCCTTTGCAAAGTGACCGATGAAGTTTGTGCGGGTCAATGTCGAGACCCGGTTCCTGACAAAATTAGCTGGCCAGTCTAATCCGGAGCGCAAACGCAAGATCATCGGGGAAGAATTTATTCGCGTGTTTGAGGAAGAAGCAATGAAGATCGGCGCAGTAGACTATCTGGCTCAGGGCACCATCTATCCCGATGTGATCGAGTCCGGTGCGGGCTCCGCCGCTGTCATCAAAAGCCACCACAATGTGGGCGGCCTGCCTGACCATGTGGAGTTCAAGGCGATTCTGGAGCCGCTGAAAATGCTGTTTAAGGACGAGGTCCGCCAGCTGGGAAGAGAGCTGGGGCTGCCGGAGTATCTGGTCAGCCGCCAACCCTTCCCCGGACCGGGCCTTGCTATTCGGATCATCGGAGAGGTTACGAAGGAAAAAGCGGATACCCTGCGTCAGGCCGATTTCATCTTCCGGGATATTCTTACAAAAGCCGGGCAGAGTCGCTGCCTGAGTCAATATTTTGCGGTGCTGACCAATACGCGCTCAGTCGGCGTCATGGGGGATGGCAGGACCTATGACGCCACACTGGCGCTCCGGGCAGTCACCACCGATGACTTTATGACTGCGGACTGGGCCCGGATTCCCTATGAGATTCTGGATCAGATCTCCGTGCGGATCATCAACGAGGTGAAAGGAATCAACCGCATCGTCTACGACATTACAAGCAAGCCCCCGGCCACCGTGGAGTGGGAGTGAGGCGAGTCAACAGATTTCTGCAAGAACAGCGCAATCTCCACGATACAGATTCAGTTTTCAAAGAGGAGTGTTTTATAATGAGCAAAGCAACAACCCCTTTTCGGTATGACCATGTAGGCAGCTTTCTGCGCCCTGCGGAGCTCAAACGGGCCCGAGCTGATTTTCAGAATGGAAAAATTGAAGCTGCTGAATTGAAAGTCATCGAAGATCTCGCAATCCAAGCCCTGATCGCCAAGCAGAAAGCAGCTGGATACCACGTCATTACAGACGGTGAATTCCGCCGTGCCGCATGGCATTTTGACTTTATGTGGGGATTTCATGGTGTAGGGCACAGCCCCACAGAAAAAGGATTGCCCTTTCACGGAGAAGCTGCCATGCTGGATGACACGTACCTGACCGGAGAGGTATGCGTGGATACGCATCCTTTTGTGGAGCATTTCAAATTTGTCAAAGGCTTCGAGGATGAGAACACGGTTGCCAAGCTGACCATTCCCGCGCCCGCTCAGTTTCTGGAGCAAATGATCATGCCCTTTGCCATGCAGAACACACGCCAATATTATCCCAACACAGAAAGACTGTTGGAAGATGTGGCTGCTGGATACCGGAAGGTGATCGCGGATCTGTATTCTGAGGGATGCAGAAATCTGCAGTTTGACGATTGCAGCTGGGGAATGCTTGTGGATCCTCGCGCCTGTCTGATTTTTGATACAGATGAAAAAGGGCTGGAGGCCATAAAGGAGCAGATGCTCACTGTGAACAATCTGGCTCTTGAAGGGAAGCCGGATGACATGATCGTCAATACCCATGTATGTCGCGGCAATTTTCATTCCACATATGCAAGTTCTGGTTCCTATGACAGCGTGGCAAAAACCCTTTTGGCGCGTGAGAATGTCAACGCTTACTATCTGGAGTTTGATGATGCCCGCTCAGGCGGCTTCGAACCGTTAGCCGCTGTCAGCAGTGAGAAAAAGGTTGTGTTGGGTTTGATAACGACCAAGCGCCCAGAATTGGAGGACAAGGAGGCGGTCATTGCCCGTATCCACGAAGCAGCCAGATATATCCCCCTTGATCGCCTTTGTCTGAGCCCTCAGTGTGGGTTTGCATCCTGCGAGGTCGGCAACAAACTGACGGAAACCCAGCAATGGGCCAAACTGGCCTTGGTCAAGGAAATTGCTGAGGAAATCTGGAAATGACATAAAAGCCGATGAAAACCGCAAAGAAAGCGATTTTCACCGGTTTTTTCATACATAATTTTCCGCTAAGGCATGAAAAACGCATTTTACCACAGGCTCTATGAAACGACATGACCGTCGTTATCATCATCTCAACGGATTCGAATGTTTACTTTTTTCTTTCCATACTACGATAACCCTCTAGTTATCAAGGTCTGCAAAAAAAGAGTTTCCGCGCCGATCTGGCCACACGCCCCCAGAGGGCTGTGGGGTGCCGGAGTTTGTCTGGGACAGCTCTGTGGTCTGAGTCATAAGCTGGGAGATCAATTCCGCCCACATTGAAGTTAAAAAATAGAATTTTTTATGCCGGAAGAGAAACGATCACTGCCAGAGACATTCCGCCACTCTCGGCCCGGATCTTTCCCTTATGGGCCAGTACAATCCCTTTGGCAATGGACAGGCCCAAGCCGTAGCCGCCGGTCTGGCTGCTGCGGGACTGGTCGGCCCGGTAGAAGCGGTCAAAGAGATGGTCCAGCGTCTCCTGCTCCATGGGCTGAGCAATCGTATTGGAGACCGAAAGGCGGATCATACGCCCCACTTTTTTCAGTGCGATCTCCACATTCCCTTCTTCCGGGGTATATTTCATGGCATTGTCCAGTAGGATGGACAGCAGCTGACGGATGGACTTCTCGTCCCCGGTGTAGGAGAGCATGGGCTGGATGGACAGAGTAAGTCCCTTCTTCTGAGCTTTTACCAGCCCCTGAAAGGACTGGGCCATCTCCTCCGTCAGGTCGGAGAGCGGAAACTCAATGGGCTGGATAGGCGGCGTTTCCTCCTCCATGCGGGAGAGGACGATGAGGTCCTGGGTCAGCCCGGTCAGCCGCCGGACCTGACAGCGGATATCCTGAAGCCACTCGCTGCCATCCAGCTCCGGCTCCAACAAATCCAGATCCGCGCCGATGATGGTCAGCGGCGTTTTCAGCTCATGTCCGGCGTCGGTGATGAACCGGCGCTGCTTTTCATAGCTTTCCGCTACCGGACGGACAATTCGTCTGGACAGGGCCAGCAGCAGCAAAAAGACAGCCAGCAGTCCCAGCAGGGCCACCAGAACGCTGGCCATCAGGGTCGTCCGGAAATTGGAGAGACCCCGCCCGCAGTCCAAAAAGATGAAGCGGACACCCCCGGTCTCCGCCACGCGGCTGTACCGGTAATCCTCCCAAAATCCATCGGTATTTCCGATCTCCCACACAGCCTGAGCCATCTCGCCGGCGCTTTCCTCGTCCACGGCGGCGATCTGCCCGATATCGCTCTGGAGCACCTGTCCCCCCTCATTCAGCAGGACGGAGAAAAAACGGGATTCAAAGGGGGTCTCCGGGGAGAGGTCATGCCTCAAGATCGGCAGGGGCCCGAGCTTCCCTTCCCTGCCATCCGGCGGAAACTGCTTTGGGAATACGCCCCGATTCTCACTGAGCAGTTCCAAAATGTGATCGGCATCCCGAACCACCTTGCGATAGCTCATGGCGTTGACCCCGCCCAGAATCACCAGCAGCACCAGCGCCAGAGACAGCATGGAGGCGGTGATGAATTTCACCCGCAGCTTTTGGATCATGTCCGCACCTCCAGCGCATACCCGATGTTGCGGCTGGCCCGAATCTCCACGTCTGCCTGAAGGGCGGAGAGCTTTTTGCGGAGATAGGAGATGTAGACCCATACCACCGATACCTCCACCTCGCTGTCATAACCCCAGATCCGCTCCAAAAACCGCTCTGCGGGAATGATCTGCCGGGGATTGCGGAGAAACAGCTCCATCATCTGATACTCTTTGTTGGCCAGCCGAAAACTGCCGGCCGGTGTGGACAGCTCGAAGGTGGTCCGATCCAGACAGAGGTTTCCAAAGGTCATTCGGCTGCTGAGATGGACGCTCTGCCGTGTGATGGCCCGAAGACGCGCCAGCAGCTCCGCCGTGGCGAAGGGCTTGGTGAGGTAGTCATTGGCGACCGAGTCCAGTCCCAGCACCTTATCTTCCACCTCTCCTTTGGCGGTGAGCATCAGCACCGGGATGGAGTTCCCCTGCTGACGCAGGCGGCTCAGCACCTCCATCCCATCCATTTTAGGCATCATGATGTCCAAAATCAGGGCGTCGTAGTTCCCACTCTCCAGATAATCCAGCGCCTCGCGCCCGTCATAGACCGCGTCTACCGCATAGTGGTTCCGCTCCAGCAGGGCAGCCACCGCCCGGGAAAGGGACCGTTCGTCCTCCGCCAGCAAAATACGCAAGCCGCATCACTCCTTTTCGATCTGACAGCATCCTACCGGTTCCACCTTAAATACAATTAAAAAATAGCATGGTCCGGAACCTTTGTCAGCAAAAGTTTTTGAATTTTTAAGTTCACTTATGGTTTGTTTTTTACACTGGCTCTGCAAACCCAAAACAAGGAGGATATCATAGTGAAAAAAGAGACCGTCTTTCAGCGGTATGAGTTCAAGTATCTGATGACCCGGAGCCAGCAGGTCCAGCTGCTCTCCGCCGCTGGAGCGCGTTTGCGTCCCGACGCATACAGCCACAGCTCCATCCGCAACCTCTATCTGGACACCCCCGATTTCCGGCTCATCCGCCGGAGTCTGGAAAAGCCTGTCTATAAGGAGAAGCTGCGTCTGCGCAGCTATGGTCGGGCGGAGGGCGGAGTCCCCGTTTTTATGGAGTTGAAAAAGAAATACCGCTCCATCGTCTATAAGCGGCGGCTCACTCTGCCCCACGATCGGGCTCTGGACTGTCTGGCCGGAAACTGTCTCTGGCCGGAGACCCAGATCGGCAGGGAGATCGGTTACAGTATGCGCTTCTACCCTGACTTGGAACCACGGGTGTTCCTGTCCTACGAGCGGGACTCCTGGTTGGCTCCGGAGAGTGGACTGCGCATCACCTTCGACGACGCCATCCGCTTCCGGAGGGAAGATTTGACATTGGACTCCGACCCGTGGGGGACGGCTCTGCTGGGACCGGACCGGATGCTGATGGAACTGAAGGCCCCGGGGGCCATCCCCCTGTGGATGGTCCATCTGCTGACAGAGTTGGGGCTGTATAAGACCTCCTTCTCCAAGTACGGAACGGCCTATCAAATCCTGCTGGAACAGGAATGGAAGGGAGTAAAACGGTATGCCTGACACGCTTTTTCAAGGAATCTTTGACACGGAACTGACGGCGGTGATCGCCCCGGAGCAGTTTTTACTGTGTATCGCCGTGTCATTGGTCATCGGCCTGATCCTGTGCGCCATGATGCTGTGGCGCACCCGTCCCAGCGCCGGCTTTGCGATTACTCTGGCAACGCTGCCGGCGGTGGTATGCGTGGTCATTATGATGGTCAATGGCAATGTAGGGGCCGGCGTGGCGGTGGCCGGAGCGTTCAGTCTGGTGCGCTTTCGCTCCGCCCCCGGCTCCGCCCGTGAGATCGGAGCCATCTTCGCCGCCATGGGGGCAGGGTTGATGACAGGCATGGGCTATCTGGGCTATGCCGCCCTTTTCACCCTGGTCCTGGGCGGGGTCACCATGGCCTACCACGCCTTGGGCCTTGGCAGCGGAAAAACAGCCCTGCGCTGCCGCACCCTGCACATCACCATTCCGGAGGATCTGGATTATACCGGCGTCTTTGACCCGATTTTAGCACAGTATGTCACCAAGTCTGAGTTGAAACAGGTCAAGACCACCAACATGGGCAGCCTTTTCAAGCTGACCTACGACCTGACCCTTCGAGATGCGGGGCAGGAAAAAGATCTGATCGACGCCCTGCGCGAGCGCAACGGAAATCTGGAGATCTCCCTGTGTCAGCAGGAGACCGGTCCGGCCGGACTATAAACAGGAGAAGCAATATGAAGAAAACCATTGTGCCGCTGCTGCTGTGCGGAGCACTGCTGCTCAGCGGCTGCCGGAAAACCGCGGCAACGGCGGATAACGCCGCCACACCCGCAGCCAACGCAGAGCCTGTGACCGTCATCGACACGGCGGCGCTGTTCAGCGAGCGGGATCTGGACGGCAGCTATGACGAAAACGCCGCCGTACGCATCCGGCTGGAGGGAGAGACCGCCGCCTGTACCTCCGATGCCGTCTCCCTCAACGGCTCCCGAATCACCCTGCTGGACGAGGGGACCTATCTGGTGACCGGCACGCTGACAGACGGACAGATCGTGGTGGACGCCGATGATACCGACAAGGTCCAGATCGTTCTGGTCGGTGCGGATATCACCTGCGCTGACTCCGCCGCCATTTATTCCAAAAACGCCGACAAGGTGTTCCTCACTCTGGCGGAGGGAACGGAAAACACCCTGACCAACGGCGGCGGCTATATCGCCATCGACGAGAACAACATCGACGCCGTGGTGTTTTCCAAGACCGATTTGACCCTCAACGGCTCCGGAAGCCTGACCATTGACGCTCAGGTGGGCCATGGGGTGGTGTCCAAGGACGAACTGACCGTTACCGGCGGCAGCTGCACCGTCACCGCCGCAGAGCACGGCATGACCGGCAAGGACAGTCTGGCTGTGGCGGGCGGTGATCTTACCATCACCTCCGGCAAGGACGGCCTCCACGCTGAAAACACGGACGACTCCGCTCTGGGATTTTTGTATGTGGCGGATGGGGAATTTACCATTGCCGCTCAGGGAGACGCCGTCAGCGCCAGCGGGGCGCTTCAGGTGGATGGCGGTACCTTTGACCTGACCACTGGGGAGGGCAGTGCCTCGGTCACCATGCCCGCTGAGGACAGCTTTGCCCCCGGCGGCAGGGGTGGCGGTCCGGGCAGAGGGGATGGCTCGCGGCCTCAGGGCGAACAGCCTGCCGAAGGGGAGACACCGCCTGAGCGGCCGGACAGCAGCGACGGTGGCCAACCTCCGGAGTTCCCCACCCAGCCGGCAGGAGAGGAACCGGCCTCTGCCACAGAAACAGCGGAAGTGACAGACACCGCGGAGGATACCGTCAGCCAGAAGGGCGTGAAGGCGGAGGGCGCTCTGAGCATCAACGGCGGCACATTCACCGTGGACAGTGCGGATGACTGCATCCACAGCGGCGGCGCGCTGACCGTCACCGGCGGGACCTTCACCCTCTCCAGCGGAGACGACGCCGTCCACTCCGATGACGCGGTGACCATCCGGGCCGGAGAATTTTCCATTCCCTACTGCTATGAGGGCGTCGAGGGCCTGTCTGTCACCGTGGAGGGTGGGACCTTTTCCATCACCGCCCACGATGACGGCTTCAACGCCGCCGGCGGGGCGGACAGCTCCGGTCTCGGCGGAAGGGGCGAGCAATTTGCCGCCAGCGCAGACAGCTTCATCACCGTGAACGGGGGAAGCATCACCATCGTATCGGATGGGGACTGTCTGGACTCTAACGGGGATCTTACCGTCAATGGCGGGACGCTGGACCTCACCTGCAACGGGAACGGAAATACCGCGCTGGATTGCAGCGGAACCTACTCCAACAACGGCGGGTCGGTGACCACCAACGACGGCTCCGAGTCCAATCCCGGCGGCATGGGCGGCGGACGCCCCGGCGGGAAGCAAGCTCCTCCCGTCCAAGAAACGCCTTCTGCCTGAACTAAATCTAATCGAATCAGGCATCTCCGTTTGGAACTTCGCGGGGAACTGTTCAATAATCCGTCGTATTTTCTGGTTTTTTGCAGAGTCTCGTTGGAAATCACCAGCGAGACTCTGCTGTCGTTTGGCGGACTGCCAGATTTTTTACCGTATCGCGTCCTTCATAGTTTTGACATACGCACCAATGCAGCCGGGGGCAGCCTTCCCGTACTGTTCCAGCAGCCTGACGATGGCAGAGCCGACGATTACACCATCGGAGAGGTCCGCCATCTGTTTGGCTTGTTCCGGCGTGGAGATCCCAAAGCCGATGGCAGCTGGGATATGGGTGTTCTGCCGCACAGTCTCCATCATGGAGGCTAGATCCGTTTTGATCTTGCTTCGTGCGCCAGTGACGCCCAGAGAGGACACCACGTACTATGATACTGCCATATATTCCTGCATCATGTTCCGGTAGGTTACCAGCAGGAGTAATACCGCCCCAATCCATGCCAGCGGTGTGGCAAGGCAGATCCCGGTATACCCCCAAAGGCGTGACAATCCAAAGGTTGCACCGATACGGACGACAAGCTCTATGATGCAGACCATAAAGGGCGCCGCCCCATTGCCCATGCTTTGTATTGTGGAGCGGATAACCGCCAGCAACCCCAGCAGCAGATAAAAGGGAGCCACCGCCAGCAGATATCCATTGGAATACCCGATGACCTCCGCTGTCGGAGACTCGACAAACAAGGCGGGCACGACGCTGCGTCCGGCCAACAGAATCATGCAGAGCAAGAGATTTGTGACCTCCGCCTGAAGCAGACTGGCCCGCATCCCTTCCCGAATCCGGCCATACTGACCGGCACCGTAGTTCTGTGCCACATAATTGGAAATCGCCATGGAAAAAGCGTTATTGAGCAGGACCGAAATCTGATCGACCTTTGTGGCAACGGTATATCCAGCGACGGC
Source organism: Dysosmobacter sp. (assembly GCA_026169195.1). Classification (GTDB taxonomy): domain Bacteria; phylum Bacillota; class Clostridia; order Oscillospirales; family Oscillospiraceae; genus Oscillibacter. Next base: position 2,385 of record JAPFEH010000021.1, on the reverse strand, counting down.
GGAAGCACCCAGCGCATTGACAGCAGCCTGCATCGCTACCTGACCGATGCACATGACGGACATCTGAAACCCCATTGGAAAACCGATCCGCAGCAGCTTTTTTGCGGTAGATTGCCAGCGTTCAAAGGCGGCTTTGTTGGGCAGGATGCAGGGGAACTGCCGCACCCCGGCAACGGTGCAGAGAATAGCGGAGAGCAGCTGGCTCCAGACCGTGGCCCAGGCTGCGCCGGCCACGCCCATGCCGCACGGGACGATCAACACGATATCCAGGACGATGTTCAGCAAAGAGGAAAGGACCAAGAAGATAAGCGGTGTCCTGCTGTCCCCCAATGCCCGGAGCATATTGGATATGAGATTATAATAGGCGGTCGCACCAGTCCCCAGCAGAATGATGAAGAGATAGGTGTGGGAATCATGAAAAATGTCCGCCGGTGTATTCAGCAGCTGTAAAAGAGGATCTGTCAGCAGACAGGCCAATGGCGTGACCAAAAGGATAAAGGCGGCAGTCAGCACCCACGAAAGAGCTGCACTCCGGCGTATAGCGATTTCATCATGGGCACCGCAGTGCTGCCCTATACAGATGCCGAAGCCTCCAGTGAAGCCCTGTATAAAGCAGAGAACAAAATAGCTGATGATCCCCGTAGAGCCAACAGCGGCCAGGGCGTTTGCTCCAAGAGTACGGCCCACAATAATGGTATCTGCCAGTGTATAAAACAACTGGAACAGGTTCCCGCCGATCACCGGCAGGACAAACTTGAGTAAAACCGAAAAGGGGTTGCCCTGAGTCAAGTCCTTTGCCATAAAAATACGCTCACTTTCTGCTCGAATCAGATTTCGGGTGCGGTGACTTCATTTTTGTAGTATAATGCGGGAAAGGAGGGATGCAATGGTGCGGAAGGTCTATACAGATGAGCGGCAGCACGAGACCACAGTGCATGGTACGCGTCTATTTCCGCTGGAAGTCAACCACGATGCGCTGATTGACTTTCAAGGCGGCAGAATCGCATGCCACTGGCATGAGGAGTGGGAATTCTCCGTTGTGCGTCAGGGGACTGCCCGATATTTCCTTGGACAGACGCCCTGTACCCTCTCCGCGGGACAAGGCGTGCTGATCAATGCCCGCGTCCCCCACACGATTTTTCCAACAGGCAGTGAGGAGGTCTGTCTGTTGACTGTTATAGCCAATCCGGGCATGATCTGCGGTATGCCCGGCGGCTTGATTGAGACCAAGCTTCTGAGGCCCTTTCTCTCCTCTGGAGTGTTGTCGGCTATCCCTCTGGACGAGACAGAGATTGGGGAGCTTCTTTCCATTGAAGCCATGGAGCGAGATCATCCCTTTGCGTGGGAGTTGGGATGCAGCGAATGCCTGTGCCGAATCATCCACCGGCTTCTCGTCCGAAACCAAAGTGGACTGCACGCCGCAGACACACGACACAGTCTGGCAGATCTTCAAAAACTGGATATCATTCTGGGCGTACTACAAGATCGCTGGGACGAGCCCCTGTCCCTCTCCACGCTGGCTGCGCAGATCGGCTCCAGCCGGGAGGGATGCTGTCGCTTTTTCAAGCGCATGACCGGGCAGACCATCTCCCAATATCTCCTGAATCAGCGGCTCTCCCAGACCGCCAAACTCCTGCGGGATGGAACATGGAACGTCACACAGACTGCCCTTGCTGTTGGGTTCAGCAACGCGGGACGTTTTTCTGCGGCATTTGCAAAAAAGATGGGCTGTACACCCAGTCAATACCGACAGACGATCTCCGACAGACAGTATAGCGAAACTGAGGATAAGTAAAAGCCTGATGTTGCCCCGTATTGGACAGTTATTGACGTAAATTCCTATCTCATATGTCCGAACAATGCCTCGTTTTACCTTGGATAGCTATCGGCAATGCCTTTCACGACAGCATGATTCTTGACTGTAAACATCAGCTTGTGTTCTCTCTGTCTTGATTTCCTTAGAGTGGGATCTTCTTGCGGGGCCATCCTAGACCGGTCTCTGGTTCTAAAAATAGGCGGACGCCCCCCTTGGCGGGAGCGTACGTTTTTTATCGTCATAGGAGCCGATAGAGATTCGAGGTGCATCCTCCGTTACTCCGCTGTCTGGGCAGTTTGACAATCATTTCTTCCCGGCATAGTTCAGCCAGCGCCCTCTTGACGGTGGAGCGGGATAAGCCCAGCTCCACCGCAATGGTGTTGATCCCGGGCCAGCAGCTCCCGCTGCTGTCTGCCCGGTCTTTCAGGTACATATAGACCGCTCTGGCCCGATGGCTCAGGTCAGAGCGGTAGATTTTCTCAAAATACCCCATGGTCACGCTCCTTCTCTGTATCCGTGCGCAGGTCAACCGGTTTCGGCTGCTCCGCATCGTTTTTATCATTCTGCGG
>JAPFEH010000022.1 GCA_026169195.1 Dysosmobacter sp. | reverse complement strand
CCTGTTGCCCCCACGCACCCCGGCACCTACATCGTCAAGGTGGAGAGCGGCAACCCCAACTATACACTGACCGGCAAAACCAGCGCCACGCTGCCGATTTCCGAACTCCAACAGGCACAGGATGTGAGCAATCAGGTTGCTGTGACTGACCCCTCTCTGGTGTATGACGGCAAAGCAAAAGTCTATACAGCCGCCTATGAGGGAATTACTGATTGGACGATCGCCTACTATGACACCGAGGGCAAGAAGTTGGATTCCGCGCCTGTCAATGCGGGAGATTACTGGGTGACCATCAATGGCGAGAGCGAGAATAAAGCTGTATATGCCTCTATCACAATGCCCTTTACTGTCACCCCTGCTCAACTGGTCATCAAGGCGGATAACCAGTCTATCCGTGTGGGCGAGTCTTTGCCGACCTACACCTATACCGTCACCGGACTGGTAAACGGTGAAACGCTGGATATCGAGCCGACCTTGACCTGTGCCGCTGACGGCAAGACTGCGGGCACTTATGATATCGTTGCCAAAGGTGCGGATGCTGGGGCTAACTACGAGATTTCCTATGAAAAAGGCACCCTGACCGTCACCAAGCGTTCCTCCGGCGGCGGCTCCAGCAGCTCCGGCAGCGATTACATCGTCAGCGTGGACTCCGATAAGCACGGCACCGTGACCGTCAGCCCCAAGCGGGCCGACAAGGGTGACACTGTGACCATCACCGTGAAGCCTGACAAGGACTATGAGCTGGACGAGCTGACCGTCACCGACAAGAGCGGCGACACCATTAAGATTAAGGACAAGGGCAACGGCAAGTTCACCTTCACCATGCCCGGCTCCAAGGTCACGGTGGAGGCCAGCTTCAAGCAGATCGACGCCGAGCCGGAAGCTCCCGCCTTTGCAGACGTGCCCGCCGATGCCTACTATGCTGATGCTGTGGCGTGGGCTGTCAAGGAGGGCATCACCTCTGGCACTTCCGCAACGACATTTACCCCCAACGCTTCCTGCACCCGTGCCCAGATGGTAACCTTCCTGTGGCGGGCCAACGGTTCTCCCAAGGCCAGCGGCGGAAATCCCTTCACCGATGTGAGCGCCGACGCCTATTACTATGACGCGGTGCTGTGGGCCGCAGAAAGAGGTATCACCAGCGGTACGACGGCCACCACGTTCAGCCCCAATGCCACCGTGACCCGGGCACAGGCCGTCACCGTCATCTATCGGAATGTGCAGGCGCAGGGCGGCGGCTTTACTGGCAGCTGGATGTTCCCCTGCCCCTTCACCGACGTGCCGGCAGACGCCTACTATTTCGAGAGCGTCCAGTGGTGCGCCATGAAGAACATCACCTCCGGCACCAGTGCTGACACCTTCAGCCCCGATGCCCCCTGCACCCGCTCCCAGATCGTGACCTTCCTGTATCGGGATGCGCAGTGAGTTTTTTACAAGGTACAAACTGAACATCATCCCTGCATAAGTGGAGGGCGGAACGGCACAGCCGTTCCGCCCTGTTACTATGCCATGATCAAGGAAAAAGCCGATGGCCGGAATTCTGCGCCATCAGTTTTGAACGGGTTCGTCCTCTCAGCCGAGCCGGTTGTCTTGATTCCTGTATCTTCTGCACTAAAATAAATCGAACAAATTTTCTGTAACGGTGTTGACACAGAACGTCTGTTCTGTTATTGTGAAATCACAATCTGAATAACCGCAAAATGCTGCACCGAGCAAAGGGGTGCGCTGGCAGCCAGTCAGCGTAGAATGAAAAGTCTCCACCGAATCGCCGGGCGCATGAGAAACATACGAAACGAGGCAGTTTCCTGCCAAGTGTCGTGTTGTTCTCATGTGCCCGGTTTTTGTTTTTCTCAGAATCTTCTTTGTCCGTGCCCCCGAGCAGCAGAAAGTTATCCAAGCGCCGGTCAGAGATGAGGTGCAGGTCAAGGAGACAGGACTGTGAAAATCATGCAGAGAAAAAATAAGAGGGGGTAACTTGAATGAAAAAATCGATCTACAAAAGCTACGACGAGCTTCCGCTGATGCTGAACATGAAGCAGCTCTCGGATCTTCTTGGAATCTCAGATGCAAGCGCTTATGAGCTGGTGCAGGAGGAGGACTTCCCCTCTCTGCGTATCGGCAAGCGCATCATCGTCCCCAAAGAGGAATTGCGGAGATGGATCTCCGCGCACACGAAGTGAGGACAGGGATGATGGGAAATCAGAAGCGAGATGTGAAGAAGTATTTCTTCATGCTCCCTAACGCGGTGTTCGAGCTGGGGCTCCATGTGTATGAGCTGGCCATCTATGTAGAGGATCCTTGGTAGAATGAAATTACCACACACTGTTCTAGAATGAGATAGCAAACCATGGCCGAGAAAATTGTGCGGCTTAAAGAATCGGTTCGTGGTAACGTGGAAGGAAATCTTAAACGAGTTGCTGGAGGATTAGGGCGAAGAAAATGATTGCTGCATTGCCAGTCACCCATATTGCGCTATTCAAGAATCTAATACCAATAGGATTGGGGCTCAGCTTGTATTTACCTCCCATGACATGAGTACATTAAAGAACCGACGTTGGTAAGGATGAGGTCGGCGGTTCGAATCCGCCCAGCAGCTCCACAAAAACCGCTCTTTTCGGTTGAAAAGGGCGGTTTTATTTTGCTTTTCGTGATTTTTTGGCTTGTTTGAAATTTACGATCAGGGCTTTGACCACAGAACAAGCCACAGACAGAAACATCAGAGCTCCGGCGGTGCTATCCCGCCGGAGCCCTGTGCCTTTTCAGCCAGCCTTTGGGTGTGCTTTCATGGCGGCAATCTCCTGCTTCATTTCCCGGATCAGCTGGGCCAGTTTTTTCTTACACTCCTCCTCGGTGCTGGCGTAGACATTGCGGGCCACGCGTTTTCCATTGAAGGTGGGGGAGTATCGGCCCTCCCACAGATGGTCGCGGAAGAAGTACCGTGTGTTTCCCTGCATTAGTTTTGGGTGGAGAGATTACCAACTCACTCTTTACCCGATGGACCTGCCGCTCCACTTGGAGCGCTCCTGTTTTGAGATTTAGATCATTCCACTGGAGGGCGCAAATCTTACCCCGGCGTAAGCCGGTGGATAACTCTAAGAGCAGAAGCTTATAGCAGGCATCCTCCCTGGCTTGGATTAGTAATCGTTGAATCTCCTCCGCCGATAGGATTTCTATTTTCCTGGACTTAGAAAAGGGAAACTTATATCCATGTGAAGGGTTTCGGAAAATCAGGTTTTCCTCCACGGCCTTGTCCAGTGCAGCATGGGGGGTAAATGCCTCGGACCGTTTGGTCAGAGAGACCTTCGCCATAAAGTTGGGTGCGAAGCACCTTCCTTATTCAGGATGGTCATGGATTTGTGGGCTACCTTGGGTGGCTCCGCATGGGCAGCAAGATTGTGGAGCAATAGCCGTTGCGCTACCGCAGACTTCAGCGCATGGTATAGGGTGGTGTGGATGACCTGGGCGGTGGTGGTGAACAACCCACGGCTCTGACCGAGACGGGGATGGACCCAGTCCTGCTTTTTGAGAGCGTCATATAGTTTGCGTAGAGCAGAAGCTGTGATCCGGGTGAGCTTTTTCTGACCCAGGTATGGCTTGACATGGTGCGCCATATTCCTGCGGTAGGGTCCAGCGTGCTGGGCTAGAGGACCCGCGGTCATCTGCTCCAGCCGATCCGAGAGGGTCAGCCTACACTCCTCAGTCAGATCTACACCTTGATAGGCAGTGATGTTTTGCCGGAGTTTTGCAGTTAACTCTTTTTGTGCGTCGACATAGATATATCGGAAGATGGGGTCGCCGTTCTCTTTGTGGCCCGATAACAATGCGGTCCTCCCAGAGGCCATCCTCCCGCTTGCGGACTATTTCCTGTCATCCCTGCGCTCTCTTCGTACGCGCGGAGATCCATCTTCGCAATTCCTCCTTAGGGACGACGATGCGCTTGCCGATGCGCAGAGAGAGAAAGTCCTCCTCCTGCATCAGCTCATAGGCGCTGGTATCTGAGATACTAAGTTCGTCGTCACGAGTTCCATATCTTTTGCGCCGCCGCCAGCGGCAGTGCTCTCTGATTCCGCTGTTCCTCCTATCCCCAGCGAAACCCCTCCGCTGAGTTTCGCCGAGGCCTCCGCTTCATATTTAGTATCAGCGGCAGATCATCATAGCTTTTGTAGGTCGATTTTTCATTCAGGTTGCCTCCTCTTGGTTTCTTCTCTACATGATTTTCGCGGCCTTGTGCCCTTGACAAGCACCTCCTCTCTAACCGGCGCTTGGACAACTCTTGCTGCTCGGTGCACGGACAAAGAGGATTCTGAGAAAAACAAAAACCGGGCGCACGAGAACAACACGACACGCGGCAGTAACCTGCCTCATTTCGTATGTTTCTCATACGCCCGGCAATTTGGTGACTCAAAAACGGTGTCTTAGGACCCATGTCTCGGTGCAGCATCGTTGCGGTTATATGGATATGGATTATACCTTCATTCTGACAGAACGGATATTCTGTGCCAATGCTTTTACAGAAAATTTGTTCGATATATTTTGGACCGAGGATCCCATTGTCTTTGTGTCTGGCATCGCAATCTATGAGGCTGTGCAACAACAGGATCGTTCTCCTTATATGGCCCGATTGGAATCGTCAGGAGGGAATAGAGGATAGTATGTTCCGTACTATACAGAAGAATCTTTTTTGACAAACAAAACTTAAAAGCAGCCAGAGCAGCCCTCTTCTCCGGGGACACCCACGGCATCTGCTCTGCACTGTTTGCAGTGAGTGAACTGAGGAAGATAGGTACCGGCTCTGGCGCGCAAGGTGTTCAGGAGGTTCTGGCTGGGGGGCGCCATGTCATGAAAATCGGCCTGTGGGATGAGGGGCATCAGATTCATGATGGAGGCCCCTGCCGTGGCTGCCCAATGAGCGATGGATTCAATTTCCGCCTCATTGATGCCGGGGATAACAACAGTATTAATTTTTACTGTGAGTCCAGCCTCTGCAGCCTTGGCTACCCCCTCCTGCTGCGCGGTGAGGAAGGCCGACATGGCATATACATCTGTGCTGCCGGCCACTGCCCGATAGATGTGTCCGGCACAGGCAGTAGAAAGAGTATTGACGGTAACCGTTATGGTTGAGACACCGCAGTCCAGCAGTTCTGGTAGATGATCAGTCAGGGTTAGACCATTAGTACTTAAGCAAAGAAGAAGACTAGGAAAGCGGGATCGGACCATACGGAGCGTTTCCAATGTGGCGGGGTTTGCCAAAGGTTCTCCAGGACCCGCCACGCCTGCTACCCGAATCCGGTCATCCCGGTACAGGGCTTGTTCTACGCAGTCCAGAGCTGCTTCGGGGGAGAGAACTGCTGATGTGACCCCAGGTCGGGACTCGTTGGCGCAGTCATAGCGACGGTCACAGTATTTGCAGCGAATATTGCATTTGGGGGCCACAGGCAAATGAATCCGGCCGTAACGGAAGTGGGCTCGGTCAGAGAAGCAAGGGTGTTCCTCTGGGATCACAGCTTGGCCTCCTTCCGGCAAAGCGCCTCTAGGTCATCATCTGTCATTGGTGCAGGGATGCAACCGTCGCCGAGCTCCAGAAGAGCAGATGCCAGAATGCGAAATGCCTGAGCGGGCTCGCTTTCCGGGGCATAGTCCATAACAGGCCGGCGTTCCAGCTCTGCCTGCCCGATGATGGAGCTCATGGGAATTTTGCCAACTATATTGGTTCCAAGGGCTGCGGCAAATGCATAGAGCAAACTGTCATTGTCCACACTGCTGCGCCCATTGTGTATGATTCCAGCCAGTCGGATTCTACCGCTCAGCGCATATTTGCGGATGCCCCGACAGATATTGTTTGCAGCATAGAGAGACATGAAATCACTGGTTGTAACAAGGTACACCTCATCGGCGACCTGTTCCCTCAGCGGCATACTGAAGCCGCCGCAGACTACATCACCCAATACGTCGTAGAGCACGACATCCCGATCATTTAGCAGGCCGCGGCTATGGATTTCTTCCATGGCCACAATAATACCCCGGCCGGCACAACCCGTGCCAGGCTCAGGCCCGCCGGCTTCGATACAAAGGATGCCTCGGCTATCTGTAAATGCAATCTCACCAGTCTCGCCTGTTCTGAGTTGGTCCAGAACGGTTGGGATGCGCCGTCCCATCAAGCTCCGGGTGGAGTCTGCCTTCGGATCGCATCCCACCACAGCTACACGCTTTCCGGCATAAGCCATAGCCGCCGCTAGATTAGATACAGTAGTGGATTTCCCAATACCACCTTTTCCATAGACACAGATGCGTTTCACTGATAGAGTGCCCCCTTTAATGTGCGGCCACTTATGATGCCGCGAAAGATGTCCTCCAAAAGATGGAGCATTCCTATCCCCCCCAGATGGGGATGGGAGGTTAAATAGACTTCATCAAATACTGGGTAATCCATGCGAATCAGGGGAATTTCTAGTTCGTCGGCGACCTCCTGTTCAAAGGAGGAGCCAAATAGAAGAGCAGCTTCGGATCTGCGCAGTTCATGATAGAAATCCTTCTGATCAAAGAGCGCTTCTCGGTGGGCGAAACAGACCACTTCCATCCCGAGTTCCTGCTCTAGAAATCGCTTCAGTCCATCAGCCCGCGGGCCTGTGGCGAGAAGAGCAGCCGGCATACCATAAAGGGCCTGTACATAGCGGTAGGCCCTCCCGGCCCCCGCTGCAATCTGCCGGTCCAGTTCTACGCGGGATTGATGATAATCCAGACTGAATCGGCGCTCCAGCCGGCCCCAGAGGTCATCTGCACCAGTTGCACCATAGGGATAATCAAGTTCTTCCCACGGAATGCCAAAACGTGCTTCCATCGCCTTTGCCAAGGCCAGACCACGCCCTCGGAGCACCAGATTTAAATCAGCAGAAGGTGCACGACGCACCTCGTTCAGTGTGCAGCGGGAGAACACAGTACCAAGTGTAGCCTGCGGGGCTATCAGAGACTGCAGAGCCTCTATATCATCATCTCCATGCGGATCGTCCATCCCCAGACCAATCAAATTGATGATGGGACAAGTATCTGAACGGGGCACAGGCGGTTCCATCAGCGAAAGCAGGGCTAACCAGCCGGCTTCCAGTCCGGCAGATGCATCCCCACGGAATCCGGCGGCTTCCACATGAAGCAGTGGGACCTCGTGAGGAATGCTGGCCAGAACAGCGGGGATATCGTCACCAATCATCTCACTGACACAGCCGCTGATCACGAAGAGCGCGGCTGGCTGGAAAAGCTCCAGTGCGGAACGAACAGCACGCTCCAGAGAGGCCTCGCCGCTGAATACAACATCGCTGTCACTAATGACCGTACAGGTCTGTCTGATATCACGCATATCCTGAGCAACATGAAGGGCCATGGAGCCAAAATTGCATCCAACCACAGAATGAAATAGAACAACGCTGTCTCGAACGCCGCCAAGAGCCTGATAGGCCCCGAAAAGTTTGCATCCACTGGCAGGTTTCATACCAAATCCCCCTTTCTGTTGAGCCACATTCTGGACCACATCTCTTTGGCAGCCAAATTGGGCTGGTCACAGTACAGCGGATAAT
>JAPFEH010000058.1 GCA_026169195.1 Dysosmobacter sp. | reverse complement strand
TGGTGCGCGAGGCGGGACTTGAACCCGCACGTCCGTAAAGGACACTAGAACCTGAATCTAGCGAGTCTGCCAATTCCACCACTCGCGCGCATAGGGAGCCTCTTGCGAGGAAATGGTGCGGCTGACGGGACTTGAACCCACACGTCGATACGACACCAGCACCTCAAGCTGGCCTGTCTACCAGTTCCAGCACAGCCGCAAATCTAGCTCCTCGGAAAAGACTGCTTGATTATTATAACGAGAACTTTCGCTTCTGTCAAGCCTTATTTCCTCTTTTTTTGCTTTTTGGGAAAATCCGCCCGCGCAAAATGCGCGGGCGGGCAAGATCAGCGCTTTTCCATGGGAAGATACGGACGAAACTCCTCCACACATTCATACCGGGGGCGGATCAGCTTGCTGCCGGAAGTCAGCTCCTCCATGCGGTGGGCGCTCCAGCCTGCGATCCGGGCCACGGCGAACAGCGGCGTGTATAATTCCAGCGGCAATCCCAGCATATCATAAACAAATCCGCTGTAAAAATCAATGTTGGTCGCCAGCGCGCTCTTATGCTGCCGCTCCATCAGCAGCTGCTTTCCGATCCGCTCCACGCTGGTGTACAGCTCCAGCTCCGCTTCCCGGTGCTTTTCCGCAGCCAGCTGGTGGACATATCCCCGGAACACCTCACAGCGGGGGTCAGACTCTGTATAAACCGCATGGCCCAGCCCGTAAATCAGGCCGCTGCGGTCAAAGGCCTCCTTGTTGAGCAGCTGATTCAGGTAATCCGTCACCGCAGCTTCATTGCCCCAGTCCTTTACATGGAGCTTGATGTCTGCCATCATGGACATGACCTTGGTGTTGGCGCCGCCATGGCGCGGCCCCTTCAGCGAGCACATTGCCGCCGTGATGGCAGAATACGTATCGGTGCCGGAGGAGGTCACCACATGGTTGGTAAAGGTGGAGTTGTTGCCGCCGCCATGGTCGGCGTGGAGCACCAGCGCCACATCCAGCACGCGGGCCTCCAGCTCCGTATAGCCCCGGTCTTCCCGCAGCATCCGCAGGAAATTCTCCGCGGTGGACAGCTCCGGCTTCGGAACATGAATGAAAAGACTTTCTCCCGGCAGGCTGTACCGCCATGCCTGATAAGCATAAATCGCCAGCACAGGCATATTGCTGGTCAGCTGCAGGCACTGGCGCAGCACATTTTCCAGTCCGATATCATTGGGTTTGTCGTCGTAGCAGAACAACGTCAGGATGCCCCGCTGCATGGTATTCATCAAATCCTGAGAGGGCGCTTTCATAATGACATCCCGGAAAAAGTTGGAGGGCAGCGTCCGGTAAGAGGACAGCTGCACACAGAAATCCTGCAGCTGGTCCGCCGTGGGAAGTTCTCCAAACAGCAACAGATAGGCGGCCTCCTCAAACGCAAACCGGCCGCGTTTCTCCGATCCGCGAACGATGTCCCGACAGTCGATGCCGCGATAGTACAAGACGCCCTCCGCCGGCGTGATATGCTCCCCCTGCTGATCCGGAATGACATTGTAGGACTGGATCTCCGCCACGCGGGTCAATCCGGTCAGCACGCCCCGGCCGTCCTCGTCCCGGAGACCACGCTTTACATTATATTCTTTGTACAAGCGGGGATCGATGTAGTTCTTCTTCTCCCACTGCTCTTTCAGGGCCAAAATGGCAGGCGTGATCTCACAATAGGCGTTTTCCCGATTCTCTTTCCAGATCATGGCGGCCGCTCCTCTCGCTTAAAGCAAAATGTTGATGCAATTTTACCATGCTCAACTTTCGTTTTCAACGGAAAATTCGCTGAAATTCATGTAGTTTTCAGAAATTTTCGCATGATAAAATCAGCAACTTGCAAAACAGCCGTCGTTTCAGCACTCCTGCCGCATTTTTTACAGCTGAGACAACACCTCTCCAATGGGCTCTGTCAAAACCAGATCCGCGGAAAGGTCCCTCGTCACAGGAGACCGGTTGATGAGGACCAGCCTGCGCCCCCGGTAATAGCTGATCAATCCGGCAGCGGGATAGACATTCAGGGAGGTTCCGCCAATAATCAGCAGATCTGCTTCCGCAATGGCCCGGATGGCGCGGTTCATGGTCTGCTGGTCCAGACTTTCTTCATACAAAACCACATCCGGCTTAATGATTCCGCCGCAGGAACAGCGGGGCACCCCCTCCGTCTCCAGAATTTTCGCCAGCCCGTAGAAGGTGCCGCAGTGTTCACAGTAATTGCGGTGAACGCTGCCGTGCAGCTCCAGCACCTGTTTGCTGCCCGCCGCCTGATGCAGCCCGTCAATATTCTGCGTCACGACTGCCGTCAGCTTTCCTGCCGCCTCCCATTCCGCCAGCTTGCGGTGGGCGGCATTGGGCTTTGCATCCGGAGCCAGCATTTTCGTCCGGTAAAAGCGAAAAAATTCTTCGGGGTTGCTTTCATAGAAGGTATGGCTTAAAATCACCTCAGGCGGATACCGCCACTGCTGATGGTAAAGACCGCCCGTGCTGCGGAAATCCGGAATTCCGCTTTCCGTGGAAACGCCGGCTCCGCCGAAAAAGACGATGCTGCCGGCACTGTCAACCAGTTCCTTGAGTTTCTTCACAGCGTCTGTCATCAAAAAACCTCCATTTCATTACAAGGAGCAAATCAGGATGAATATTCAGATTTTCGGATCCTCCAAGTCCTTTGACACAAAGAAAGCCGAACGGTGGTTCAAGGAGCGCCGGATCAAATACCAGTATATCGACGTCCCCTCGAAAGGATTATCCCCCCGCGAATACCAGTCCGTCAAGCAGAAAATCGGATTTCAAGGGCTGGTAAACACCGATTGCCGGGCTTATGAGTCTTTGTTTATGGCCTATCTGACCCCGGATGCACAGGAAGAAAAGCTGCTGGAGCATCCGGAGCTGTTCCGCACCCCCATCGTCCGCAACGGGCGGGAGGCCACCGTTGGCTATTGTCCCGATATTTGGGCAAACTGGGAGTGACTCTGGAAGCCATCCTGCCGTCAGGAAAGGAGTGAAAGGATGCTGAAATCCCTATCCCCTCCGCAAAACCGGTTTTTACGCGGGGCCTATCTGCTGGGGCGCAGGTACTTGCGCCATCAGGTCGCCACGCAAAGCGCCGCGCTGGCCTTTTATCTGCTGTTCACCTTCTTCCCCCTGCTGATCTTCATCAGCGCCCTGCTGGGCCTGCTGCAGCTGGATGTGGCAGCCATTCTGCGGGGACTTGAAGAGTTTCTGCCCAGAGAAGTGGTCGATCTGGCAGAGGTCTATCTGACCTATGTCGGCGCAAATCCCAGCCCCCAGCTGATGCTGTTCGGTCTGTTTTTTTCCGTCTATTTTCCCATGCGCGCCACCAACGCGCTGATGCACGCCGTGCGGACGGCCTACCATCTGGGGCCTCCGCAGGGGGTGGTGCTACACCGGCTGAAAACACTGCTGTATACCGTGCTGCTGATGGTGACCGTAGCCCTGACCATGACGCTTATGACCGTGGGAGAACGGCTGCTGGCCTATGCGGTGGAGCGGTTCGGCCTTCCGACTCTAGCCGCAGAGCTGTGGACCCGGCTGCGGTTCCCGGCGATCACAGTGGTCGGGTATTTCGCTTTATTTTTCCTATACGCGCTGGCGCAGGACAGCCGGCAGCCTTGGCGGAATATCTGGCCGGGCACTCTGGCGGCGCTGGCAGCATGGGTCGGCGTCAGCTGGCTGTACGCCCTGTATGTGGACCGGGTTGCCGATTACTCCGTGCTGTACGGCTCGATCGGCACCGTGATTGTGCTGCTGGTGTGGCTGAACCTGAGCGCCGCTATCCTGATTCTGGGCGCGGAATTCAACGGGACCCTCATCAATCTCCGGAAAGAGCGGCAGGACGCCGGCCGGTGATGTCCGAAGTGTAAATTCTTTCACCCCTGCCGGCGGATTTCTTTACTTTGCCGGCAAAATGCTCTAAAATAGCATCATCAAAAAATATTGTGCCGAAAGGACGGAACATCATATGGATGAAAAATTGCAGGAATACGCCCGGCTTCTGATCCGCGTGGGTCTGAACGTGCAAAAGGGACAGAAACTGGTGATCTCCTCCCCGGTGGAGTGCGCCTTCTTCGCGCGGATGTGCGCGGAGGAAGCCTATGCCATCGGATGCAAAGAGGTGGTCATGAACTGGCACGACGACGCCATGGCCCGCATGAAATACCTCCGGGCCGAGGACGCTATTTTTGACGAGGTTCCATTGTGGAGACGTCATTTCTTCAACGATCACGCACTGGAGGGCGCGGCGTATCTGGCCATCTCCGCCTCCGATCCGGAGAACTTCAAGGGGGTCGATCCCAAGCGGATCATCCGCGCCCAGCAGGCCTCCGGAAAGGCTTTGAAGGACTTTGACCGGCTGCAGATGTGCGGCGGCTTTCCCTGGTGTATTGCCTCCATTCCCATCCCCAGCTGGGCGAAAACCGTATTCCCCGACGTCAGCAGGGAGCAGGCCATGGAGCAGCTGTGGGACGCCATTTTTCAGGCAGTCCGCATCAGCGGTGACGGGCAGGCCGTGGAAAAATGGCGTCAGCACCTTGCCACTCTCCACGGGCGGATGGAGAAGCTCAATGCGCTGAACTTCAAGTCCCTCCACTACACCAACGCGCTGGGCACCGACCTGACGGTGGAGCTTCCGGAGGGCCACATCTGGGAAGCCGGCAACGACGTGACCCTCTCCGGTCAGGAGTATATCGCCAACATTCCCACAGAGGAGCTGTTCACCTCCCCCCTGAAAACCGGCGTCAACGGCGTGGTCTATTCCTCCATGCCGCTGGTCAACGACGGCACCATCATTGACGGCTTCCATTTCGTGGTAAAGAATGGTAAAATCGTGGAAGCCCACGCAGAAAAGGGCGAAGAGGCGCTGAAGGGCGCCATTTCCGTGGACGAGGGCGCCGCCTATTTCGGCGAGGTGGCTCTGGTGCCTTATGACAGCCCCATTTCCAATCAAAAGATCCTGTTTTACAATACTCTGTTTGATGAAAATGCCGCCTGCCACATTGCCTTCGGCGAGGCCTATCCCTGTTTGAAGGGCGGTCAGCAGATGACCAAGGAGGAGCTGAAGGCCCGCGGGCTGAACGACTCCATCACCCATGTTGATTTTATGGTGGGCACGCCGGACCTGTCCATTGTCGGCACCACCCATGACGGGAAAGAGATCCCCGTATTTGTAAACGGCAACTTTGCGCCGGACCTGTGATCTCACATTTACGAAGAAAAAAGGAGGTTCCTATGGCATATCCATTGAGAAAAAGCGATGAAAACGTCCTGATTTGCGACGGCGCACGGGTCGTCGGCGATGTCACGCTGGGCAAAGGCGTCAGCGTGTGGTACAACGCGGTTCTGCGGGGTGACGAGGGCGCCATCACGGTGGGGGAAAACACCAACATTCAGGACGGGGCCGTTCTGCACGAGGAGACCGCTGTGGGCTGCGGCTGCACCATCGGCCACAATGCCATCGTCCACGGCTGCACCGTGGGGGACAATGTGCTCATCGGCATGGGCGCCGTGGTGCTCAACGGCGCACGGATCGGCAATGACTGCATTGTGGGCGCCGGCGCTCTGGTGACAGGGAAAATGGACGCCCCTGCCGGCTCCATGCTTCTGGGAAGCCCCGCCAAGGTGGTCCGCCCCCTGACAGAAGCGGAGATCGAAGGAAACCGCGCCTCCGCGCAGGGCTATCTCCACGCAGCCAAGCTGTGCCGCGAGGGCTGAAGCCGCACGGAGACTCCGCGGTCCTTCACGGCGGTTCAAGAACGCCCGCCGGAGCCTGACGGCAGCTTGCGCCGCCGGCTTTCCGGCGCGTCCTGCCGTCTGTCTGGAAAGGAATGGTTTATGGAATGGAATAAAGAGAATCTCAAAGGCCTGCTGATCGTGGTCTGCGGCGGGATCGCCTTTTACTGCGCCCTGACCCATCTGTCCGTGGTCGTACATGCCGTGGGCTGGCTGCTGGGCATTTTGTCGCCTTTTCTGCTGGGCGCAGCCATCGCCTTTATCCTGAATGTCCCCATGCGGGCCATTGAACGGAACCTTTTCCCCAATGCCAAACGGGGGACCAGTCTGCGGCGGCCCTTGGCTTTGGTTTTAACGCTGGTAGCCGTCATCGGTGTGCTGGTGCTGGCCTCCTGTGTCATTGGCCCCGGCATCAAGGATGCCGTCATGACCATTGCCAGTCAGATCCCGGCAGCCTTCGACCGCCTGCAGCAGCAGCTGATGGAATTGGAGACCTATTTGCCGGAGATCGAGGACTGGATCGGCCAGCTCTCCATTGACTGGAGGAGCCTGTCCCAGAAGCTCATCAATCTGGCGCAGTCGTGGGGCGGCAATCTGATCTCCACCGGCGGCGGATTGATCGGCGGCGTGGTCAGCGGCGTGAGCACCTTTGTCATCGGCCTGATTTTTTCTTTCTACATCCTGCTGCAAAAGGAGAAGCTGGCACGGCAGGGCCGGCAGGTGCTCTACGGACTTCTGCCTCTGGCGAAAGCAGACCAGACCTTGCAGGTGCTGCGGCTGTCAAACCGCACCTTTTCCAGCTTTCTCTCCGGCCAGTGCATGGAGGCCGTGATCTTGGGAACGCTGTTCGTATTGGCCATGACCATTTTCCGCCTGCCCTATGCACTGCTGGTCGGCGTCCTCATTGCACTGACAGCGCTCATCCCCATTGTAGGCGCCTTTATCGGGTGCGGTGTGGGCGCATTGCTGATCGCCGTCACAAGTCCGTGGAAAGCGCTGGTGTTCATCATTTTGTTCCTGATCCTCCAGCAAATTGAAGGAAATCTGATCTACCCCCATGTGGTGGGCTCTTCCGTGGGCCTTCCCTCCATCTGGGTCCTCACCGCCGTGACACTGGGCGGCAAGCTCATGGGCGTGGCAGGCATGCTGTTTTTCATCCCACTCTGCTCTGTGCTCTACGCCCTGTTCCGCGGTCTTGTGAAAAATCGTCTGGCGGCAAAACAGGTGCCCGCATCCAAATGGCGCGATCCGCCGCCTCAATAGGGCAGCAAAAATCTCCGGAATTTCCGGAGATTTTTCTTTTGCCTATTGACAACTTTCCTTGTCAATGCTATCCTATTTTTGACAAGTATCATTGTCAAATTGACAGACTTTCTTGTCAGAAAGGAGTACACGTATGCCGCTTTACAACCGGTTGAAGGAATACCGTGCCCGTCTGGGCGTCAACCAGCAGGAGCTGGGCGCTCTGGCAGGAGTATCCCGCCAGACCATCAGCCAGATCGAACGGGGAGACTACTCCCCTTCTGTCACACTGGCGCTGAAGCTGGCAAAGATCTGTCAGGTCACGGTAGAAGACATTTTTACGTATGAAGAGGAGGCCCCCCATGAAGAAACAATCTGCAAAGACCGATAACAGAAAAGCGCTGCCCAAATTCCTGCTGACTCTGCTGGCTGCCGCCGTTTTCGGCGGGATTCTGGGGTTTGGCGCCGGCTGGCTGGGACACGACCATCTTTCGGATGTCATTGTCTCCGCTGTGGTCAGCGGCGTGGTGGCTGCGGCGCCTTGGGCGCTTCTGGGAACCTGCGGCGTGTCCCTGCTGCTTGTAATCTGGCTGTATACCGGTGCCCGCAGGATCTTCAGCCGCTGGGACGGCGAGGATGAATCGGTCATGGAGCAGGCGGAGGAAAAGCTGAGCTGGGGGCTGCTGGTGGCCTCTGTGCAAGCCGTGCTGGGAATGTTCCTGTTTTCCGCAGCAGTCATGGGGCAGGATCTGGGCGTATTGTGGAGCATCGCCATCTTTCTCTTTTCCGAATTTTCCATGATCGTCGCCCAGCAGAAGATCGTGGACCTGACCCGAACCATGAACCCGGAAAAGCGGGGCAGCGTCTATGACAGCAGATTCCAGAAAACCTGGTTTGAAAGCTGTGATGAAGCTGAGCAGAAGCAGATCGGTCAAGCCGCCTACAAGGCCTTTCGGACAGTCAGCGGCGCCTGCGGTCTGCTCTGGGTCGTCTTGATCCTGCTGGGCTATGCCTTCAACATCAGCATTTTGCTGCCGGTGTTCCTGCTGTGCCTGCTCTGGCTGGTGCTGAACGTGTCCTATTGTCTGGAGTCCATCCGTCTCGGCAGACACCGTACATAAGGGACGGGCAGTTGCTTTTCGTTGCCATTTCCGGTACAATAACAGGGAACGTCCCTTCCCCCGCCCGTCCGGAGAGGGAGGGACCCCAGCCGGAAACCGGCAGAAAAGGAGGTCTGCATGAAACAGGACAAACGCAAAAAAAAACAGCGCAAGCAGATATTCAAGCAGGCAATGGACAAGGAGCTGCGCGAACACAAAAGCTCCTTCCTTGTCTTCTATACACTGCGGGCACTGGTATTGGTGATCCTCGTCCGTCAGATCATGCTGCGAAATTATGAAGGCGCATTTCTTTGTATTTTGACGATCCTGCTGCTGTATGTGCCCAGCTGGCTGCAGGTAAAGCTGCGCATCGAATTGCCGCCGCCCTTGGAAATCAGCATTTTCTGCTTCATTTTTGCGGCGGAAATTCTGGGGGAGATCCACGCCTTTTATACCAAGGTTCCCAACTGGGACACCATGCTCCACACCCTCAACGGCTTTCTGGCTGCGGCGGTCGGATTTTCCATGGTCCTGCTGCTCAACGATGACGAGCGGCTGACCTTTGACCTGTCCCCCTTTTTTCTGGCTCTGATGGCCTTTTGCTTCTCCATGACCATCGGCGTCCTGTGGGAATTCTATGAATTTGCCGTAGACCGCTTCCTCTGTATGGATATGCAGAAGGACACGGTGGTCAACAGCATCTATTCCGTTACACTGGACCCCACACGCTCCAACCATGTCGTGGCCATCCCCAACATTCAGGATACAGCTGTCAACGGCGAGAGTCTGGGCTTAGGCGGTTATCTGGACATCGGCCTGATCGACACCATGAAGGACCTGTTTGTGAACTTCATTGGAGCCGCCGTGTTTTCTGTCACCGGCTTTTTCTATGCCCGCAGCAAGGGCAAGCGGAAAACAGCGGCGCAGAATTTCGTTCCCAGCAAAAAAACGGAAGAAACCGATTATCTGCGGCAGGTGCAGGCAGAAACGGAACAGCAGTCCCATTCCGGCGAAGATACGCCGTGAATCTGCCCTGCCCGTGCACGGTTCAAGTTTTTCACACCGTTATAAATTAAGAAAGGGGCTGTTCCCAAACGGGAACAGCCCCTTTCTCATATCCCTCACATCAGCGGCGCCATGGCCTTCATCAAAATGCCGGCCGCTTTTCTGGAAAATTTCTCCTGCTTGGCAGATTCCATGGTCACGGTGCTGCAAAGCTGTCGGGTGGCCTGAAAATCCGCTTCAATGTCCGGAATGCAATCCGTGTCATAGAGATAGGTCGCACATTCAAAGTGATGATACAAGCTCCGGTAATCCAGATTGATCGTCCCTACCACGGCTTCCCGGTCATCACTGACAAACACCTTTGCATGGACAAACCCGGGTGTGTATTCATAGATGCGGACTCCGGACTCCAGCAGGGAGGCATAGTGCGTCCACGCCAGCGCATAGGGGATCTTCTTGTCGGGGACCCCCGGCAGGATCAAGGAGACCTCCACCCCGCGCTCCGCCGCAAATTTCAGCGCGTTTTCCATCTCGCCGTCCAGAATCAAGTAGGGAGACATGATATGGACGTAGGTCTGCGCCCGGTTCAAAATGTCCATATACACCTGCTCGCCCACTTTATCGCGGTCCACCGGACAGTCCCCATAGGGCATGACAAATCCCTTGGCAGCTTCCCGCGGCAAAACAGGGGCATCCAGATAAGAGCGAAACTCCGGCTCCTGCTCATCCAGCCCCCACATCTGCAGAAACATCAAGGTAAAGCTGCGGGCAGCCTCACCCTGCAGCATGACCGCAGTGTCTTTCCAGTGGCCGTGCTTGGCAAACCGGTTGATGTATTCATCCGCCAGATTGATGCCGCCGTTGAATGCGGTGTGCCCGTCGATCACCAGGATCTTTCGATGGTCCCGGTAATTATAGTGGGTAGAGACAAAGGGCGACACCGGAGCAAACATTTTACAGCGAATCCCCAGCTTCTCCAACCGCTTCGGATAGTCATGCGGCAGCGTGGAAAACTCGCAGGTGCCGTCATACATCATGCGGACCTCCACCCCTTCTGCCGCCTTGCGGGCAAGGATCTCTAGAACCCGTCCCCACATCACGCCCTCATCTACAATGAAGTACTCCAGAAAAATGAACTTCTCCGCACGCTCCAACTGCCGCAGCATTTCCTCAAATTTATCCTCCCCCAAGGGAAAATACGTCACAGCCGTGCGGTTATAAACCGGATAGCTGCCGCTGCGGCCCACATAGCGGGCCAGCGCCGCGGCGCCCGGGGCAGTCTTCTGAAACGCCTCAGCCGTCTCCTCAGAGCCGGGCAGGAGCATCCGTGTCTCTTCCGTAAGCTGCTGGATGCGCTTTTTCAGCGCCCGGTGCCCCACATCACTTTGGATATACAAAAAAAGCAGCGCACCGAAAACCGGCAAAAGCATAATGACCACCAGCCACGAAAGCTTCGCCGTCGGGTCCAGCCGGCTGTTCAGGAGATACAGAACCATCCCGATGGTAAAGAGGACTGTGCCGCCATAGATGTGGGGCAGAAATTCTTCAAACCACTGAAAGACGCTGAACAGTACCAGTACCTGAACCGCCAGCAGCACCAGAATCAGCCCCAAACGGCTGAAAATCACGCGGACGATCCCCTTTTGCCCCTTTTTCAGCAGGGAGATCCCCATTGCTTCTTTTTCCTGCTCCACACTGCTTCTCCTTTCTTCTCCGCGATATTCCGATATTTTTCAGTATTATACTACACAGTCCCACACCTGTAAACGCCTCTTTGCAGGAACCCCTTGCTTGCACTGACCAGTAATCCGATTTTTCTTGCAATTTCACGGTTCCTGTGATATACTCCGTTTTGACAGGTGCCATCTCCCTGTCCAAGCGTCCTTTGGACGTTCGTTCGGAAAACTGCCGTTTTCCGTTCTCTAAACAAAAAAATGGAGGTTGCGCGGGCCTTCCCCGCGTGTTTTGCTGCATATTTGCGCCAAAGACCTCCACCCGAATCGAAGGAGGTCTTTTTTTATGTCCCGTCCCCGCTTTACCACCCGTCAAGTCGCCACCGCCGGCATCATTGCCGCCGTCTACGCCGTCATGAGCCTTTGCTCCTCTGTGTTCGGCATTGCATACGGCCCCATCCAGTGCCGGTTTTCCGAGGCCCTGACCGTTCTGCCCTTTTTCCTGCCGGAAGCCATTCCGGGGCTTTTCATCGGATGCCTTGTCACAAATCTGATGAGCACCGTAGGCCCGCTGGACATCATCTTCGGTTCTCTGGCCACCCTTCTGGCCGCCGTCTGGACCCGTAAAATGCCCGTCAAGCTGCTGGCCCCCCTCCCTCCGGTACTCTGCAATGCCGTCATCATCGGCGCGATGATCGCCTGGTATGAGGTCGGCTTTGCCGAAGGATTTTGGTCCGCTTTCGCTTTCAACGCCTTTACCGTGGGGCTGGGCGAGGCCATTGCCTGCTATGGACTGGGACTTTTGCTGCTGGGGGTCCTCTCCCGCTCTCCCCTGCTGCACAAAAGCCATACAAACTGAACCCTCAGATCATGACAAGGGCGGCGCCTGTACAGGCGCCGCCCTTGTTGTTTCCGGCAGCTTCCGCCGGATCATTGCTTCTTTTTTCGGAATGCCAGCGTGACGCTTCCAAACAGAATGGCGAAATCCGCCAGATTAAAGACATACCGCCGCAGGCATCCCGGTGCTTTTGGAAAGTAGAGATAATCATAGACCTTTCCCCGTTGCAGCCGTTCCAGCAGATTGCTGGCGCCGCCGCCCAGTACCAGCCCTGTCCCGACGGGATGGTCCTTCCGCCGCATCCATAAAACCCCCAGAAGCCCCGCTGACAGAGCGGTCACTGCACTCCGGCTCACCGGCAGCCCGAATGCCGCGCCGCCATTCCAACAGGTTTTGATCCGTATCCGTCCGCCGGCACAGGATCGTTCCTCCCGACCGGGCCGATCCAAGCGCCGCCGCACCGCTGTGCAAAGCCCCAGTGTCAGCGCCGCGATTCCCGCTGTTACCATTCCGCATCCCCCTTTTCGCTCTCCTGCGCTTTTTTCATGGCAGCCGCCACAGCTCCCCGCCGGTCAGCCTGATTGTTGCGTTCCAGCATACTGCCGATCTGGCTGCGCACCCAGTTCATTTCCTCATAAAATGCGGAAGCTGAGATCCGCAGGGCGCCGTGTCCCAGAATAATCAGCTGCTCCGGCCCGTCGGAGGTTGCCACCCGAACCCTGTGCTGCTTTCCGATTTCATAAGTCGCCCGCTCAATATAGGTGTCTGCGGTCTCGGCTTCCTTGGTATAGACCACATGGATATTGTGATAGTTCTCCACACTGCCCTGTCCGCCCTTGACCTTATAGGCGTCAAAAACCACAATGACCTCACACTTTTGATACCCTTGATAGTTGCACAGCAGATCACACAAGGTCTTTCGTGCCGCGTCCAGATTCTCCTGCGCGATGGCCTTCAATTCTTCCCACGCAAAAATGATGTTATATCCATCCACCAGCAGATAGCCGGGACCAGCCGCCTGCTCCCGGATAGCACGGGCAGAGCTCTCTGCCGCCGGCCGGCGCGGATCCTTGGGCGGCGCAAACTCCCGCCGTTTCACAGGGCCATAGGTCCGCTCGAAAATCGCCTGCAATTCCCGCTCCTGCTCCAACGTGCCGGTATAGGCTCCGGACCGGCGGGCCGGAGGCGCGGTGTCTGCCTGCTGCCGCGCCTGCGTATCCAGCCGCAGCCCGCTGTCCACATGCGCCCTTGCCGCGACCTCATTCCATTTGACATTGACGCCGGCTCCATGGGAGCAGAACACGGAATCCGCCGGATTGTCCACATCCCGCTCCGGATCATATCCTCTCGCTGCCACCACTGCCGCCTGATCCGTGCAGGGGCGGTACCCGCTCAGCTGGCACAGCAGCCTGCCCTGGCCCCTTGTATACGCCCGCACTTCCTGCGCATAGTCCCGCAGCGCCGCCACCGGAGCAGCGCCCGCAAGCACCGTTTCCTCTCCTTCCGTTTCCGGAGGAGCTACCTCTCCGTTCATCCGCTGCAGATCATTCATAGCGCGGCCAACCTGCTCCGTCGGGACCTCCAGACGGAACTCATACCACGGCTCCAGCAAAACGCTCTCCGCCTGCATCAGTCCCTGCCGCACTGCCCGGTACGTGGCCTGACGAAAATCGCCGCCCTCCGTATGTTTTTCATGGGCGCGTCCAGCCACCAGCGTGATTTTCATATCGGTAATGGGAGATCCGGTCAGCACACCGGGGTGCTCCCGTTCCGCCAGATGGGTCAGGATCAAACGCTGCCAATTCAGGTCAAGTGCATCCACGGGGCAGGATGTATCCAGCACCAGGCCGCTGCCCTGCTCTCCCGGTTCCATCAGCAAATGCACCTCCGCATAATGCCGCAGGGGTTCAAAATGTCCAATCCCCTCCACAGTGCCGGCGATGGTCTCCCGGTAGCAGATCGTGCCTGTGCCGAAGGAGGTTTCCATCCCGAACCGCTCCCGGAGAATTCTCTGCAGAACTTCCAGCTGGACCTCTCCCATCAGCTGAACATGAATCTCCCGGGAATCCTCCCGCCACAGCACATGGAGCTGCGGGTCTTCCTCCTCCAGCTGCCGCAGCCGCTGCAGCGCTGTGTGGAGATCTGTTCCGTCCGTCAGCTCCACATGGTAGGTCAGCACCGGCTCCAGCAGCGGTCCTGCCCAGTCCGTTTCAAATCCGAGTCCCTCACCGGGAAAGGTCCGGCTCAAGCCCGTCACCGCTGCCACGGTACCGGCCGGCGCTTCCTCCACCGGCTGAAATTTTGCGCCGGAATAAATCCGAAGCTGGTCTGCTTTTTCCGCCCAGCACTGCGCCTCCGGACGTTCTGCACGGCGGTTGGTCAGCAGATCCTTGACGCGCAGAGTCCCTCCGGTGACCTTCAGATACGTCAAACGGCTGCCCTGACTGTCCCGGGCGATCTTAAATACCCGCGCGCCAAAATCCGCCGGATAATCCGGAAGCGGCGCATATCGCTCCAATCCCTCCAAAAAGGCGTCCACACCTTCCAGTTTCAGTGCAGAGCCAAAAAAGCAGGGAAACAAGTGCCTGCGGGCGATCATAGAAGAGATCTCGCTCTCCGGAACCTCTCCGGATTCCAAGTATTGCTCCAGCACCGCCTCCTCGCAGACAGCAACCTCCTCCGCCAGTGTCTGCGGCGCCGCGCCGAAATCCACGCATCCACCGTCCAGCTGCCGCTTCAGCGCATCCATCAGGGCAGTCCGGTCCGCACCGTGGAGATCCATTTTATTGACAAACAAAAAGGTCGGCACATGGTACCGCTCCAACAGCCGCCACAGCGTTCGGGTGTGTCCCTGAACGCCGTCGGTCCCGCTGATGACCAGCACCGCGCAATCCAACACCCGCAGTGTCCGCTCCGCCTCTGCGGAAAAGTCCACGTGCCCCGGTGTATCCAGCAATGTGATCTCCAAAGCGGGCAGCTTCAGCTCCGCCTGTTTGGAAAAAATCGTGATGCCCCGTTCCCGTTCCATGGCGTCTGTATCCAGAAACGCATCCTGATGGTCTACCCGTCCCAGCTTCCGCAGCATCCCGCTGCGGTACAGCATTGCCTCTGATAAGGTGGTCTTCCCTGCGTCTACATGGGCAAGAATCCCTAAAACCAGTTTTTTCATTGCTCAAATCCAACCTTTTTATCTCAGGAATGTCAAGATCCACAGTGCGCCGCAGATCACCGGCTGGTGCAGCAGATACACCAAAAGAGAGTTCCGCCCAAGATCTGTCACGACCGGCAGGGAGATCTCCCGCTGTTCCTGCCGCCGCAGCCGATATAGATAGTAGCCTGTCCAAAAGAGGAAAATCCATGGCAGCAGCGGAAAATAGTCTGCGGACTGAAAGGACGGCCCCGGAAATCCGAGACAGGCGGTCACGTCATTTTGATACCAGCTCCGGGGCAGGGTCACCAGCCGAACGCCCTGCAAGCCCAAAAAGCCCTGAGCAGTCTCCTTTGTCAGCAGGAACAGCAAAAAGCTGCACGCCGCTCCCAGTCTGGCCGGCACACGCCGCAGCAGCCGGTCCAGCGGGATCGTCAGCAGCGTGGCCGTTCCCAGCATGGTCAGCACCCCGCAGATGATCCGCCCGGAGGGCATGAGCGTCATGGTAACGGCAGACACCAGTGCGCCGCCGCCCAGCGCCGCCAGTCCCCGTCTGCCCTTCCGGCGGCCCAGATTCCAGCAAAAGCCCGACAGCAGCACAAAGGTCCAGCAAATGCTCTGCTGCCAGAGATAGGCCCAAAAGGACCCGTACCAGACCCAATCCACCTCAAAGAAGTTCACAACATCCCAGCAGGCATGATAGGCGATCATATTGACCAGCGCCACCCCCCGCAGGGTATCCAAGCCGGTAAAACGGCACCGTGCTGCCAAGGTGATTCCCCCTTCCGCAGCGGAGGATTTTCACATATTGTAACACAGCCGTATCTTCCTTTCAAGGCAGGCCCTTGGGGACGCCGCACAGAAAAACAGGCGGACGTTCCGGATGGAACGTCCGCCCAAATAGCAGAATCCGTTAATTCTTGGTATGAATGGCGCGCTTCTCTGCGTTCAGCGCTGCCTCTCGCAGCGTCTCGGTAACCGTGGGATGAGAGTGGATGGTATTGATGATCTCATCCAGCGTCATCTCCTCGCCGATGGCCAGAGCGCCCTCAGCGATCAGGTCGGTGGCGCGGGGGCCGATGATGTGCATACCCAGAATCTCG
>JAPFEH010000025.1 GCA_026169195.1 Dysosmobacter sp. | reverse complement strand
GAATGGAGGGATTGTACCGTCCGTTTTCCAGAGAGCCGATGGTCTGGCGGGATACTTCCAGTGCTTCGGCCAGCTCCTCCTGCCTGATGCCGCGGGCCTTCCGGAGCTGCTCAAGTTTGTTTTTCACCGCTTCACACTCCTCTGTATATGGAAAGTTTGCTTTCCATACGTGAAACATAGCACGGTTGGCGAAAAATGTCAAGCGTCCTTTCCGTGATTTTTTGGACAAACCCGGCATAGCGGCGGACGAGCTTTCATAGGATGAAGCAACGAAAGAACAGGGAGGGAGCGTCCTTGGACAAGAAAAGGGAACTGCTGCGGTATGAAGAGGCGGCGTCTGTGCTGCCGGTGCGGCTGCGGAGGCTGGTGATGAGTCTGACAGAGGAGCAGAAATGCATGGCAGAGGAATTCCGCCTGCGGGCGGGGCGGCCGCTGACGGTGCTGCTGCCGTCAGGAGAGCTGCCGCTGGAGGCGGAGGTGGAGCCGGAGGAGCTGGAAACACTCTGCGATCTGGCCACGGAATTTTCCAGATATGCGGCGGCGGAAACGCTGCGGGAGGGATACCTCTCCGTGCGGGGCGGCTTTCGTGTGGGGCTTTGCGGCACGGCAGTGATGAAAGACGGCATCAACACGAATCTGAAAAATTTTTCCTCGGCATCCGTCCGGATCGCCCGACAGAAGCCGGGGATCGCAGACGATCTGGCTCCGGCGCTGTTTCGGGACGGAGCGTTTTGCAGTACCCTGATCCTCTCCCCGCCGGGAGGAGGCAAGACCACGCTGCTACGGGATCTGGTGCGGCGGCTTTCGGAGGGAACGGCAGACCATCCGCCTCTGCGGGTCTCGCTGATCGACGAGCGGGGAGAGGTGGCGGTTATGCATCGGGGACGCCCGCAAATGGATGTTGGCCCGTATACCGATGTGCTGGATGCCTGCCCCAAGGCGCTGGGAATCCCTGTGATGCTGCGGGCCATGAACCCGCAGGTCATTGCCGTGGATGAGATCACAGTCTCCGGAGATGTGAAGGCCATGTCTCTTGCAGCGGGCTGCGGCGTGCGGCTGCTGGCGACCATCCACGCTGCCGATACGGCAGAGCTGATGGAAAAGCCCCTGTACCGCCGGCTGCTGGAGGATCGTGTTTTCCGCATGGCGGTGCGGATCATCCGGCAGGAGGGAAAACGGGTCTACGAAACGGAGGAACTGCCATGGTGAAGCTGATGGGAAGCGTTCTGGTTCTCAGCGGCGGGGCGCTGTGCTGGTGGACGGCGCTGAACCGCCGCCGGAGGGTCCGCCAGATCCTGCGGGACCTGACGGCGGCCCTGCGGCGGATGGGGGAGGAGATCCGCATGGCCCGCACTCCGCTGCCGCTGCTGCTGGAGGTTCTGGCGGAGGATTGCCGGAGCGGGGAGGCGGCCGGCCTTTTCCGGCAAACGGCAGAGAAGGCCCGGCTGGGTGGACCGCTTGGCCCTGTCTGGCGCACGGAAGTCCGCCGGCTGCCGCTGGAACCGCGGGAGCTGGCGGCTTTGGAGGAGCTGCCCCTGCGCGGAGATGAGGAGAGCCTCTGTAAAGCGATTGCGCTTGTCTGCGACCGGCTGGAGGAAAGCGCGGAGACGCGGGACCGGCAGCGTCAGGAACAGGACCGCCGCACGGCGGCGCTGTGCTTTTCCGGAGCGGCGCTGCTGGTGATCTTATTGATTTGAGGGACAACTATGGATGTGGATCTGATTTTCAAAATCGCCGCCATCGGGATTCTGGTGGCAGTGCTGAACCAGCTTCTGGTGCGCTCCGGCCGGGAGGAACAGGCCATGATGACCACGTTGGCGGGACTTGTGGTGGTGCTGATGATTCTGGTGCAGGAGATCAGCGATCTGTTTGATCTCATCAAGACCCTTTTCCGGTTTTAGCCATGGAAGAAATTTTTCGGATCGCGGCATTGTGCGTGGTCGGGACGCTGCTGGCGATGGTGGTGCGGCGGGGAAGTCCGGAGCTGTCGCTGCTGTTAACGCTGGCTGCCGTGACGGCAGTGCTGGCCTCGCTTGCCGGAGCGCTGAGCGAGCTGCTTTCCTTTTTGACGGAGCTTGGAGAGCGCAGCGGGCTTCCCGCAGCGCTGTTTGTGCCCCTCTATAAGACGGTGGGCATTGCGCTGGTGGTGAAGCTGGGCGGCACCCTCTGCCGTGACGCAGGCGAATCCGCCCTCGGTGCGGCGGTGGAAACGGCCGGAGCGGTCTGCGCGCTGCTGACGGCGCTGCCGCTGCTGCGGGCGGTATTGAATCTACTCATGGAGCTGATGACATGAAACGATGGCTCTTTTTGCTGCTGGCCCTGCTTGTGCTGACGGGAAAGGCTGCCGGTGCGGAGCTTCCCCGGGAGATCAGGAATGCTCTGCCGGAGGAGGCCGAGACGGTGGTGCGGGATCTGGACGGCGCAGACGCCGGAGGGCTTGTGCAGGGGATCGGAAGGATCTGGGAGGACTTGAAGGATCGGGCGGGGGCGGTGCTGCGCCAGCGGCTTCGGGGGGCTGCGTCCGTGCTGCTGGTGGTGGTTCTGTGCGCCGCCGTGGAGGGTTTTTCTCAGGGAACCGGCGGAAAGACCGCTGCGTATCTGCCGATGGCAGGGGCGCTGTCCATCACACTGCTGACAGCGGGGAGTCTGGACTCCCTGATGGGTCTGGGGGCGGAGACCATTGGAGAACTGAACCGCTTTTCCAAGGCGCTGCTGCCGACACTGGCGGCAGCCACAGCGGCTGCCGGCGCTGTGAGCACTGCCACGGTGCAGCAGGTGACCACGGTGTTTTTTTCCGACCTGCTGCTGAATCTGGTGGACGGGCTGCTGCTGCCGCTGGTCTACCTTTATACCGGTGTGCTGGCGGCGTCCGCCTGCTTGCAGGAAGAGCGGCTGGGCGCCATTGCCGGAGGACTGAAAAAGGTGCTGACATGGATTCTGACCACTGCGCTGCTGGCGTTTACCGTCTACCTCTCTGCGGCGCGGGTCCTCTCCGGAGCGGTGGACGGCGCGGCGGTGCGGGTCACCAAGGCGGCCATTTCCGGCGTGGTTCCGGTGGTGGGCGGCATCATTGCCGAGGCGTCCGAGACGGTTTTGGTGGGGGCGGGTCTGCTGAAAAACACCATTGGACTGGCGGGGATGCTGGCGATTCTGGCGGCCTGCGCCTATCCTTTTTTGCAGCTGGGAGTCCAATACCTGCTCTATAAGCTGACGGCTTTTTTGTCGGCTGCGGTGGGAATGCCGGGCCTTTGCAAGCTGATCGACGGATTGGGAGGCGCGTTCGGACTGGTGCTGGGCATGACGGGGGCGTGCGCGCTGCTGCTGCTGGTTTCGGTGCTGTCCTCCGTGGCGGCGGTGACGCCATGATGGGGGCGCTGCGGGAATGGCTGACCTCTCTGGTGGCGGTCAGCCTGCTGCTGTCGGCGGCACAGAGCCTCATTCCGGAGGGGAGCATCCGGAAAATCGCCTCCTTCACCGGCGGATTGATCCTGCTGACGGCGCTGCTGCGTCCTCTGCTGGGAGCGGATCTCTCCCGACTGGAGCTGCATCTGGAGGAATATGCGCAGGCCATCGAAGCGCGGCAGGAGGAATTGACCGCGGACGGAGCGGCAGAGCTGACCGCAATCATAGAAGAACGGACCGCCGCATATATATCGGACAAAGCGGACGCGCTGGGGACGCCGGTACGGGCGGAGGTCCGCGCGGAGCCGGATGAAACCGGCGTTCCGGTCCCCCGGTCGGCAGAGCTTTGGGGGCAGGCGTCCCGGACACTGGCGGCGTGGATCGCGGGAGAACTGAACATCCCGGAGGAGAGGCAGGTTTGGCATGAAGGGGAAAACTGAAGGAGTGCGAAAGCTATGGGACAATTACAAATATGTGGGGCTGATCGTGCTGATCGGCGCCGGACTGCTGCTATGGCCCAGTGGGCGTCAGACGCAGCAGCAGGATCGCGGGATACAGTCTGCCGGTCCGGCGGCTGCCGCGGAAAATCTAGGGACGGAGCTGGAGACGATTTTGGGGATAGTCAGCGGGGTGGGGCAGGTGAAGGTACTGCTGACTGTGGATTCCGACGGGGAACGTCAGCTGGCACAGAACACGGAACTGAGTTACAGCGGCTCCACAGAGGCTCCGGAGGATTATTCGAGACGCTCCGAGACCGTGCTGGCGGACAGCGCGGAAAACGGCGGGACCGTGGTGGTCCGAAGGGTGTTTCCCACATACCGGGGGGCGCTGGTGGTGTGTCAGGGCGGAGACCGGCCGGAGGTGAAGCTGGCAGTGACGGAAGCAGTGGCGGCGCTGACCGGCTTGAGCGCCGACCGGATCACCGTGGCAAAATGGCAGTGATCATTTGGAGGAGGAAGAGCAGTATGCGGTCAAGATGGAAACGGAACGCGGCAGTGGTCACCATGGCGGTGCTGGTGTGCGCGGCAGTGGCGCTGAACTGGAAATATTCCGGCGAGGACGCGGTGGAACAGGCGCAGGAGGCCGGAGGAAAGCTGCTGGGAGAAGCAACGCTGGTCTCCGGACAGGAAAGCGAGACTGACGCCGCGGAAGACGAGACGGCGGTCTATACCGGCTCGGACTATTTTGCCTCTGCCCGCCTGACCCGTCAGCAGGCCAGAGACAACGCCATCTCTCTGCTGCAGGACGCGGCGCGGCAGGAGGGAGCCGACAGCGCGGCCGCCAATGAAGCCAGCGAGGGCATTCAGGTGCTGGCGGCCTATACCCTGAAGGAAGCGCAGATCGAAAATCTGGTGACCGCAAAAGGGTATCAGGACTGCGTGGCGTTTATGGGGGATGACAGCATCAGCGTGGTGGTGTCCACCGGCACCGGAGAGCTGACCGGTGAGGATGTGGCAAAGATCACGGATATTGCCATGTCGGAAACGGGGCTGGAGGCCGGCGGCATCAAGATCATGGCGGCAAATTAGATTTAGCTGTTGTAATTTGCACGGGTTCATGGTACAATATCTCACCAGATAATGACTGTATTTCCATACCGAAGATGAAGGAGATTCTTAAATGGCTGATAGCAAGGAATATATGACCATGCCCGAGGAAAACGGCAGCATCAACATCTCTGAGGAGGTGATCGCCGCCATCGCCGTAGGCGCTGTCCGCGAAGTGGAGGGCGTGACCGGCATGATGACCAATCTGGGCGGCAGCGTGACCGATCTGGTGAGCAACAAGAAAAATGCCCAGAAGGGCGCCAAGGGCGTGAAGATCGACATGACCGGCACGGCGCTGGTCATGGACCTGTATCTGACGGTGCAGTATGGACACCCCATCCCTGAGGTGGCGGAAAATGCCCAGAAGGCAGTCTCCGCTGCGGTGGAGGCCATGACCGGCTGCCCAGTGGAGGCGGTCAACATCCATGTGGGCGGCGTGACCCTGCCTTAAAAGAGAGAAAAGGACGAATTGCTTTATGGTACGAAATACCGCGCGGGAGATCGCCATTCATCTTTCCTATGAGCTGAGCTTTACGGATAAGGATACCGACGCGCTGCTGGACGAACGGCTGACTGCGGATGCCTTTTCCGTTTTGGCGGAAGAGGACCCTGTTTATACGGAGGCCCCCAACGCCAAGCAGGCGGAGTATATCCGCCGTCTGGTCAAGGGCGTGGATGAACACGCCGCGGAGCTGGATGGCTACATTGAAAAATATTCCAAGGGATGGCGGTTTGCCCGGATCCCTCTGGTGGCCTCCGCCATCATGCGGGTGGCCATGTACGAAATGCTGTATATGCCGGACATTCCCAACGGCGCCGCCATCAATGAGGCTGTGGAGATCGCCAAGAAGTATGAGACTCCGGAAACGGTGAAATTCATCAACGGCATTTTGGGCAGCTTCCTGCGGCAGGAGATCGGAGAATAACAAAGAGCGGGGCAGGGGAGAGATCCCGGCCCCGCTTTCCGCCGTCCCGACCGTGAGCCGGAGCAAAGGAGCAGGAGGTAGAGCGATGGAACCCCATGTTTTCAGCGTCACCGAGGTGAACCAGCTGGTGAAGCTGCTGCTGGACAATGAGCCGATGCTGCAGAACATCTGCGTTCGTGGCGAGCTGTCCAATTATAAAATGTATCCCTCCGGACACCACTACTTTTCCCTGAAGGATCAGGAGGGCTCTGTGCGCTGCGTGATGTTCAAAAGCAGCGCGTCGCGTCTCCGGTTTCAGCCGGAGAACGGGATGAAAGTGCTGGTAACAGGACGGGTGGCGGTGTTCCCGCGGGACGGGGCCTATCAGCTTTATTGCGCCACCATGACGCCGGAGGGGGTCGGCGATCTGGCGGCGGCCTTTGAACAGCTGAAAGCGCGGCTGTATGCCGAGGGACTGTTCGATCCCGCCCATAAAAAGCCCCTGCCGCCTTATCCCAAGAACATTGCCATCGTCACGTCCTCCGCCGGCGCGGCAGTCCATGACATGATCCGGATCCTCCGCCGGCGGTATCCTGCCGCCAAGGTGATCCTGCTGCCGGTGCGGGTGCAGGGGGTGGAAGCTCCGCCGGAAATCGCCGGAGCGATCCGGTATGCCGACAGATGGAAGATCGGAGATATCATCATCACCGGACGGGGCGGCGGCTCCATGGAGGATCTGTGGGCCTTCAACGACGAGCGGGTGGCGCGGGCCATTTATCAGTGCGAAACGCCGGTCATTTCCGCTGTGGGCCATGAGCCGGATGTGACCATTTCCGATTTTGTGGCGGATGCCCGCGCCAGCACGCCTTCCAACGCGGCGGAAATCGCCGTGCCGGACCGGTCAGAGCTGATGCGGTGGCTGCGGAGCGCCGGCCAGCGGATGGAGCAGGCTGAAAGCGCCCGGCTGGAGGCCCTGCGGGAAAAGCTGGAGGCGCTGGCGCAAACACGCTGCATGACGGATCATCTGGCTTATGTGGAGGACCGGCGGATGGCGCTGGTGCATCTGCAGCAGCGCCTGGGGGATCTTGCCGGAGGCACGCTGGCGAGGAAGCGGCAGCGCTTTGCCTCGCTGTCTGCGTCTCTGGACGCCATGAGTCCCTTGAAGGTGCTGGGGCGCGGGTATGCGGTGGCACGAAAGGAATCCGGACAGATTTTGAAAAGCTGGCGGGATGCGGCGCCGGGAGACCGGCTGGCTGTGACGCTGGGAGAAGGCGGCTTGACCGCCACAGTGGAGGAGGTACATCCATGAGCGGAAAAAAAGTGACCTTTGAGCAGCGGATCGCCCGTCTGGAGGAGATCGTGGCGGCGCTGGAAAAGGGGGACGCGCCTCTGGCGGATTCTCTGGCGCTGTTCGAAGAAGGGACCAAATTGATCGCCGGCTGTTCCAAAGAGCTGGATCAGGCAGAACAGCAGGTGGTCAAGCTGATGAAAGGGCCGGACGGCGCACCGGTGGAGCTGCCCTTTGCAACAGAGGAGGAGTAAGTATGGAGCAAACAGCGTTTGATGTCCGGTACGGGGAGTACCGCGCAGCGGTGGAGGACTATTTACAGGGCCTTTTCACGGACAAGCCCCACTGGGCGGATCTTTATGATGCGATGCGGTACAGCCTGCTCTCCGGCGGCAAGCGCATCCGCCCCGTCCTGACGCTGGAATTTGCCCGTCTGGCGGGGCTGGACTGGCATGCCGCTCTGCCTGTGGCCTGCGCGCTGGAGCTGGTGCATACCTATTCTTTGATCCACGACGATCTGCCCTGCATGGATGACGATGATCTCCGGCGGGGAAAGCCCACCAATCATAAGGTCTACGGGGAGACGCTGGCCGTGCTGGCGGGGGACGCTCTGCAGCCGGAGGCGTTCCGGCTGATCCTGACAGCGCCGGAGCTGCCGGCGGACCGGCGGGCAGCCTGTGCGCTGATTCTGGCGGAAGCGGCCGGTGCAGACGGGATGGTGGCCGGTCAGGTGATCGACACCCTGCACGCTCCGCAGAGTGAAGCGGCTTTGCAGGAGGTCCACCGCCTGAAAACCGGCGCCATGATCGCGGGGGCCTGCAAACTGGGAGCTGCGGCCGCAGGCGGCTGCGGGGCGCTGCTGGCAGCGGCGGAGCAGTATGGCTATCAGCTGGGGATGGCGTTCCAGATCCGGGATGATATGCTGGATGTGATCGGAAACGCGGCGGAGTTTGGAAAGCCCATCGGCTCTGACCGCGAGGAGGAGAAGGTGACCTTCGTGGATCTTCTGGGGCTGGAGGCCTGCGGCCGGCGGGTCCTGGAATGCACGGAGGACGCCAAGGCCGCCGTGGCGGCATACGACGCCTCCGGTTTTCTCCGCGCGTTGGCGGACACGCTGGCGGAGCGGAACAAATAACCGCTTTTTGCGCCTGCGGGCGCAGCTTCTGCGGGAGATATTCGATGATCTGCGGCGGACGGGAAATTCCTGTCCGCCGTTTTTTGATGGGACCGCCTGAAAAATTCACAATTTGTATATACAGAATATGTTGTATATTGAGAATAGACGTGCTATACTGTGAACAGCTAAGCGGCGGCGCAGTATTCTAGTCAGATCTGCCGTTTCCTAGGGAGGGCCTAAAAATCCTCTGAAGGGCACACCGATGAAACCTCTGGTGCCTGCTTGATACGCCCAGTGTTGGGTGGGTGCTGGGGGGAAGCGCGCTTTGCGTGCTTGCGAATTCAGGGCGATTTCCAATGGCATGGTTACCCCGACCCTGTTTTTGTGGAGACCTGTTCTTGTGCTCAGCCGTACTCCCGTTGTGGTATTCCGAGCTGTGTACGAAACAGATGATGAACCTGCAATGCGGTGCATCGGCCCTGCGGGGCCGTAACGCTGTGTGCAGATGTAGCCTGCCTTGCGTGGGCAGCGGCGAATGAGAGGTCAGGCCGTTTTCGCTCCCGGCCGGAGCGGGCGGCCCCCTGCTCTCTGAAACCCTGCCTGCAAAAGAGGCTAAAGAAACGGACGGACTGTGGTGGAAATCACCTAGGCTGTCTTTGCGGGGCAGAAAAAGGATTGCAGTGCGGACTCAGTGGCAATCGGGTAGCGCTTCCGGCAACGCTGCGCCATGGCGCCGAAGGGGGAACCGCCTCCATCGGCAACGAGAGGTGCGCCATGGGGAAAACCAACCCGCACCTAAGCCGTAAGATTTACTTTTTCTGCCGCCGCCGACTTAGCTGGATTCTAATGTTAAGCCCCAAACAGGAGGCGTTTTTTTGAAAAAAAGCAAACAGGAAAAGAAAGGCCCTTCCCCATACCGGTGGGCCTTGACGGCGTTTTTGATGGCGGTGGCCTTATCCGCACTGCTGACTCTGGTGTCGGAGTCGATGCTGGATGGTGCGGGCATGGCGGTCGCCCTTTTGATTTTGCTGCTGTTCATCGGCCTTGGCATCGTCTTTGATATCATCGGTGTGGCGGTGACAGCGGCAGACCCCCGACCGTTTCATTCCATGGCGGCGCACAAGGAAAAGGGCGCAAAAGAGGCGCTGATGCTGCTGCGGAATGCCGCCAGAGTATCCAGCGTATGCAACGACGTGGTGGGCGATATCTGCGGCATCGTCTCCGGCGCCACCAGCGCGGTGATCGTGACGCAGCTGCAAAAGGGTTTGAATGTGCAGAGCGTTTTGATTTCTGTGGGGGTCACGGCGGTTGTTTCCGGCATGACCATCGGCGGAAAAGCTTTGAGCAAGCCCTTTGCCATGAAGCAGAGCAAGCGGGTGGTCTATCTGGTGGGACGGGTCCTGCACGTCTTCCACCGCTGAGAGAAAGGCGGACCCTATGATTTTAGAAACCATTCATTCTCCTGCGGATGTAAAGGCATTGGATGCGGCGCAGCTGCCGCAGCTTTGTCAGGAGCTGCGGGAGTTTTTCATCGAGAGCGTATCCCAAACCGGAGGACATCTGGCCTCGAATCTGGGGGCTGTGGAGCTGACAGTGGCGATCCACCGCGTCTTTGATACAGCGAAGGACCGGCTGGTCTTTGACGTGGGGCATCAGTGCTATGTGCACAAGGCCTTGACCGGACGGCAGGAGCTGTTTTCCACGCTGCGGCAGCTGGACGGACTCTCCGGATTCCCCAAGCCCCATGAGAGCATCCATGACGCCTTCATCGCGGGGCATGCGTCCAATTCCGTCTCTGTGGCGCTTGGTATGGCAAGGGCAAGGACTTTACAGAAAGAAGACCACAGCGTTCTGGCCCTGATCGGAGACGGCGCCCTGACGGGGGGGCTGGCCTATGAGGGTCTCAACAATGCCGGCGCTTCCGGAGAGCCGCTCATTGTGATCCTCAATGACAACGGAATGTCGATCAATCCCAATGTGGGAGCGATGCCTACCCATTTGAGCCGCCTGCGCAGCAAGCGGGCCTATTACCATTTTAAGAAATGGTACCGTGGGCTTTTCGGAAAGCGTCCCATGGAAAACAGGATTTACCGGTTTAACCATCGGGTCAAGACCATGCTGAAAAAGACCCTTTGGCCCGGCAGCACCCTGTTTGAAGATATGGGGTTCACGTATCTCGGCCCCATCGACGGCCACGACCTGCCGCGCCTGTGCGATATGCTGCAATGGGCAAAAGAGCTGAACGGCCCCGTGCTGGTCCATGTCCACACGGTAAAGGGCCGCGGCTATCCCTTTGCAGAGCAGAATCCGGATAAGTTTCACGGCGTCGGGCCCTTTGACCCCAAAACGGGACGCGGGAAAAAAGCGGAAGGGGAGACCTTTTCCTCCGTTTTTGGAAAAACGCTGGCGGACTGCGCCGCGCAGGACGCCCGCGTGTGCGCCATCACGGCTGCCATGGCGGACGGGACGGGGCTTACTGCCTTTGCACGGGAATTTCCGGATCGTTTTTTTGATGTTGCCATTGCGGAGGGGCATGGCGTTTCCATGGCGGCAGGCCTTGCAAGTCAGGGAATGCTGCCGGTTTTTGCGGTTTATTCCACATTTTTGCAGCGGGGATATGACCAGCTGATCCACGATGTCGCGCTGGAACGGCTCCATGTGGTGCTGGGGGTAGATCGGGCAGGTCTGGTCGGCGCCGACGGTGAGACCCATCACGGCTGCTTCGATCCCCTGTTTTTGTGTACCATTCCCAGCTTTACCGTGCTGTGTCCGTCGAATTTCGCGGAACTGCGGGCGATGCTGCGACGGGCGTTGTTCTGCCTGAGCGGCCCTGTGGCGATCCGTTATCCCCGGGGCGGGGAGGGCGCGTTTCGGGAGGACCGGTCCACGGAGCCCATTGCGCAGCTGCGGCAGGGAAGCGATGTGACTCTGGTGAGCTACGGTATTTTGGTGAACCACTTGCTGGAAGCGGCAGACCTGCTGGAAGGGCAGGGGATCCGGGCCGAGGTCTTGAAGCTCAATGAGATCTCCCCGCTGGATCACGAGACGGTCTGTCGGGCGCTGGGCGGCCGCGGAACCGTGCTGGTGCTGGAGGATTCCTTCGGCGCAGGGTGCGTGGGTCAGCGGCTGGCAGCCATTCTGGCAGAGCACCGGCAGGCTCCGGAACAGCTGATCTTGAAAAATCTTGGAAAAACCTTTGCTCCCGAGGGGAGCGTACCGGAACTGGAGCATCGCTTCGGTCTGGACGCCGCTGGTGTGGCGGCAGCAGTGGAGGAGGCGGTCAAGCATGGCCAATAAAACGCGGCTGGATGTGCTGCTGGTGGAACGGGGATATCTGGAGACCCGTCAGAAAGCGCAGGCTACGATCATGAGCGGGCTGGTCTTTGTCAAGGGCCAGCGGGTGGACAAGCCCGGTACCGCAGTACCCAACGACGCGCCCATCGAGGTGCGGGGCAGCGCCTTGAAATATGTGAGCCGGGGCGGTTTGAAGCTGGAAAAGGCCATGGCGTCATTTCCGGTGACGCTGGAGGGAGCGGTCTGCGGAGATATCGGCGCTTCTACCGGCGGATTTACGGATTGTATGCTGCAAAACGGCGCGGCCAAGGTCTATGCCGTGGATGTGGGATACGGTCAGCTGGCGTGGAAGCTGCGGGAGGACCCCAGAGTGGTGTGTATGGAGCGCACCAACGCCCGCTATCTGAGCCACGAGCAGATTCCGGATGAACTGGATTTTGCCTCCATTGACGTCAGCTTCATCTCCCTGAAGCTGATCCTGCCGGCAGTGCACGCTGTTTTGAAGGATGGGGGACACGTGGCCTGTCTCGTGAAGCCCCAATTCGAGGCCGGAAAAGAAAAAGTCGGGAAAAAAGGCGTGGTGCGGGACCCGCAGGTCCATCTGGAAGTGCTGGAAAACTTCCTGATCCATGCAAAGGAATCCGGCTTTACAGTTCTTGGTATCACGTATTCTCCGATCCGGGGACCGGAGGGGAACATCGAATATCTGGGATATCTGGAAAAGGGTGAGGGCGAAAGTCCCGCATGGGATCTGAAGGCTTTGGTGGCAGAGTCCCATGAGACGCTGAAGGAACACGGAGAGGGGAACAACGCATGAACACGAAGAAGATCATCTTGTGCCCCAATCCCAGCCGGGATCACGGGATGGCCACCACAAAGGCCGCGGAGGCGATCCTGCAGGAGCTGGGGTTCCGCACCGTGGTCTGTTCCCCCTTTCGGGATCAGAAGGAGGGGTCCTTCGCACAATACGACGTGCGTCCTCTGCCGCAGGAGATGAAGGACGCTGACCTGATGATTACGCTGGGAGGAGACGGCACCATTTTGCACCTTGCCAAGCTGGCGGCCCTCAATAAAGTTCCGGTGCTGGGCATCAACATGGGGGGGCTTGGCTTCGTCGCGGAGCTGGAAAAAGGGGAGCTGGAGATCCTGCGGAAGCTGAAGGACTGGAACTTCGTCACGGAGCAGCGGATGATGCTGGATGTATCCGTGGTGCGGGAGGGGAAGCAGATCTATACCAATCTGGGTCTCAATGACGCCGTGATCCGGGAAGGCCCCATTTCCCATGTGATCCACCTGAAAATCTCCTCTGACGGCCGCCATCTGGCGGACATCGCGGGAGACGGCGTGATCGTCTCCACCCCCACCGGTTCCACGGCGTATTCCCTGTCTGCCGGAGGCCCTGTGGTGGAGCCGGTGGCGCAGACCATGGTGGTCTGTCCCATCTGTACCCACAATATGCGCTTTTCTTCCTATGTTTTATCGCCTGAGCACGTTTTGACTGTGGAGCTGGAGCGCAACGGCCGCAAGCCGGTGTACCTGTTTGTGGATGAGAGCCGGGCGTTCAGCCTGCGTTCCGATGACAAGGTGCTGGTGCGGCGAAGCAAGCACACCATGAAGCTGGTCCGGCTGACGGAGAAAAGCTTCTGCGAGATCTTTGCTCAAAAAATGCTGCCGGGAGGGCTGAATGATGAAAAATGACCGTCAATCCATGATTTTGGAGATCATTTCCCAGGAAAACATCGAGACGCAGGAGCAGCTTCTGGCACGGCTTCAGGCCCGCGGGATCACCAGCACACAGGCGACCATTTCCCGCGACATCAAGCAGATGCACCTGATTAAAGAGCCGGTGGGCCACGGGGTCTATAAATATGCGGTTTCCGGAAACCGCACCAAGCTGAATTTTGCGGAAAAGCTGCGGACCATTTTCCGGGAGAGCATCACCAGCATCGCCTGCGCCCAGAACATTGTGGTCATCAAGACCATGCCGGGGCTTGCCAGCGCGGCCTGCTCCGCCTTGGACAATATGGACATTGCCTATATGGTAGGGTCTCTGGCAGGCGATGACACCGCCTTTTTGCTGATGCAGGACGCGGATTCCGCCGCGGCCTTCTGCGAGGAGATCAAGGAAATGCTTTGAGCCGGCGGAGGGGAGGACCGGGATATGCTGGAACTGCTTCATATTGAAAATATCGCCGTCATTGAAGAGGCGGATATCCGGTTTCGACCGGGCTTCAATGCCCTTACCGGCGAGACCGGCGCCGGCAAGTCCATCGTCATTGACGCCATGGGCGCGGTGCTGGGCGGCCGGACATCCCGGGAGCTGATCCGCACGGGAGCGGAGAAGGCTTTTGTCAGCGGCTTGTTTTCTCAGGTGCCGCAGGCGCTTCCGGGGCTTGCCGCCAACGGCGTGGTTCCGGATGAGGATGGAAACCTGCTGGTGCAGCGGGAGATTTTTTCCGATGGCAGGAATACCTGCCGCGCCAACGGCCGTCCCATTACGGTCAGTCAGCTGCGGCAGATCGGGCAGGAGCTGCTGAATATCCATGGGCAGCATGACGGCACGGCGCTTCTGGACGAGGAGCAGCACGGCGCCTATCTGGACCGCTTCGGCCGGACGGAGGCGCCGCTGGCCGCTTACCGGACGGCGTACGGGGCTATGGCGGAGCTGCGGGCGCAGATCCGCGCCCTGCAGATGGATGAGGCGGAAAAAGCCCGCCGCATGGACAGCCTGCGGTTTCAGATTCAGGAGCTGGAGCGGGCGGAGCTGGTCCCCGGCGAGGAAGAGGAATTGAACGCGCGGCGCAGCCTGCTGCGCAACGGCGAAAAGTATCTTGCAGCCCTGTCCGGCGCGGACAGCTGCCTCAGCGGCGATGAGGAAAGCGCCGGCGCAGTGAGCCAGCTGCGGGCGGCAGAAGAAGCCATTGCAAACATCCGCTCCTTGGGGGATGATTTGGAGATGCTCTTTAAACGTCTGAAGGATGTTCGCTGTGAAGTATATGACCTTGCTGAAACGATTCGGGACAGGCGGGCGGAATTTGACTTTTCTCCGGAGGAGCTGGACGCGGTGGAGAGCCGCGCAGACCAGCTGTACCGCCTGAAGAAAAAATATGGCGCCACGGTGGAGGACTGCCTTGCCTATCTGGAGAAGTGCCGCGGGGAGCTGGACGCCATGGAGGCTGCGGATGACACGCTGATTTTGCTGGAGGGAAAGCTGCGCAAGGCGGAGACCTCCGTGCGGGATGCCGGCGCATCGCTGACCCGCGCCCGCAGAGAAGCTGCCCTCCGGCTGGAGGAGCGGATCCAGACGGAACTGCGGGATCTGGATATGCGGAAGATCCGGTTTGCCATCGATATGACCCCCAAAGAGCCTTCCCCCGACGGCTGCGATGCCATCCGGTTTTTGATGACCGCCAATGCGGGGGAGGACCTGCGGCCCATCGCGCGGATCGCCTCCGGCGGCGAACTGGCCCGCATCATGCTGGCGCTGAAAAATGTGCTGGCAGAGCAGGAGGCCGTTGGCACGCTGGTTTTTGACGAGGTGGACACCGGCGTCAGCGGACGGGCGGCGCAAAAGGTGGCGGAAAAGCTGGCGCAGGTCAGCCGCCGCAAGCAGGTGCTGTGTGTGACGCACCTGCCCCAGCTGGCAGCCATGGCGGACACCCATTTTTCCGTGGAGAAAGGGGAGCGGGACGGCAGGACCTTCACCCGTGTGTGCCTGCTGGACCGGCAGCAGCGGCAATCAGAGCTGGCCCGCATCACCGGCGGCGCCCATGTGACAGACGCCCTGCTGGAAAGCGCCGGAGAACTGCTGGACGCCGCAGAAGCATACCGGAACGCACTGGCGGTCGGGCGCGGGAGCTGAACCGCCGCGGACAGACGGCGCACGGCGAAAATGACGAAGTTGGAACCCATCCGTCCAATCGTAAAAAGGGAGGACCGCGAAAACCGGTTGACATTTTTTCAGGAATCGGATATAATGCCACACATAATACGGTGAAGAAGAGGAGCAGTACCCGCCATGATGCTGCAAAGAGAACCCCTGCTTTGGTGAAAAGGGGAGAGCGTCCGGCGGCGAATACACCTTGGAGCCGGCACCCAAACGGCCTTTGGCTCAGTAGGTTTGTCCCGGGTTGCGCCCGTTACCGCGCGGGAGTGTCCATCACTCCATGAGGCCGCTGGCCGTGAGGCGGCGGCGAACCAGAGGTGGTACCGCGAATTGTTCGCCCTCTGTCCCTGCGGGACGGAGGGCGCTTTTTCCCTGTCCCGAATTTTTTTTGAGGAGAGAATCGATTATGCAGATCTATGAGGAACTGAAGGCCCGCGGCCTGATCGCACAGGTTACGGACGAAGAGGAGATCCGGGAGCTGGTCAACAACGGCAAGGCCACCTTTTATATCGGCTTTGACCCCACCGCCGACTCCCTCCACGTGGGCCACTTTATGGCGCTGTGCCTGATGAAGCGGCTGCAGATGGCGGGCAACCGGCCCATCGCTCTGATCGGCGGCGGCACCGGCTATATCGGCGACCCCTCCGGCCGCACGGATATGCGCTCCATGATGACGCCGGAGATCATCCAGCACAACTGCGAGTGCTTCAAAAAGCAGATGGAGCGGTTCATTGAGTTCGGCGAGGGCAAGGCCATGATGCTCAACAACGCCGACTGGCTTCTGAAGCTCAACTATGTGGAACTGCTGCGGGAGGTGGGCGCCTGCTTCTCTGTCAACAATATGCTGCGGGCCGAGTGCTACAAGCAGCGGATGGAGAAGGGCCTGAGCTTTCTGGAATTTAACTATATGATTATGCAGTCCTATGACTTCTATCATATGTTCCAGACCGTGGGCTGCAATATGCAGTTCGGCGGCGACGACCAGTGGAGCAATATGCTGGGCGGCACGGAGCTGATCCGCCGCAAACTGGGCAAGGACGCCTATGCCATGACCATCACCCTTTTGATGAACTCCGAGGGCAAGAAGATGGGCAAGACCGCCAGCGGCGCCGTGTGGCTGGACCCCAACAAG
>JAPFEH010000081.1 GCA_026169195.1 Dysosmobacter sp. | reverse complement strand
TATATTTATTTCTACAACCATGAGCGTATCCAGTTAAAAACTGGAGTGGCACCGCTTACGCTGCGCCACTCCACTTAAAACTTCAATATTTTCCTATCAGGGGGCTTTTTGTGCTGTCCGTACAATCTGGGGCAGTACATTGCGTTTTCCCGGGGCTTTCACGTTTGGAGAAGCGCAGAACACCCGTTTTCCGATTGATGAAAGCAGGAGAATATGATAAGATGGGTCAAAAGATGGTTCCGGTTAAAAACCATAAGATGATCAAGGTGAGGAAATATGAAAAAGATCATCCAGCAGATTTTGATTACTGTTGTGATAGTAAGCATACTCTGCCTCCTTTTCTGGAAAATCGGATGGCTGACGTCGGCGCGGGAAGCAGGCGTCATGCTGATGATAACCGCGGTGGTGATCGCGGTTGATCTTGCTGTGTCATTTGTCTGGAAAAAGATACAGAATCAAAAATAAATGAATGGGATATGGAGAGAAAGCTGATGAAAAAAATCATGTTTGGGAACAGTCTTATGCTCTTGGGCATT
The DNA here is from genome assembly GCA_026169195.1 of Dysosmobacter sp. Lineage (GTDB taxonomy): Bacteria > Bacillota > Clostridia > Oscillospirales > Oscillospiraceae > Oscillibacter. The sequence goes on along the minus strand of JAPFEH010000081.1, from coordinate 45,419 downwards.
GCGATGATGATTCTTGCAGGCTTAGAGTTGATATATGTGGGAATGATGTGGGCGTCGTTTTTTTTGATACCGGTGGGTTTTATGATGGCGGCTATAGGATTTTTGGGAAAAGACAGCTGAATTCCGGTCGATCACCCTGTGGGACTTTGGAACAGATCTCCCTCCGTTCGTTTGGCGGAGGGAGATTTCTTATCCCTGAAATTACGCCGAATGCAAACATGGAGATCAGAAGCAACCCTTGACCTGCTTCGGCTTTTGTCCTAAAATGATTCGTGAGATTGAAGAAAACTGGTGAACATATGACTGATTTCAACAAGCGTTACACAGCGGCCCGGCAGGCGGTCATCGCCCGGGATCTGGCAAAGCTCAACCCGATGCAGCGCAAGGCTGCCATGGCAACGGAAGGCCCGCTTCTTCTCTTGGCAGGCGCCGGAAGCGGAAAGACCACGGTTTTGATCCAAAGGGTCTATAATCTGCTGACCTATGGAAACGGCAGCGATTCCGATGTTGTCCCTGACTGGGTCACAGAAGAGGACCTGACGTTTCTGGAGCAGTTTCCGGACTGCCCCACAGATGCGGAAATTGACCGGATGCACCGCTTGTGCGCCGTAGATCGTCCCCGGCCGTGGGAGATCATCGCCATTACCTTTACCAACAAGGCTGCGGGGGAATTGAAGGAGCGTCTGGCGGCACGGCTGGGTCCGGTGGCAAATGATATCTGGGCGTCCACGTTTCACTCCGCCTGCGTCCGGATTTTGCGGCGGGACATTGACCGGATCGGCTTTGACAAGGACTTTACCATTTATGATACGGACGATTCCAAGCGGGTCATCCGGGATATTTTGAAGGAATTGAATCTGGATGAGAAAACCTTTCAGCCCCGCAGCGTGCTGGCGGCCATCAGCCATGCCAAGGACCAGTACCTCAGTCCGGAAGCCTTTGCAAAGCTGCACAGCGGGGAAGCGGATTGGAAGATGGCGCGCTATGCCAAGGTCTATGCCCGCTACGCGCAGAAGCTCAGAGCGGCAAATGCCTTGGATTTCGATGATATCATTTACCACACGGTCACACTTTTGCAGCAGGAGCCGGAGGTTCTGGCGCATTACCAGAAGCAGTTCCGCTATGTGCTGGTGGACGAATATCAGGATACCAACCATATGCAGTACCTGCTGACAGCCCTGCTGGCAGGCGGCCGGAACAACCTCTGCGTGGTGGGCGATGACGACCAGTCCATTTACCGGTTCCGGGGCGCAAATATTGAGAATATTCTGAATTTTGAGCAGCAGTATCCCAAGGCCCGTACCATTCGTTTGGAGCAGAATTATCGTTCTACGCAGAATATTCTGGATGCCGCCAATGCGGTGATCAAACACAATCAGGGCCGCAAGGGAAAAACGCTGTGGACGCAGAATGGCAGTGGGGATGTGGTGACGGTCAAAACCACCTTCAATGAAGGTGATGAGGCAAACTATGTGGTGGGAGATCTTTTGATGGGGGTCAACCGCGGTCGGAATTTCCGGGACACGGCGGTGCTTTATCGCATGAATGCCCAGTCCAACGCGCTGGAATATGCCATGAAGCGCAATGGCGTTCCGTATAAGGTCGTAGGCGGCATGAAGTTCTTTGACCGTGCCGAGATCAAGGATATGCTGGCGTATCTTTGCGTATTGAACAATCCGCTGGATGATCTCCGGCTGCGCCGCATCGTGAATCAACCACCCCGCGGGATCGGTGCCACCACGATGGACAAGGTGGCGCTGCTGGCAGAGAGTCAGGGAGCGTCCCTTTATGAGATCATCCGGAATGCGGATCTGTTTCCGGAGCTGAAAAGCGCCGGCGCCAAGCTGCTGAAGTTTGCGGATCTGATCGACGGGCTGCGGCGGCAGGGAGCGCATCTGGCGCTGCCGGAGTTTTATGACGCAGTCTGCGACCAGACCGGTTATGTCAAGGCGCTGGAAGATAAGGATGATATGGAAAGTCGGGGACGGATCGAGAACGTGCAGGAACTCAAGTCCAACATTCTGGGATTTCTGGAACAGGAGCCGGAGGATGCGACCCTCTCCGGATTCCTGAATGAGATCGCCTTGTATACAGATCTGGACTCCATGGAGGCGGATGACAACTGCGTCACCCTGATGACCATTCATTCCGCCAAGGGGCTGGAGTTTCCGGTGGTTTACGTGGTGGGCATGGAAGAGGGCGTTTTTCCCGGCTCCTCTGCCCAGTACGATCCGGAGGAACTGGAGGAGGAGCGGCGGCTTTGCTATGTAGCCATGACCCGCGCCAAGGAAAAGCTGACCTTGACCAATTGCCGCCAGCGGATGCTGTACGGCCGGACCAGCGCCAATCGGGCCTCCCGCTTTCTGGAGGAGATTCCGGAGGAAAATCTGCGCTGGGAGAGCAAGCCTGCGCCCCGTTTTGGCGGGATGGAGGGCGATGGCGCCTTTGGCGGCGACCGGTATGAAAGGTCTGCCGCTTACGGCGGCTCTTGGAGCAGCGGCGGTGTTCACAGCTATCGGGATGGCGGAAAAACCGCGCCTGTAAAGCCCCTTGCATCGTCAGCGACCCGTCGGACTGCATCGTCCGGAACGGTTTTGATGCAGCTGAAGCAGGGAGACATGGTGGAGCATACCGCGTTCGGGCAGGGGATGGTTCTCTCCGTCCGGCCCATGGGCGGCGACGCGTTGGTAGAGGTGGCGTTCGACAAGGTCGGCACCAAAAAGCTGATGCTGAAATCTGCCGGTGCTCATATGAAAAAGCAATAAAGAATCCGTCCGAAGCGGTTCGTTGCGCTTCGGACGGATTTTCTTATTCGTCGGAGGAAAGCTCGCCTTCATTGGCATCTTCAGCGGTGGGGCCTTGTGTGGGAAGTTCGGTGGGGAAGCGGACGCACAGCACTGCCTGCGGCATATTGTAAGAGACCAGCGCGTGCTTTCCCTTTCCGCGTGCAGTCTCCTCCAAAGCCTGTACCAGTTCCGTTAAAACCTCACGGGTCAGGGGGCCTCCCCGCCAGTGGAACACGAAGGGAAGCCCTTTGCGGACAGGCATCTGTGCCCGCTTGCAGACATCTTCGATTCTGGTGAAGGAGAGCTTTTGCTCCCGATAATAAAACCGGTCTTTGGCGGTGCAGGCGGGGACGGGAGCGATCACCGGCTGATGATCCCGAAACAGGCGGGTGTCATCCAGATTGAAATAGTCATAGCGGATCACCCCGTTTTGGCTCAGGGAAAGGTCAAAGGTAGCATCCAGATGGACATATTGACCGTCGATCTGCAGGATGTTCCATGCGTGGCGGTATTGGATCCCCAGCGCCGGATTTGCTTCGGAGATGGCGATGATGCACCGCAGACCCAGCCGGTCGCAGAGGATTTTTACAGACTTGGCAATGCCTTCACAGACGCCGACGCCCTGCCCCAGCGGCCCGATGATCTCATGGGAATACGGCTTTTTCAGCTTGTCATACCGGACATTTTGACAGATAAAATCGTGGATGTAGCGTTCTTTTTCCGCGGGAGACATGGACAAAGCGGGACGCGCCAGCTTTTCCACGCGGGCAGACAGAGCTTTCTGATGCTCGCGGATCTTTCCCTTTTCAAAGAGGTACTCCGGAATCAGCTCCGCGTGGGCAGCGCCGGGATAGAACCGGTAGGAAAAGCCTGTGACATAAAAAATCTCAGGGCAGTCCAAACGCAGCTGAAAGAAAATGTCGGAGAGGGCCTGCTTGTCCAGCATGGGAACGGAAAAGGCGGGGGAGAGGGCTGTGATACCGGATTTCATTGCGTGGTAAGCCGCCTGCCGGAGCTTTGGCATCTGCTGATAATAATAGGCTTCCATCGCTTATTTCCTGCGGGCTTTTTGCGCCGGCGGATACAGCAACTCTTCAAAGCTCTCAATGTATACGTCGCAAAACGCCCGCATTTCCGCCGCATCCCGATTGAAAAAATCATCGTGAACGCCAATGACCCGCATTCTGGCGGCTCTGGCTCCCAGACAGGCGGCCAGACTGTCGTCAAATACGGTACAGTCCTCCGGCCGGACGCCGTTTTTTTCTGCGGCGGTGAGCCAGACGCGGGCGTCCCGCTTGTGCATCCCCGCTTGCTGGGCAAAGGTGACGTTTTCGAAATACTTTTCCAGCTCCAGCTTTTTCAGGGCGGTAAAGCAGTGCTCCGGTACGCTGGAGGTCACCACTGCCATTCTCCGGCCTTCGGCTTTGCACTGCTTGAGATATGCCCGCACACCGGGCTTGAGAGCCACATGGGCGTACTGGTCGCGGGACAGCTCCATCCACTCGGCGATGATCTCCTCGCAGGATTCCTCCAGATGGCAGAAGCTTTTGGTGAATTCCGCCGCCATAGGCAGGGCGGTGTGTGCCACCCCTTCATAATATGCGCGGGAATAGGGGATCCCGCGGCGGGCGAGAAAGTCCTGATCCACCTGTTTCCAGATGCCGTTGGAGTCGATCAGGGTCCCGTCCAGATCAAAGAAAAACATGGTCATTCCTCCCGTTCCAGCCAGAAGCGCCAAGGGAATTCCTGAGCCTCCTGAGCGTAGTCGATGCCGATGCGGGGGCCGGAGCAGATCCGCTCCCGCGGTGTGCTTCGGGGCTGCGCGCCGAAATCCGCGGGGTCGTCGCAGAGATACAGGACGTCTCCCGTCAGGTCCAGCCCGTTTTCTGCCGTGGTGAGGGACAGCCCCTTGCAGATCTTGCCGGGGCCGTTCATGAAATTCCTGCGGCGGTACGGGGTCAGGGGCTTGTCCCCGAACCGCAGGGTACGGATGGTCTCTATGCCGGCGATAGGCTCCATTGCCCGCAGCAGCACGGCGGCAGGCTCGCCCTCCGGCTCTGTCACCACATTCATGCAGTGATACATGCCGTAAATCAGGTAAATATAAGCCCGTCCCGGGGGGCCGAACAGGATTTCTGTGCGGCTGGTGCGGCGGTAGTTGTATGCATGACAGGCCTTGTCGCACCGTCCCACATAGGCTTCGGTTTCTGTCAGCCGCCCCGCCAGCACGGAGCCGTCCGGCAGGCGGCGCACCAGATATTTTCCCAGCAGAGCACGGGCGGTTTCCACGGTATCGCCCATATAGAATTCAAGAGAAAGCCTTGCCATTTTTTTACCTCTGTGCTACACTTCAATCTATTGCGGCTTTTTTGCTGCCGCGCGAAGGGTGTTCAATCAGTATACCATGGAAGCGAACACGGAGCAAGAAAAATGAGAGCCGATTGGATTTGGGATGAATTTGATCAATAGAGAGGGAGCAGCAGCGATGGATGTCATAATCATCATGTGTCTGGGGATTCTTGTTGGACGTCTTTTTTTAACGCCTCGTATCAAGAAAGCAAGTGAAACGATCTCCGTTATGTGTACGGTTTTGCTGATTTTTTCCATGGGAGTGACCTTGGGCGGAAATGAGAACTTTTTGGACGAGTTATCTGCACTCGGCTTCTCCAGCTTGCTGTTTTTCTTGGTGCCGACGGCCCTTTCTGTTGTAATCGTTTACCTTTTGACAAGAAAAATGACGAAAAAAGAGACCGGTCAGGAAAGGGCGGGGGAGTGAATGATGGTCTTGTGTATGATCTGCGCCTTGGTGCTCGGTTTGCTGTATGGCCTGTCCGGCGCTGAATGGGGCCTGATCGATGTTGTGAGCCGGCATAGCGATCTCATTTTATATCTGTTGATGTTCTTCATTGGAATCAGCATCGGAACGCAGAGGGGCATTTTTTCAAAAATAAAGGAATACCACTTCAAAATATTTGTGATTCCGATTGGAATTATTGTCGGCTCCTTTGTCGGGGGAGTGGTGTGCTCGCTGATTCTGGACATTCCTGTTGGATATGGGACTGCCATCACCAGCGGGCTGGGCTGGTATAGTCTGGCGGGAGTGACCATCGGCAGTCTTGCCAATGCGCAGATGGGGAGCATTGCTTTTTTGAGCAATCTGATGCGGGAAATCGCTTCCTTCATGGTGATCCCGTTTCTCGCCACCCGTTTTAATTCCTTTGCGTGCATTGCTTCGGCAGGAGCCACCAGCGAAGACACGACCTTGCCGATCATATTGAAATATACCAATGAGGAAACGGTAGTGATGTCTGTGTTCAACGGGATCATCTGCTCGATGATGGTACCGGTTTTGATTTCCGCATGCTTGAAAATGGTGTGATCGGGGAACGGCGGGGCGACGGCCCCGCCGTTTCTATGTAAAAAATGTAAAAAATATCCGGTTTTCAGCTTGCGTTTTACCGGAAGATAGAATAAAATAAAAATACTCAAAACAGGCACAGCGATCGCTGTGCTCATTTCCGTACAACGGAAATGAAAGTGGATTGAGTGATTTCAAAGAAAAGGAGAAGACAGCATGAAAACAGGCAAAAAATTATTGGCTCTGTTTCTGGCGGTAGTCATGACCATGAGCGTGATGACTGTAGGCGCGTTTGCGGAAGAACCGGTCGATGAGACTCAGAATTCCGTAGAAGAGACGCAGAACCAAACGCCGGAGACCCCGGCACCGGAGACACCGGAACAGACGGAAACTCCGACGGAGGAGACCGCACCGGAGACTCCTGCGGAGAATGGGGAGAGTATTCCCGCCGCGCTTCTGACGGAAGCAGCCCCCGTGGCAAACGCGACAAAGGTGGCGGAGGTCAATGGGCAGCAGTTTGAGACGCTGCAACAGGCTATTGATGCCGCTGAGGAAGCAGCTAAAGGGGGCGAACGCGCAGAAATCAAGCTGCTGGATAATATCAAAACCGCCGATGCGGTGACATTTGACCAGAGCGGCAAGTATTTGCTGAATCTGAATAACTGTACGTACACCTGTAGCAATCAGTACGATGTTATTATGATAAAGGCTGGCGATCTGGACTTACAGATCGTCAATGGCACCATCAAGGGAACAGGAAAAGAGACATACGGTCTGTATGTTTATCACAACAAAGTAGAGAATAAAGGCTACGATCATGTCAATGTAACATTGGATGGTGTGACGATGGAGGTGACCGATCAGACGCTGGGTGTACAGGGTAATAATACAGACAACAATCTGACGGTCAGAAATTCCACGATCAAATCCGGAACGTTGGCAATCTACTTCCCGCCGAAGAGCGGTAAGCTGGTGATCGAAAATAGCGATATCACAGCACCGACCGGAGTAACAATCAAGGGTGGCTCCGTGGAGATCGGCGGCAATCAAACAAAAATTACCGGATACGGGGAAAAGGTTGTTCCGGAAGAGTACTATCAGGGATCTGGTGATCTTGTTACAACTGGCGATGCGATCTATGTAGAAAGCGGCTATAATGACCGTGATATCAGTGTGGCGATCACCGGCGGAACCTTTGAGAGTAAGAACAGTCTGGCTGTCCAGATGTTTATTAAAAAGGGCGAAGCTGCGGATGTTAAGCGGGAAATTGCCATTTCCGGCGGTACATTCTCCAGCAAGATCGATGAAAAGTATCTGGCAGAGGGCTATGTGCAGAATGCCAACGGCGAGGTCGGCAGGCTGGATGAGGTAGCCGTTGCCGAAGCTACCACTGCAGAGGGGACAAAAAAGTATGCAACCCTGAAAGATGCTGTGGATGCGGCGGTGGACGGCGGTACCGTGAAGCTTCTGGACAATGTCGTTCTGGACGCCTGCGTTACGGTGGCAAACAAGACCATTACGCTGAACCTGAATGGCAAGACCACCACCAATACAAAAGACATTTGGGGTGGCGATGGCGGAGCTTGGTCCCACATCCGCGTGGGGGAGAAGGGCAACCTGACCATCACCGGAAACGGAACGATTCATGCCAAGGAAAATGACTGCTACGCGATTGACCTCAGCGCCGAGGGTGCTAAGTGTACAATTGAGAACGGCACATTTGTTGGAAACATTTCCGCAGTGTATGTCCACACGGGCGAACTGACAGTAAAGGGTGGCTCCTTCTCCATTCAGCAGAAGGAAAGCGGCGCAGATGGAGAACGCTATACGCTGAATTGCCTTGATGAGAATTACGAGAATGAAACTGCGTCCATTGTGGTCAGCGGCGGTACCTTCAAGAAGTTTAATCCGGCTGACTGTCTGGCAGAGGGAAAAGATACGAACTTCTGCGCAGCGGGCTATGTCACTGTGAAAAACGGCGACTTTTATGAAGTAGTGTCCAAGGACGCCGCGGCTGTGGCTGAGGCTACCCTGTCTGACGGAAGCACTGGCAAGTATTTAACCTTGCAGGAAGCCGTGGATGCGGAAAATGTCGAGAGCGTAAAGCTGATAAAGGATACCAGTGAAAATGTGACCATCAGCGCAGGCAAGACCATCACGCTGGACCTGAACGGCAAGACGCTGAACGGCGGTACGGTTAAGAGCAAAGCTGCGCTGACCAATCACGGTACTGTGGTGATTCAGGACAGCAGCGGAACCAATGCCGGTACCATCAAGCGTGAGGATACCAAAGAGACTGGTAGCTATTATACCATTCAAAATGAAGGTACCATGACGATTCAAGCTGGTACGGTAACCAATGGCTCCGGTAAGCTGCCGCCTGATTGGGCTGGTTCTTCCCTGATCGCCAGTGCCGTTACATCTGGCAGCAACGCAGTACTGAACATTGAGGGCGGTGTCATCGCTCAGGATAACTTTATTGCTGTCAAGAATGACGAATATGGCGGTGTGTTGAATATCACCGGCGGCACGATCAGCTCCAAGACGCAGGCCGTTCAGAACTGGGCAACAGCCAACATTTCCGGTGGCCATCTGACCGGTGAGATTACTACGTGGACATATAATAGTACCAATGCCACCACAACGATCAGCGGTGGAACCATTGAGGGCGAGATTCAGGCTGTGCAATATGGTGCAAATGTTACCAATAAGCCAATTGTAAAGATTCAGCAGGGGAATAACGGCGCTGTTCCCTATGTCAATGGCACATTCAAAGTTGGTACACAAAATCCGTATTTTAATCCGGCTAACGAAGCTGCGGATGTAAGCATCTCTGCCGGCTACTTCACCTCCGACCCCGGCGCTTATGTGGCGGACGGTTATGCCGCAGTATCGAATGATGACGCTCGTTACATCTACAAGGTAGTGGCAGCAGAGGATGAGACCCCTGTGAAGCCCGCTGTCAAGGAGCCGGAGGTCACGACCGAGATCCAAATCGATGACGAGGCTACGAAGCAAGCAATCGAAGCGGCCGCCAAGTCTGTGGAAGTCCCTGCGCTGGGCGCAGAAGCCGCCAAGGTTGCCGTCAGTGATGGCGAAAAGACCGCGGCTGTTGATGCGGCTGTGAAGGTACTGGGAGAAGATAAGAAGGATGACATTATTGTTTACACGCAGGCTTATCTGGACATCGTGACGACCGGCTATGAAAAGACCGGTGAAAATGTTTCCGTCACGATGGACATTACCCCCAAGGTCCAGCTGGTGGCTTCGACCGCCAAGACCGGCGACGGTATCGTTCTCGAGGGCGATCAGAAAAACGCGGTGACGTACGGAAACCCTGAGGAGCTTACCATAAGTGGTCCGACTGTGGTCACGGTCCAGCTGCCGGAAGCGACATTCGGTGATAAGGCTGTGTTCATCAAGCACGATGCTTCCAAGGGCACTTACTTCTACAAGGCAACGGCTGCAGCTGATGGCACAATCACCTTTACCTCTCATCATGGCTTCAGCCCCTTCACCTTCTCCACCGCCAATGAGGCAGTGGCTGAGATCGGTGAGATCGGCTATCCGACGCTGAAAGCTGCCATCGATGCGGCAAAGGACAACGATACCATCAAACTGCTGAAGGACTGCAATGAGACCGTTACCATCAGCTGGGAGATCAGCTTCAAGCTGGAAAAGGCAGCTGGCGTAAACTTTACCGGAAAGATTGAAGCCGGTTATCGGTACAGCGTCAGCGAGAAGGACGGCACCTACACCGTGACCTATGTGGGCGGCGGTTCCTCCTCCAGCGGTTCCAGCAGTTCCAGCGGCCGTTACACCGTGAAGGTGGACAGCGGTAAGCACGGCGAGGTCAAGGTCAGCTCCAAGTGGGCGGACAAGGGTGACACCATCACCATCACCGTGGATCCCGACAAGGGTTACGTTCTGGACGAGCTGACCGTCACCGACAAGGACGGCGACACCGTGAAGGTCAAGTCCAAGAGCGACACCAAGTTTACCTTCACCATGCCCGCCTCCGATGTGACCGTGGAGGCCACCTTCACTGCCGAGAAGGAAGAGACGCTGCCCTTCGCGGACATCCCCGAAGATTTCTGGGCCGTGAAGGAGATCACGTGGGCTTACGGCAAGGGCTACATGAACGGCGTCAGCGCCGACCAGTTTGCCCCCGGCCGCACCGTGACCCGTCAGCAGCTGTGGATGGTGCTGGCCCGTCTGGCCGGCGAGCAGCCTGCTGACATGACCGCAGCCCGCAAGTGGGCCGTGGAGAACGGCGTATCCGACGGCAGCAACCCCGGCGGCGCCCTGACCCGCCAGCAGATGGTGGCGATCCTGTATCGCTACGCCAAGCTGATGGGCTATGACGTCACCGGCTCCGCGGATCTGACCGCCTTCCCCGACCACGCTTCTGTGGCGGACTACGCCAAGGAAGCCATGGCATGGTCTGTGAAGAACGAGATCGTGGGCGGCACGGCGCAGGGGACTCTGAACCCCGCCGGCACCGCCAATCGTGCTCAGTTCGCGGTGATCCTGTACCGGTTCTGCGGCAACGTTCTGTAAGAATCCCCCCAAAAACGGGAGAGACACAATGTCTCTCCCGTTTTTTCTTTTGGAGACGGGATTTGTTTACAATTTGGATTGGACAGAGGCGGACCTTTGTGCTATACTATCAAACTGTGTAAGTATGTGCGAGGTGATTTCATGCGGATCAATGTGCTGGGAGTCGGATTCGACAACCTGACCATGCAAGAAGCGGTGAACCGGGCAATGGAACTGGTTCGGGAACCGGGCGTCCATTCCGTGGTGACGCCGAATCCCGAGATCGTGGAGGTCTGTCGGGAAAATCCGGCTGCCAGAGAGGCGGTCAATGGCGCGGATCTGGTGCTTCCTGACGGTGTGGGCGTCATCAAGGGCGCCGCCATGCTGGGGACGCCTCTGAAAGAAAAGACCCCCGGCATCGAATTTGCCGCACATCTGATGGGAAAAATGGCAGAGGAGGGGTTGTCCCTCTTTTTGCTGGGAGCCAAGCCGGGGATCGCCCAGCAGGCTGCTGTCCGCCTTGCCGAACAGTATCCCGGACTGCGGATCGCCGGAACCCATGACGGTTATTTTCAGGAAGACGGTCCCGTGACGCAGGCCATTGCCGCCAGCGGCGCGGATTGTGTGTTTGTGTGTCTGGGAGCGCCCAGACAGGAGCTGTGGATTCGGGAAAACGGGCCCGCCACAGGCGCACACCTGCTTTGCGGACTGGGAGGCAGTCTGGACGTGTTTGCCGGAGCTGTGGAGCGGGCGCCCCGATTCTGGAGAGAGCACGGGCTGGAGTGGCTTTACCGGCTGTGCAAGGAACCAAGGCGCATTGGCCGTATGATGAAGCTGCCGTTGTTTTTGGTGCATGTCAAACAGGAGAAACGAAAGAAATGAGCGGAAAACTGATCGTATTTGAAGGGACGGATGGTTCCGGAAAAGCTACCCAGACCCGCCTGCTGTGCCGCCGTCTGGAAGAAGAGGGAGTCCCTTTTCGGGAAATTGATTTTCCACGGTACGGCAATCCCTTTGCCGAACCCGCCAATCTCTATCTCCACGGAGCCTTGGGCAACCAGCCCGGTGACGTGAATGCTTACGCCGCTTCCACACTGTACGCTGTGGACCGGTTTGCTTCCTACAAGGAGGATTGGGGCACGTTTTACGAAAACGGGGGACTGATCGTAGCGGACCGGTATACCACGTCCAATGCCGTTCATCAGGCCTCCAAACTCCCCGAAGGGGAACGAAAGGCGTTTTTGGACTGGCTGTTTGATCTGGAATACGCGAAGCTGGGGCTGCCGGAACCGGATCTGGTGCTCTATCTGGATCTGCCGACAGAGATCACGGAGCAGATGATGCGCCGTCGGGAACGGGACCGCCATACAACAGCGGATATCCACGAGCAGGATGGGGCGTATCTGCAGCGGTGTCGGGAAAGTGCCCGTGAGATTGCCGGAGCGTGCGGCTGGTCTGTGATCCATTGCGCCAGAGACGGCGCTGTCCGGCCGCCGGAAGAGATCCATCAGGAGGTCCTTCGTCTGGTGGAGACACTGAAATAAGAGGCTTGTCCCTTGCGGCGGAAGAGAAAACGGGACGCTGCGCGCCCCGCTTTCCCATGGCTGTCAGCAGCAGCTGTCTCCGTGTCCGCAGTTATGGTCGCATTCATGGCTGCAGCAGCAGTGGCTGCCGCCGCCGGAGCCGCAGCAGCAGCACAGCAGAATGACGATCAGAATGAGCCACAGGCAGGAGCAGTCATTATTTCCGTTGTTGTTAAACCACATGATTGTCACCTCACTTTTTCAACACATTCTATGCGCCGGGAGCTTGGATGGAGCCTGACCATTTGAAATTTTCCCGGAAAATGAGAAAGAAAAATTCGAGTGACTTCGCCGGAATCCGGCGAAGGGAAATGGAGGGTTCCATGGCTGATTATAAACGCGGCGATACTGCCAGCTGGGATGCCCAGCAGGTCCGCAAAAGCGAGCAGACCCGGCAGGTATCCCGAAAAAGTTATCAAAGAAAAAGAAGGAAGCGGATCAATCCGCTGCTGTATCTTCTGTTTGTGCTGGCAGCTTCTGCCATTCTTGCCAGCGTGGGTTGGCTGCTGGCCTGCGATTTGTGTGCCTTTAATAAGGAATACAAGGAGGCTACGGTACAGATCACATCGGAGGATACCGTGCGCACGGTGGCAAAGAAGCTGGAAGATGCGGGATTGATCAAGTACCGCTGGTTTTTCCGTCTGTTTGCAAACTTTGCCAATGCGGAAGAAAAAATCGGGATGGGAACGTATACCTTAAATACGGAGATGGATTACCGGGCGCTCATTGTCGGAATGCGCAGCGCTTCCGGCAATATGACGGTGGAAACGGTTTGGGTCACGATCCCAGAGGGCTACACGGTTTCAGAGACCATCGAGCTGCTGGCGAAAAACAATGTCAGCAGTAAGGAGGACCTGCTGAAAGCTGCGCAGACCTACAATTTCAAGTACGATTTCATTGACAATGAGTCGGAGGACATCAGCCGTCTGGAGGGATATCTGTTCCCGGATACCTATGAGTTTTATGTAGATGGCAAGGCGGCAGACGCGCTCAACAAAATGATCGCCACTTTTAACAGCAAACTGGACGATGACCTGTTGGCGCAGGCGAAGAGCCGGGGTTATGATTTGGAGGATATTGTCACCATTGCGTCTTTGATTGAAAAGGAGACCGATGGAACGGATCATGGCAAGATTGCCTCGGTCATTTATAACCGTCTGGAAGGTCCCGGTGATAAGGGCGGCACTTACGGAATGCTGCAGATCGACGCGGCGCTGCTTTATGCCCTGCCCAACCATCAGGGGGCCATCACCAACAGCGACAAGGAGACGGCATCCCCATACAACCTTTATAAGAATGCGGGACTGCCCCCCACCCCGATTGCAAATCCGGGACTTGCGTCCATTCAGGCTGCGCTGGAGCCGGAGAGCACCGGATACTATTACTACGCGCTGGGGAAGGACCACAAGCATCAGTTCTTCACCAACTACAAGGATCATTTGAATTTTGTCAACAGCAGCAATTATATTGGAAATTGATTTATGAGAAAAAAACCTGAGATTTTAGCGCCCGCGGGAGACATGGAACGTCTGCGTATGGCTGTTTTATACGGTGCTGACGCAGTATATCTGGCTGGAACGGACTTCGGAATGCGGGCTTTTGCCGGGAATTTTACCCCGGAAGAATTGCGGCAGGCGGTACAGTTTGCCCACAGTCACGGCGTTCGCACATATTGTACCATCAATACCATGCCACGGAATGACGAGGTTTCCCGTCTTCCGGAGCACTTGGAGCTGTTGAACGATGCTGGCGTGGATGCAGTGATTGCGGCGGACTTAGGCACCTTCACCTTGGCGGGGAAGTATGCGCCCCGCTGCCACCGCCACGTATCTACGCAGGCCAGCGTCTGCAATTATGAGACGGCCCGTGTCTGGTATGATCTGGGGGCCACCCGGGTCGTGCTTGCGCGGGAACTGAGCTTGGAGGAGATCCGTACCATCCGGGAAAAGATCCCGCCGGAATTGGAACTGGAGACCTTTGTTCACGGCGCCATGTGTGTCAGCTATTCCGGACGGTGTCTGCTGAGTAATTATATGACAGGGCGGGACGCCAGCCGCGGCGCCTGCGCCCAGCCCTGCCGGTATCAATACGCTCTGATGGAAGAAAAACGACCCGGCGAATATTTTCCCATTGAGGAGGATCAGCAGGGGTCCTACATTTTGAATTCCAGAGACATGTGCATGATCGATCATCTGGATGATTTGATGGATGCCGGTGTTTCCAGCCTGAAGATCGAAGGACGGGCAAAATCGGCTTATTACGCCGCCATTGTTACCGGTGCCTACCGCCACTGCCTGGACAGTGCGGCGGCTGGAGAGCCGCTGGATCCGGTCTGGCGGAACGAGGTGGATCATGTGAGCCACCGGCCTTATGCCACAGGGTTCTATTACGGGCCGCCCGGCCAGTATTATGACAATTCCCGCTATATCCGGAAGTGGCAGGTGGTTGCGCTTGTGACCGCGTGTGATGCAGAGGGACATGCGACACTATCACTGCGGAATAAGTTCCGCACCGGAGATTCTGTGGAACTGGTCGGGCCGGATCTTCGGCCTTTTGCCATGACCGTGCCGGAGATGACAGACGGCGAGGGCGCTTTGCTGACAGAGCCGCGCACCCCTCAGATGACGTTCCATATGAAATTGCCCCGGCCGGTGCCGCCCTTTACGCTGGTGCGGCATGCGGTGGAATTATCCGCCCGGTAAACGGAAATTGAGAAGGAGAACATGGTATGAACACAGATGTTGTGATCGTCGGCGCCGGCCCGGCCGGTATTTTCACCGCGTTGGAAATGATCAAAAAAGGGAGCCACCAGAAAATCGTCATGGTGGAGAAGGGGCAGGCCATTGAAAACCGCCATTGCCCCAAGGATAAAACGCACAAGTGCGTCAATTGTAAGCCGTACTGCCATATTACCACGGGCTTTTCCGGTGCCGGTGCGTTTTCTGACGGAAAGCTTTCTTTGAGCTATGAAGTGGGCGGAGACCTGCCGACTCTGATCGGGGAGGATCTGGCGCAGGAGACGATCAACTATGCGGACCGGATCTATCTGGAGTTCGGTGCGGATACCCATATTGAAGGCTTGGAACACGAGGAAGAGCGGAAGGAGATCCGTAAACGGGCGATCCATGCGGGACTGAAGCTGGTAGACTGTCCGATCCGCCATATGGGCACGGAAAAGGCGCAGGACATCTATCTGGCGATCGAGCGGTATTTGCAGGAAAATGGCGTGGAGATGTATTTCGGATACGAGTGCCGGAACCTGATTCTGGAAGAAGAGGTCTGCAAGGGCGTTTCCATCACCAACGGGAAGACGGATCTGGAGATCTATGCCAAGCATACCGTGGTAGCCACCGGACGCCGCGGGGCCGACTGGCTGGAAAAGCTCTGCGCCGAACATAATATCGCCCATGCTCCCGGCACCGTGGATATCGGCGTTCGGGTCGAGGTCCGCAATGAGGTCATGGAGATGGTGAACCGGGTGCTGTATGAGTCCAAGCTGGTAGGCTATCCCCGTCCCTTTAAGAACAAGGTCCGCACCTTCTGCCAGAATCCCGGCGGCTTTGTCAGTCAGGAGAACTATGACAACAATCTGGCCGTAGTGAACGGGCATTCCTATAAGGAGATGAAGAGCGATAATACAAACCTCTCCATCCTCTGTTCCCATAATTTCTCCGTTCCCTTCAACCAGCCCATTGCCTATGCACAGAAGGTGGGCGAGCTGACCAATATGCTGGCAAACGGCCAGATTCTGGTGCAGCGGTTCGGAGATATTCTGGACGGTAAGCGGACATGGCAGAAGGAGCTTGCACAATCCAACATCCGGCCTACGCTGCCGGACGCTGTTGCCGGCGATATTACTGCCGCCATGCCCTATCGGGCCATGACCAATATCATTGGGTTTATTCAGGCCATGGATCATGTGGTTCCCGGATTTGCTGCTTATGAAACGCTGCTTTATTCTCCGGAGCTGAAATTCTACTCCAACCGTGTGAAGATGGACACGGATTTCAATACCAGCTTGAAAGGGCTGCACTGTTTGGGAGACAGTTCCGGCTGGACCCGCGGTTTGATGATGGCATCCATCATGGGTGTTCTCATGGGCCGCAAAATTGCCGAAGAGGGTTGATTAACGATTTGAAATGCCGCCGAAGGAGATTCCTTCGGCGGCATTTTGCAGTTGTGTTGTATCCGGAACGGTTGAAGGGGGGAATCAGTCCTTTTCGGACTTGCCCTGCATCATACTTTGATCTGCATCCAGCAGCTGCTGAGCAACAATATCCAACTGTTCCGTTTTTTCATAGCGATCACTGAGATTTCCGCTGACGGCCAGTCTGGTATCTTTCTGACCGTGGAAAGCCAGCTTCAGCAGGATCGGGGTCAGAATGGTGCCGCCGACCACAGTGATGATGACGGGAGTCATCAAGTCTTCGCTTAAAATCCCCATAGATAATCCGCGGTTGGCAACGATCAAAGCCACCTCGCCGCGGCACACCATGCCAACGCCGACCTGTATGCTTTCCGGCACCGTAAATCCGCAAAGCTTAGCGCCCAGACCGCAGCCGAGCAGCTTGGAAACTACGGATGCGGCCAGAAGCAGCAGGGAAAACAGCACCAGTCCGCGGCTCATGGAGGTCAACTGAACATTGATCCCGATGCTGGCGAAAAAAATCGGTGTGAGCAGCAGATATCCCAGAGGATTGTATTTAGACTGGATATAGGCTGCCTTGGGTGTACAGGCAATGACCAGACCGGCGGCATAAGCGCCGGTGATATCCGCCACGCCGAAAAATTCTTCCGCACAATAGGCCATTACCAGACACAGCACAAAGGCGAGCACAGTGTTTCGATGACTGGCCCAGCCATGCTGGCGTTCCAGCATCCAGGAAAACAGGCGGTAGGCGGCATATCCTGCTGTGGCGGCAAACAAGAAGAATCCTGCAATTTTGCCCAATACCAGCCAGATGCTTTCGCTGCCGCCAGCTACACTGCTGACCAAAGTCAGTGCAATGAGTCCCAGCACGTCATCGATCAAGGCTGCTGCCAAAATGGTGTTGCCGACTTGTGTATCCAGCTTTCCCATTTCTTTTAAGGTCTCTACCGTGATGCTGACGGAGGTGGCGGTGAGGATGGTGCCGATGAAGAGGTCTTCCAAAAAGCTGGTACTTTTGATCAATTGCAGCTGATTGCAGACCCAAGCCAGTCCCGTACCCATCAAAAGCGGAACCAAAACGCCCAGTAAAGCAACGAGGAATCCTGCTTTTCCGCTGTTTTTCAATTCTTGAATATCGGTTCCCATGCCGGCGGAGAACATCAGCACGATCACGCCCAGCTCGCTGAGCTGGGACAGAAATTCTGTTTCTGTAAGCAGATTGAAGCCTGCCGGTCCAAGAACCAGTCCGGCCAGAAGCGCACCGACCACCTGTGGCATCTGAAACCGTTGCGTAATGAGCCCCAGCAGCTTGGTGCTCAATAAGATCAGAGCCAGATCCATTAAAAAATGATAAGACATAAGATACTCCCTCCCCGGGAAGACCTGAGGCCGTCTCGGCTGCTTGTTTTGAATCAGACCCATATTGTAGCCTTTTTTTACGAATTTACAAGCATGATTTTGTACGAACTGCTGGAAACTGCCCGATTGTTTTTTGGCAGTTTTCTTTTATCTGAGGTGGAAAAAAGAGGGGGCGGCACTTGCTTTCTTGACAAAGGACCCCCATGAATCTGCAAGAAATCAAAAAGAAGGACATCCATAGGATGTCCTTCTTTTTGGTACGCCCGACTGGATTCGAACCAGCGGCCTTCAGAGTCGGAGTCTGACGCGCTATCCAACTGCGCCACGGGCGCGTACAAGCAATATAAATGTTTTCAGTGAACGCCCCACTGATGGGTGCCATGATAGTATAGCAAACTTTTTCGCGCGTGTAAAGCTTTTTTTTCAAAAAAAAACACAAAAAAGATTGTTAAAAAAATTGACAAGTTAATCGGTTTGCGCTAAACTATTATGTGAATGATATAACAATATAAGAGGTAGGAGTGAGTGTCTTGAAGAAAGAAAATATTTCCGATGCTGTGATCCGTCGTCTGCCCCGTTATTACCGGCAGCTTACGGATTTGTGCAATCGTGGCGTTGTGCGAATTTCGTCTCATTCACTGGGACAGGAAATGAATATTACTGCTTCGCAGATCCGGCAGGATTTCAGCTGCTTTGGCGAGTTCGGCCAGCAGGGATACGGATATAATGTAGAGGAATTGCGAACGGAGATCGGTCATATTTTGGGAGTGGACAATCATCATCATCTGGTTATGATCGGCGTTGGAAATCTGGGCCGCGCCCTGCTGCACAATTTTCCATTTTCTGATACCGGCTTTACTGTGGACGGCGCTTTTGATATATCTCCGGCGGTGATCGGCTCCACAGTCAACGGGGTTCCTGTTTACTCCATGGAAGAGCTGGATACATACATTCGGGAACATACGGTGGATGTCGTTGTGATGACAGTTCCGCAATCTGTGGCGCAGAGCATGGCAGACCATCTGGTTGAACTGGGCGTCCATGGCTTTTGGAATTTTACCAATATTGAGCTTTCCAGTGTCAACCCCAATGTGAAGTTTGAAAATATTCATTTTGCGGACAGCCTGCTGACGCTCAGTTACCGCATTGCCAATCGCTGACGCCGCCCGGCTTTGATGCCGGACTGACGAGAGGATATAGGGATTCTATGAAGAAAAAACTGATTTGCTTGCTGGCCGCCTGTCTTCTGCTGGCGGCAGGCGCGTATGCCGCGAGTGGGGAGAATTCTTTGGTTTCGCTCACTTATTTGAAGGAAACTTTTTTCGGACAGGTGGAAGATCGGGTCGATCGGGCATTGGACCGCTCGGATGAGGTGATTCTGGGGGGATCGAACCACGGAGAAGCGGGGGCTGTGACAGCCGTATCTTGGAGGGAAACCCGAATGAAGCGGGGAGACCTGCTGACCGGAGAGACGGGGACCAGTGTGCTGCTGCTGGCAGGAAGCGGCCGCGTCAGCTATGGCGGCGGTGCTGTGGTGGATGTCACCACAGGGACAGTGCTGCCCAGCGGGGGGACATTGGCTGTGAATCACCGGTATTTGGTAGCAGAGGATACCAGCGCGGTTTTTGAAATCACTTCTCAAACTGCCGTGGCGGACTATCAGGGGACGTGTTCGTTTATGACCTCTGACGCGGTGGATTATAATGCAATGGCTGCGGCGTTGAAGTCTTTGCACCTCTTCCGGGGCAGCTTGACCGGATATGGAGAAGGATTCGATCTGGAATTGGCGCCGACCCGCCTGCAGGCGCTGATCATGTTTATCCGCGTTTTGGGCGAGGAGGAACAGGCGCTTTCATGGACCGGAGAACAGCCCTTTACGGACTTGGAAAGAGGATCGCAGGCAGAACAGTACGTGGGATATGCCTATGAGCATGGCTATACCAATGGATATACTGCCACGCAGTTCAAGCCGGGCGGTCAGGTGACAGCCGGACAGTACACGGAATTTGTGCTGCGGGCTTTGGGATACAGTTCTGCGGCGAATACGGATTTGTCGGATGTGATGCAGCGGGCGGAATCTGCCGGTGTTTTGACTGCCGGAGAAACGGCCTCCTTGCAGACGCAGAAGTTTTTGCGGGCGGATCTGGTGTATATCTCCTATTATGCGCTGGAGGCGCATCTTTCCGATCGTGAGGAGACCTTGGCTGAGGTGCTGATGGAAAAGGACGTGTTCAGCCGGAGAGAGTGGATGGACGCCCGGGATCTGGTTACCGGCAATCGCTTGTGAGATTTTGGGAACACTGAGACAGGGAGCGCATAAGATGTGTTGAGATCGCTTTGACGATCAACACTTTTAGGAGGTCCTTGTATGTGCAATAACGGTTTTGGTGGCGGCAACTGCTGCTGGATCATCATTCTGCTGATCATCATTTGGTGCTGCTGCGGAAATGGCAGCTGGGGCGGCTGTGGAAACAGCTGCGGCTGCAGCAATAATAACAGCTGCTGCTGACCGCTCGCAGAACATACGCCGGGGCAATTGCCCCGGCGTATGTTTTATGATGCAAGGGAAAGGGGAGCTCTGGAAGCATCAGGAGCTGGTTTGTGTGTGCAGTGCTTCCTGAATAGCATTCAGCCGAACGATCAGCAGATCTTCGTGATCAAGGAACGTTTCTCCCCGAAAGAGCAGATCATTCCAGAGCACGTACAAAGCTCCTGCCAGACCCGGATCGTCGCAAAGTCCATAGGCGGCATAGACATGGCTGGTGACCGTTTCCAACGTGCCCGGATCGGACAGATCATACTTTTCCGCATGGTCGACAGCAAAGGAGAGCTCCGCGCGGCATTGCTGGATTCTCGCATCCAGATTGTTCTGCATTTCCAGACGGCGTCCCGCGGAAAAGGAGAGGGCAATTGCTGCGAGAATGGCGGCGCATAGACAGGCTGCGGCGGTTTTCTTCATCGTGACACACCTCTTTGTCCTGAACTTGTGCTATGATATTATCATACTGTAGGATGCAAGTCAACGGAACCGGCAGCAGGGTGACAAACAGAGAAAACTGTGATATAATTGCTGTCAATTGAGAACGGTACCAAGGGAGGACCCTATGGAAAATTATTTTGCGATCACCATGACGGAGGACCAGCTTCGGGCAGTCAGCTCGATCGGTCTTGCCCACATGGGGGATGCGGTTTTCGAGATTCTGGTGCGCACCTGGCTGTGCGCCCATGGGAAGGCCACGGGAAAGGGGCTGCATCAGGCCACGATTCGTCTTGTGTGTGCGGAAAGCCAGTCGGAGAAAGCGCGGCGGATCCTGCCGCTGCTGACAGAGGAGGAACTGGCGGTCTTTAAGCGGGGGCGCAATGCGCAGGTCCATTCCATTCCCGGACATGCCAGCCGCGCGCAGTATGGGGAAGCCACGGCGCTGGAAGCGCTGCTGGGCTGGCTGTGGCTGCTGGGACGGAGAGAACGGGTCAACGAGCTGTTTTGCGTCATGATGGAGGAGGCGGTCTGATGCCATTGGATGCCATCTGTTTACAGGCGGTCGTAGAGGAGCTGCGGCCCCGGCTGCTGGGACTGAGGATCGATAAGGTGCAGCAGCCCTCCAGAGATCAGGTGATCCTGCTGCTGAGAGGGAATCAACGGCTGCTGCTGAACGCCGGCGCCAATGCGCCCAGACTTCAGCTGACGGAGTTATCCCGCGATAATCCGGCGGAACCGCCCATGTTCTGTATGCTGCTGCGCAAGCATCTGGTCGGCGCCAGAGTGGCGGCATTGGTGCAGCCGCCTTTGGAGCGGCTGGTGCGGATCGAGCTGGACGTGACCGATGATTTCGGACAGCCGGGAAGACGGACGTTGATACTGGAGGCCATGGGCCGCCGGTCCAATTTGATTTTGCTGGACGGAGAGGGGCGCATCATCGACTGTATGCGCCGTGTAGATGCGGATATGTCCGCCGCCCGGCAGGTGCTTCCCGGACTTTACTATGAGCCGCCGGCAGCTGCCGGCCGGCTTCCCTTCACTGAGGAGACAGAAGACGGGTTTAGAGAAAAACTGGAGCATGCCAATCCGGACCGGCAGATCGATGCGTTCCTGCTGGACAGCTATTTCGGAATTTCGCCGCTCATGGCGCGGGAACTGGCATTTCAAGCGGCAGGGGAGACCGATGGGCGCCTGTTTTCCTTGGGCGAAGGCGGAACAGAGAAGTTGTGGAATATTATCCTTGATTTTTCGAAATCTGTAAAGCAGAATAACTTCACACCGATTTGCTTGAATAAGGAAGGACGACCCTTTGAATTTTCCTGCTTCCCCATCGGTCAGTATGGCGATTTGGTGACAGCGGAGCGGTTTGAGAGCTTTTCCGCTTTGCTGGATACTTTTTATGAGGCACGGGAACGGCAGGAACGGGTACGGCAGCGGGGCGCAGATCTCATCCGCGCGGTCACAACGGCGCGGGATCGCCTGCGGAGAAAGCTGGCGATGCAGGAAAAGGATTATGAGGCGACGCAGGACCGGGACCGGCTGCGGATCTGCGGTGATCTGATTACTGCCAATCTTTACCGCATGGAGCGGGGCGCAGACCGGCTGATCTGCGAAAATTTTTACGATGAAGAGTGCGCGGAAATAACGATCCGGCTGGATCCGCTGTTGTCTCCTCAGCAGAATGCCGCCAAATATTATAAGCGGTATACCAAGGCAAAAACGGCGGAAAAGTATCTGGGAGAGCAAATGGAGATCGCGCGGCGGGATCTGGCTTATTTGGAGAGCGTGTTGGAAGAGATCCAGCGAGGAGAAACGGAGCAGGATTTCATAGAGATTCGGAATGAACTGCGGGATACAGGTTTTTTGCGCAAACAGACGAAGGGGAAAAAAGAGCTGAAACGGACGGCGCGGCCTTGGGAGTTCCGGACTACCAGCGGCTTCCGGGTACTGGTGGGCAGGAACAACCGGCAGAATGACCAGCTGACCTGTAAAGAAGCGGATCATCGGGATTTGTGGTTCCATACGCAGAAGATCCATGGCGCCCATGTGATTCTCTGCTCCGGCGGGCAGAGCGTAGATGATGATACCATCGTGGAAGCTGCAAAACTGGCCGCGTGGTATTCTCAGGCGCGGGAAAGCGGAAATGTACCGGTGGATTATACCATGGTGAAGCATGTGAAAAAGCCCTCTGGCGCCCGTCCCGGTATGGTGATCTATCATACCTGCCGCACAGTCCATGTGACACCGGATGAGACTGTGGTAAAAAATCTGCGGGTCCAATAGAGCGGTGATCTTGCAACCTGCATGGATTCTGAGGATTCGGATGATTCAAAAAAGCACCTGAAGCTCTGCTTCAGGTGCTTTTTTATCGTATCTCAGGCCAGCTTGGCGTTGCATTTGCTGAGGAATCGCTCGTTGTTGATGATCGCCCGGGTGTGCGTGCCTTCGCCGATGGGACCCTTTTCATCCCAAGCGGTGACACGAAAATCCACCATTTTGCCGTTTTCGGAAACGGAAACGATTTCCGCCTCGACCGTGACCTTCATGCCAACGGGAGTGGGAGCGGTGTGGCTGACATCCAGATGGGTGCCCACGCTGCCCTGACCTTCCTCCAGAAAGCTTTGCAGCGCCGTCTGCGCGGCGTTTTCCATCAGAGCCAGCATGAAGGGGGTGCCGAAGACGCTGAGGAGACCCGAGCCAACGGCGGCGGCAGTCAGTTCTTCGGTAACGGTTTCTTCAAGACGGCATTTGGTTCCAATCAGGATCATGGAAATGACCTCCTTATGTGTTTGATCGCTCTTGACCAGTTTACTGGAATTGGAGCGTTTTTTCAAGTGGGCGTGCAGAAAAAATAAAAAAGCAAGCCTGCATGTTATGGTGCAGGCTTGCTTGCTGCATGGATCAGATTCCCAGTTCTGTCCAGAGATCGTTGTACAGCGTCAGAGTCTCCGCAGGGAGGTTTTCATACAGCGTGCAGCGGTCCAGAACGTCCTTGGGAGCGGCCATGATGTTATACAGCTCTTCGTCCAGAGGCTCGCCGTAGGTCTCCTCATAATAGGCCGGATATTGCTCCAGAGCCTCCGCGTTGGGAGAGGCATACCAGATATAGTCCATGTTGGCAAGGTTTGCCTCCGTGCCGGCAATGAAGTTGATCCAAGCCTCGGCTTCTTCCTTGTGCTGCGCACTCTTGAGCACGCACATGGCGTCCACAAACCAGTTGGAACCTTCCTCGGGCACCACGAACTTCAGATCGGGATTGTTTTCCAGCATGGTCAGGTAGTCTCCGGCGTAATACATGGAGATGGCAGCGTTGCCGCCTTCCATCTTGCCGAAGATCTCGTCCATCACGAATGCCTGATACACGCCCTTTTCCTTGGCGTCTGCCAGCAGTTCATAGGCTTCCCGGATCTGGGCCTCGTCCGTGGTATTGATGTCATACCCGAGATCCAGCAAAGCGGCGGCCAGTGCGTCGCGGGAATTGCGGATCATCAGGACCTGCCCGGCATACTTTTCATCAAACATCGCGTCCCAGCTGGTGATCTCCTCATCCACCATCGTGGAATTATAGATGATCCCCAGCGTGCCCCACGTATAGGGGACGGTATATCGGTTTTCGGGGTCATAGCTCAACCCCTTGTACTGATCGTCGATTTTGGCATAGTTGGGGATGTTGTCGTAATTCAGCTCCGCCAGCATATCTTCTTCGATCAGACGCGCGATCATATAGTCAGAGGGGACGATTACATCATAGTCACCGGCGCCGGTTTTCAGCAGGGAATAGAGAGCTTCGTTGCTTTCTGCGGTCTGGTAGTTGACTTTGATGCCGGTCTCTTCCTCAAATTGATAGATCAGGTCCTCATCAATGTATTCACCCCAGCTGCACACGTTTACCACGCGCTTGCCGCCGCCGTCTCCGCTGCCGGTGCTGCCATCATCGGCTGGGCTGGAATTGCCGCCGCATCCGGTCAGGAACAGGGCCATCAAAATGGCACAGGCTACTGTTTTTTTCAATTGATCATTCCTCCAGTAAAAATTAGATGTTATCTCAAGGCCCAATGGGCCGTGGGACCGTTTATTTCCGCCGCAGCGCGGCGCGCTCCTGCCGGGCTTCCCGGATGTTGATGACGGCCAGCAGAAGCAAAACCGTCACGAACAGCAGCGTGGAAATGGCGTTGATTTCCGGGGTGACCCGCTTCTTGGTCATACCATAGATGGTCATAGCCAGAGTCGAAGAGCCGGAGCCTGCGGTAAAATAGCTGATGACGAAGTCATCAATGCTCATGGTGAACGCCGTGAGGGCGCCGGAAACAATACCGGGCTTGATTTCCGGCAGGATCACCTTCCGGAAGGCCTGCATCCAGGTGCAGCCCAGATCCATAGCGGCGTCCACGAGATGCTTGTCCATCTGCCGCAGCTTGGGGCCGATGGCAAGAATGACATAGGGGATATTGAAGGTGATATGAGCGATCAGCAGCGTTCCAAAGCCCATGGTGAGACGGGTGGGCAGCTGAAAAAGGCCCAGAGAGTTGAACCATACGGAAAAGTTTTCCCAGCCGTTGAAAAATGCCACAAACAGCAGACACATGGAAACGCCGGTCACAATGTCGGCATTCATCATGGGAATGTTGTTGACGGTCATCAGCGGAGTCCGGATCCGGCGCCGCATGGCATAAAAACCAATGGACGCAAAGGTGCCGGCAATGGTAGCGATGACGGTGGCCAGCAGAGACACCAGCAGCGTGGTATAAACGCTTTCCATAATGAGACGGTTGTGGAAGAGCTTGGCGTACCAGTCCAGAGAAAAGCCCTTCCAGATCATGTTGCTGTTGCCTGCGTTAAAAGAAAAGATAATCAGCAGAAAAATAGGGGCATACAGGAACAGAAATACCAGCAGCATCAGCAGGCGGTTCATCAGAGAATTGTTTCTTTTCACATCATCACCGCCTGTTCTTCGCCTTCACCGAAACGGTTCATGATCCACATGCAGATCACGACAATCACCATCATCACCAGCGAAATGGCCGCGCCCAGCTGCGGGTTGTAGGCTCCGCCAAGGAACTGCTGTTCAATGAGATCGCCCAGCAGCAGCTCTGTGCCGCCGCCCAGCATTTTGCTGATGGCGAAGGTGGACACGGAGGGGACGAACACCATGGTGATGCCGGAAAGCACACCGGGCAGGGAAAGGGGCAGAATGACCCGCCGGAACACCTGAAACGAGTTGGCGCCCAGATCCCGCGCCGCTTCCAAAAGGTTGTGGTCCAGCTTTACAATAACAGAGTAAATAGGGAGGATCATGAAGGGCAGATAGTTGTATACCATGCCCAGTACCACGGCTCCCTGCGTATTAATCATGCGGAAGAACGTGAGATTTGTACCGAAGATCCGGTTATACAAATCGATCAGCCCGATGTTCTGGAACAGCTGGTTCAAAAGACCGTTGTTTTCCAAAAGAGCCATCCATGAGTAGGTCCGGAGCAGGAAGTTCATCCACATGGGCAGCATAATCAGCACCATGGCGATCCGCTGGAAGCGGGGACCTTCCCGGCTCATCAGATAGGAGACGGGGTAGCCGATCACCAGACAGATCAAGGTGGCGATCAGCGCCAGCTTGAAAGAGCGGGTGAACACCACGGTATAGGTGCCCATTCTGGCAAAGTTGGCCAGAGTAAATCCGCCGTCGGCGGTGGAGAACGCGTAGATGACCACCATAATGATGGGAGCCACTACGAACAGCGCCATCCAGATCACATAGGGGATGGACAGAAAAGACAGTTTACGCTTCATCCCCGCTCTCCTCCTCGTCCAGCGAGAGGCTGGCGTCGTCCAGTTCGTCATATTCCTCGGAGAAGGAGGAATAGTCGCCGAACATTCCGGAGTACTGGCTCTTTTTCATGATGTGGATGCCGTCAGGATCAATTTTGATCCCGATGCGGGAGCCTTCCGGGCAGTGATCCGTGGTCTGGATCAGCCACTTGAAGCCCTTGAAATCCACAATAATGTCATACTGCATCCCCTTGAAGGTCACGGTGGTAACAGTACCGATCAGCTGCCCCTGTTCCACAGGGACGATATCGATGTCCTCGGGGCGGATGACCACATCCACCGGTTCATTGGGAGCAAAGCCGCCGTCCAGACAGGGGAAGGTTTTGCCGTACATCTGAACCAGCTTATCCTGCAGCATGATGCCGTCAATGATGTTGGATTCGCCGATGAAGTCCGCCACAAACGCGTTTTTCGGCTCATTGTAGATATCCTCGGGAGTGCCGATCTGCTGGATGGACCCCTTATCCATGACCACGATGGTATCGGACATGGTCAGGGCCTCTTCCTGATCGTGCGTTACGTAAATAAAAGTGATGCCCACCTGCTGCTGGATACGCTTGAGCTCGATCTGCATATCCTTGCGCAGTTTCAGATCCAGAGCCGCCAAAGGCTCGTCCAGCAGCAATACCTTGGGCTTGTTGACCAGAGCGCGGGCAATGGCGACCCGCTGCTGCTGACCGCCGGAAAGAGCGTCGGGCTTGCGGTGTTCAAAGCCCTTGAGGCTTACAACCTCCAGCATTTCCATGACCCGCTCCCGGATCTCGTCCTCCGGAATCTTCACCATCTTTTTTCCGGTGGGATCTTTGGGATCGGGACGCTTCTGCATCCGCAGACCGAACGCGATGTTTTCAAACACATTCAGGTGCGGGAACAAGGCATACTTTTGAAAGACGGTATTGATCTGCCGCTTATAGGGCGGGACATCATTGATCCTCACACCGTCAAAAAGGACGTCTCCGGACGTAGGTGTCGCGAAGCCGCCGATGATCCGGAGGGTGGTGGTTTTGCCGCACCCGCTGGGACCAAGCAGTGTGAGGAACTCTTTGTCATTAAAATAAAGGTTTAAGTGATCGAGAACCAGCTCGTCGTCGAAAGCCATGCAGACATCCCGCAGGCGAATCAACTCTCTGGACATGTATCCTCCCCCATTTCCTGTCTATTTTTTCGAAAATGATGTGCTTCTTTTCTCTGTTGGGGGGACCTTACCGTCGAAATTCAGCACTTTGAACTATATAGGAAGTACCTCTAAATGTCAAGGGAATTACCCGTTTTTATCGTGGGAAAAATATTTCTCCCGAAACGGTACGTTTTCCACGGTGAAAGTCTTGCCCCGCAGGTAGTTCAGCATACCGGCATCCGTGGGAAAATCGAAGTGGAGCTGATAGGAATAAAGGGCCTGACGGGTCTCATGATACCGCCGGTTCACATCGCCGCGTCCATACTTGCCGTCTCCCAGCAGCGGACAGCCCAGCTCTGCCATGGAAACGCGGATCTGGTGGGTGCGGCCGGTCAGAAGACGGCACTCCACCAGAGACAATTCGCCCCGTGTCTCCAGCGTTTTGTAGAGGGTCACGGCAGTCTTGGCGCCGGCGACGGGCTTATGATGGAAGTAGACTTGCTTTTTTACCTCGTCCTTCCATAAAAATCCCTCAATCCGGCCTTCCGGCTTTTTGGGACGGCCGACCGTAACACAAAGATAGCTTTTTTCCAGCTCGTGATCCCGAATCTTCTCGTTGATGATCCGCAGGGTCTCTGCGTTTTTCGCGGCAATGACGATGCCGCCGGTATTGCGGTCGATGCGGTTGCACAGGGCCGGAGCAAAGGCGTTTTCCCACTTGGGATTCCACTCTTTTTTCTGATAGAGATAAGCCTGAATGTGGTTGATGAGGGTGTTGACCTTCTCTGTCTCGTCCGCATGAACCACAAGCCCCGGCCGTTTGTCCGCCAACAGAAGATTTTCGTCTTCGTAAACGATGGTCAGCTGTGGTTTGAACAGGGTGAGAAACAGATTTTCTTCATTGGGCTTGTCAAAGAACTCATCGTTGATATATAATTGTAAAATATCCCCGGTCTGGAGGCGGGCGTCCCGCTTGGAGCCTTTTCCGTTGACCTTAATGCGTTTGAGGCGGATGTACTTTTGCAGCAGGGCGGGGGGGAGCAGCGGCAGATTCTTGGATACGAAGCGATCCAGCCGCTGTCCGGCATCATTTTTTCCAATGGTGAATTCTCGCATAACGGCCCTCCTGTGGCATGTTTCGGATTGACAGTATCATACCTGTTTTCGGGACGCTTGTAAAGGCAGGGCATCAGATTTTGAAGGAAGCAGGGGAGACTTTTTCATGAAAAGGAAGCAGACCGGCAAGGTCAATTTTGTTTGGGTGCTGGCAGGCGGTTATCTGCTGTATCTGGCGGCGCAGCTGTTTATCAATGTGTTTCGAGGAACTTCCGATTCTCCGGCGCTGGGCATTGGCGGCGGCGTGGTTTTTACGGTCATCGGCGCCGGATTGATGTGGCGGGAGTGGCGGGCCTACAAGTTCGGCATGGACCACATTAACGACCCCAGCACATGGTCTGATGAGGAGTCCGGAGAGGGAGAGGACCATGGGGATTGAAGATCTGTGCGCCGCGATCCGGGAAGCCGGAGACTGGCTGCCGCGGTTTCGGCGCAATGAATACGCCAAGGCTCTGCGGGAGTATGAGGCCCGATTCGGCCCAGCGTATGTTCGGGCGGTGGCGGAGAGAGGGGAGGATCCGGCTGCCTTGCAGGCACTGGCCGAGGAGATCCTGAACCGTCTGGAAGCTGCCGGAAAACGCCGTTTTTTCTGGGAGCGGGGAGCTGCCCGCGTAGAGGAAAAACAGGTCATTGTCAGTTTCCTTTCCCCCATGCTGCTCCGTCAGCCGGATCCCATGTGCAGCCGGTTTGCGGGGATGCTCCGGCAGGCGTGGATTGAGCGGTGGCCGAAGGACGGATATCAGATCACGACGGCAGAGGTCCTGCAGGACGGCTTCCGGAATGCCATCATGGGCATCGATCTGGCGGGGAAGCATTTGGACCGGAAACGGGACCGGTAAAAAAAGTGGCGGAATTTTGAAAAAACTATTTGACAACGGGAGCACCAGCTATTATAATACTAACCGTGTCATTGCGAGGTATGTTATGCTGATTGATGTAAGACCAATCCTGCGAACGCCCGGTAAAACACTGGAATTCCGGTTTGAGCTGGATCTTTCTGATGTGGAGTTTGCCGGCCGCTGCCCCATCAGCCGCCCAGTTGCGGTGGAGGGAAGCATCACCAACAACGCCGATGTGCTCTGGCTTGAGATGACTGCCGGAACGACGCTGGATGCAGTCTGCGACCGTTGCGGCAAGGCGTTCCCGCAGGAAAAGACCGTTCCGTTCCGCTGTATGCTGGCGGAGGAGCTCCAGAATGAGGACAATGATGAGATCGTCCTGCTGGAAGAGGGAAAAGTAGATGCGGGTGATCTGGCCCGCACGGCGTTCATCTTAGGGATGGACACAAAAACATTGTGTTCGGAAGATTGCAAGGGCTTGTGCTCCCGGTGCGGTGCCGACCTGAATTTGGGACCGTGTTCCTGTAAGAAGGAAGTCGACCCCCGGCTCGCAGCTCTGGCAAAACTTTTGGAGAACAAATAAAAGAACAATAAGGACGGGCCACACTCCCGGGCCTTTGAAAGATCAAGGAGGTGTCACAATGGCAGTACCTAAGGGAAAAGTATCCAAAGCAAGACGCGACAAGCGCCGCAGCTCTCACTGGAAGCTGGCGGTTCCCGGTCTCGTCGCATGCCCGAAATGCGGTGCGCTGCACCTGCCTCACAGAATGTGCCAGGAGTGCGGTTACTACAATGGCCGCGAGGTCAAGGTTGTCAAGTCCGTGGTCGCGAAATAAGGATTTGCATGCATGCTTTAGGAGGGAAGAGATTCTTCCCTCCTTCCTTTTTGCGTGAATGAGAGGAGGCGGAGATGGAAGAGTTTGCTGTCTGGATTCAGACATACCGGAAGGCTGTGGAACGCGCCTTCGGCGGCAGAATCTGCTGTCTGGGGATTCAGGGAAGCCGGGCCAGAGGAGAGGCCGGACCGAACAGCGATGTGGACATGGTCCTGATCTTGGACCGTTTGACTCCGGAGGATCTGGAGCATTACCGCATGGCGGTGGCGGACCTTCCGGAGCGGGAGCTCCTCTGCGGATTTGTTTCCGGCCGGGAGGAACTGGCACAGTGGACACAGGGGGAGCTGTTCCAGTTTTACCATGATACCAGACCGCTGATCGGAGATCTGGAGTTTTTGCGGTTCGCAGCCGGCAGGAGCGGAGCGGCGGAAGCGGTTCATACCGGTGCCTGCGCGCTGTATCATGCCTGCGCCCATAATTTCCTGCACGGGCGGGATCCGGAAGTGCTGCGGGAACTCTATAAGAGCGCGGGATTTACCCTGCGGGCCAAATGTTACGCAGAAAAGGGCGTCTATTGTTCTGCCGGCAGGGAGCTGGCGGAGGCGCTGGAGGGAGAGGATCTCTCGATTTTGCAAACCGGTGAGGCGCTGCGGCGCGGAGAAGCGGTTCCCTTTGATTCGGCGTCCGGTGCCTTGCTGTCTTGGACCGGAGCCCTGATCCGCCGGGGGAGCTGATCGTGCGCTTTTTGCTTGCGCATCCCGTTTGGAACGGGTATAATACAGGCGGAACATTCAAAGAGAAGTGCAGAAAAACGCGGGAGACGCTGTGTCACCGCGCTTCTGCCGGATCCAATGAAACATCAGAAAGGAAGTGAGCGCCGATGAAACCCATCGTTGCCATTGTGGGCCGTCCCAATGTGGGCAAGTCCATGCTGTTCAACAAGCTGATCGGCAGACGTCTTTCCATTGTGGAGGATACGCCCGGCGTTACCCGGGACCGTATTTACGGAGAGACCGACTGGAACGGGCGGAAATTTACCCTGATCGATACCGGTGGTATTGAGCCCCGTACAGATAACATGATTTTGGAGTTTATGCGGGATCAGGCGCAAATTGCCATTGACAATGCCAATGTCATTATTTTCCTGACGGATATTAAAACCGGTCTTACCGCTTCTGACCACGAGGTCGCGAATATGCTGCTGCGCAGCGGGAAGCCCATTGTTCTGGCGGTCAATAAAATGGACTCTACCGGTACGGTGGATCCGGATTTTTATGAATTCTATAATCTGGGGCTGGGAGATCCCATTGCGGTTTCTGCCGTCCATGGTCATGGTACCGGCGACTTGCTGGATGCCTGCGTCCGGTATTTCCCTCCTGAGGACGAGGAGGAAGAGGAGGATGACGCCATCAAGGTGGCCGTCATCGGAAAGCCGAACGCCGGAAAATCTTCGCTGGTCAATAAGATCTTAGGGGAAGAACGGGTGATCGTTTCCAACGTGGCAGGGACCACCCGGGACGCTATCGACTCCCGGTTTACCAACGACCAAGGCAGCTTTGTTTTTATCGACACGGCCGGTATCCGCAAAAAGTCCAAGGTGGAGGAGGACATTGAAAAATACAGTGTCCTGCGGGCGACCATGGCGATTGAGCGCAGTGATGTGTGCCTGATTATGATTGACGCGACCGAGGGCGTGACCGAGCAGGATACCAAGGTGGCGGGTCTTGCTCACGAAGCGGGGAAGGCCAGTATCATTGTGGTGAACAAATGGGATCTGGTTGAAAAGGACGGCAAGACCATGGACCGGATGCGGGAAGAAGTCCGCCAGAGTCTGGCCTATATGCCCTACGCGCCCATCCTCTTTATTTCTGCCAAGACCGGTCAGCGGGTGGATAAGCTCTTTGCGCTGATCGATCAGGTCTCCAATCAGGCGTCCATGCGGATCACCACCGGAATGCTCAATACCGTTTTGGCAGATGCCCAGACCCGGGTGCAGCCGCCCACCGACAAAGGCCGGAGACTGAAAATCTACTATATGACACAGGTGGGGATCCGGCCGCCTCATTTTGTGGTATTCTGCAATGACGCACGGCTGTTCCACTTCTCCTATCAGCGGTATCTGGAAAACTGCATTCGGAACACCTTTGGGCTGGAGGGCACGCCCATTGTGCTGTCCATCCGTCAAAGAGGCGATAAGGAGGAGTAAGGAATGAGCCTTTGGCATTTTTTGACGGAGCAGGGGCTGGACTTCTGCATTCCGGCTCTGCTTGCGGCGGCAATCGCCTATTTCTGCGGCTGCTTCAACGGTGCTGTCATTGTTTCCAAATATATTCTGCGGGATGATGTACGGAGTCATGGCAGCGGCAATGCGGGTCTTACCAATTTCCACCGGACGTTTGGCGGGATGCTGACACTGGTTGTCATTTTGTGTGATGTTCTGAAGGCTGTTATTGCCATTTTGGCAGGTGTGGCGCTGTTCCGTGGAATGCTTCTGGATGAGGCGGCAGTGCTGGTCTTTGCCAAATACTGGGCAGGTCTTTTCTGTCTGCTGGGGCATATGTTCCCCTGCATGTTCCATTTCAAGGGCGGCAAGGGCATCCTGTCCGGCGGCACGGTCGCCATCATGATCGACTGGCGCATTGCGCTGGTGGTCTGGGGAGGCTTCCTGCTTCTGACGGTCCTGACGAAGTATGTCTCCCTTGGCTCTCTCTGGGCAGGGGCGAGCTTTCCCTTTATTTCATGGTACTGCTATCCTGATCCTGTGATCGTAGTCCTTGCCTTTTTGCTGGGCGGATTGGTGGTATGGCAGCACCGGACCAATATCAAACGGCTTTTGAGCGGCACGGAGAACAAATTCAGTCTCCGGCGCAAACATTGAAAAGGAGTGGGTTCCCATGAAAGCAGTTGTTGTGGGTAGCGGCGGCTGGGGCACGGCCTTGAGTCTGGTTCTCTGCGATAACGGGCATGAGACGTGGCTGTGGTCCCATAACCCCGCAAAGGCGGCGGAGATGGCGGAGAGCCGGCGGAATCCGCTGCTGAGCAGTGTGGAACTTCCGGAAAGCCTGCGGATCACCTCTGATCTGGACTGCCTGAAGGATGCGGACATGGTGGTGTCTGCGCCGCCCTCCTTTGCGGTGCGGAAGACCGGAGAAAACATTGCACCCTACCTGCGTCCGGAGACCGTGCTGGTCACGGTGTCCAAGGGGATCGAGCGGGATACCAACCTTCGCATGAGTCAGGTCTTGCAGGAAGCGACAGGCAATATCTGTAAAGTGGTTGCACTTTCTGGACCTTCTCATGCAGAGGAGGTGGGCATCCGGATGCCCACTGGCTGCGTGTCTGCCTGTCCGGATCGGGCGGCGGCCCGCTTTGTGCAGGACGCCTTTATGAACGACTATTTCCGTGTCTACACCAGCTATGACATCATCGGGGTGGAGCTGGCGGCAGCGCTGAAAAATGTGGTGGCCCTCAGCTGCGGCGTGATTGCGGGACTGGGGTATCAGGACAATACGAAGGCGCTTTTGATGACCCGCGCCATGGCGGAGCTGACCCGTCTGGGAGAGCAGCTGGGCGGCACCCGCCGCACCTTCGGCGGCCTTGCGGGTATGGGCGATCTGATCGTCACCTGCACCTCTCTGCACTCCCGCAACAATCGGGCCGGTATGCTGATCGGACAGGGAAAGAGCGTGCAGGAAGCAATGCAGGAGGTCGGCGCAGTGGTGGAAGGCTACTATGCCGCGGAGAGCATCCACCAGCTGGCGCAGCGGGAAGATGTCGAAATGCCCATCTGTCAGTGTGCCTATGAGGTGTTGTATCAGGGCAAGCATGCGCGGGATGTGGTGTCGGAGCTGATGACCCGGGCGAAGAAGGACGAGCTGCTGGAGCGCACTTGGCTGTGACCGGAGGGGGAGACGGATATGAAGGTTGCTCTGGAGTCGGAGGTGCTGCCGCTGTTTCTCGCAGGCGTGCTGCTGGTTGTTCTGGTGGAGCTGATCTTTTCCATGCTGGTGCTGCGGCGCCGCACAGCCGGACGCCGGATGATGGTGGGGCATGTGATCTGTCTTCTGATTACCTGTTTCTGTCTGGGCTTTTTGCTGTTCATACCGCGTCCTACATCCGATGGGGATGTCCGGAACGGCTCTGGTTTATTCGCCCTGTTCGGCATTTCGTGGGCGCTCAGTGAGATCTTTGTTTTGAGCGCCGTCAGTGCGGTAATGGTTCGTGGAAAAAAAGAACGGGAGGAAAAGCGGGAAGAGCAGCGGCCGGCTGCTGCGGAGGTGTCTGCGGTTCCGGCTGTCTCCCTTGAGGAATCGGAAATGAAATAAAGAAAAGCCATGCCGGACACGAGAGTTCCGGCACGGCTTTTTTTGAAAAAAGAAATCCCGGACCGAAGTCCGGGATTTTTGTTTGTACAATCAGACCGCTCTGGTGACCTTACCGGAACGCATACACCGGGTACAAACATACACATGGCGGGGGGAACCATTGACGATCGCCTTCACACGCTTCACATTGGGCTTCCAAGTCCGATTGGAACGCCGGTGAGAGTGGGAAACCTGAATACCGAAGGTCACGCCCTTGTCGCAGAACTCGCACTTTGCCATCCGTTGCACCTCCTTGCTGTTGCGTACTTCCGCGCCTGCTTTCATAGGCACGTCTGATATGATAACAGAATTGTTCTGAAAATGCAAGCAGATTTTTCAAAAAAATTGAAAGATTTTTTATGGGCGCGGCTTCTGTTTTTCCGGGGGCAGATCGGGAAGGTGTTGCGGAATTATGCAGATTCATATATAATAAAAAAAGAACTGCGCCTGCGGAGCATTTGACCGCTGAGCCGGGCGTTCGCACGGTTGGCAGGAAAGCCCGGCTTTGGTGGCGGGCGGAAAGATGAGGAGAGCACCATGAGCGAAAATGGAGTGAAAATTACAACCTTTGTTCAGGAATTCGGGTTGGAAGTCCTGAACCGGGGAGGAGACTTTGAAAGCGCAATGCTGACCATCACGGATGTAAACCGTCCGGGATTGCAGTTTCATGATTTTTATGACTATTTTGACCCCCGCCGCCTGCAGGTGATCGGCAAAGCTGAGGACACCTATTTGAACGGCCTGACCTCAGAAGGACGCCGCAAGTGCTTTGACGACCTGTTCCTGTATGACATTCCGGCGCTGGTTCTCAGTCGGGGACTGGAGTGTTTTCCGGAGTGTCTGGAAAGCGCCGTTGAACATGAGAAAACGCTGCTGCGCAGCTGCGAGACCACGGTGGAGTTTACCAGCCACACCATTGAATATCTCAATCAGGCGTTGGCGCCCTGCGTTACCCGCCATGGTGTTTTGCTGGACATTTACGGCGAAGGTGTCATGATTACCGGCGATTCCGGCGTTGGCAAGAGCGAGGCGGCCATTGAACTGATTATGCGGGGCCATCGGCTGGTAGCGGATGACGCGGTGGAGTTGCGGCGCATTTCCAACCAGCTGGTGGGAACCGCTCCTGAAGTGATCCGCCATTATATTGAGCTGCGGGGCATCGGCGTGATCGATGTGCGGCAGCTGTTTGGCATGCGCGCCATCAAGGTGGAGTCACAGCTGGATCTGGTGGTCCATTTTGAGCCGTGGGATCAGACCAAATTTTATGACCGTCTGGGCATTGAGGATCATTTTACCGACATTTTGGATGTTCAGGTCCCCATTGTCACCATTCCGGTGCGTCCGGGACGAAATCTGGCCAGCATCGTGGAGGTGGCCGCAATGAATAACCGCCACCGGAAATTTGGCTATAACGCCGCACAGGAGCTGGCACGCCGGGTGGATCTGCGGGCTGATATGGGCAGCAAAAAAGGATAAGAAATCTGTGATGGAACATACTGGGAGGGAACCGATTGTATATTGGGATTGATGTAGGCGGCACCAATTTGAAAGCCGGTCTTGTGGATGAAACGGGCGCGATCACAGCGGTGGAGCGGTGTCCGCTGAATTTTCAGGGACCTGAGCAGTTTACGGAGACGTTGGCTTCACTGGCAGTTTCTGTTTCCCGAAAAGGAGGGGTGTCTCCTGAGTCTCCGGCATATGTGGGTATTGGACTGCCCGGCGCCGTATCCGGAGGAGACGTTTTGTTTACCACCAATATCCCCATGAAGAACGTGCCCCTTGAGCGGCTGTTCCGCCGCCGGCTGGATCTGCCTGTTTTTTTGGGGAATGATGCGGACTGTGCCGCTGTGGGGGAATATTTCTGCGGCGCCGGCAGGGGGACCCGGGATTTTGCCGTGGTAACACTGGGAACCGGAATCGGCTGCGGGCTGCTGCTGGGAGGAAAATTGCACGGAGGACAGTCCTCCAGTGAAGCGGGGCATCTGGTCATCTGTCATGGCGGAGAGCCGTGTAACTGCGGAAGGCGCGGATGCTGGGAACGCTATGCCTCTGCAACCGCTTTGATCCAGCAGGCGCAGGCGGCGATGCAGTCCCATCCGGAGAGTTTGCTGCATGATTATGCGGCAGAAAACGGCGGTACGGTAGAGGGGCGCACGGTTTTTTCCGCCGCACAGGCGAGAGATGAGACGGCGCTTGCGGTGTGCCGGAAATATGTGGAATATCTGGCGGATGGGACCGTCAGCCTCATCAACATCCTGCGGCCGGAGGTGATCGCCATTGGCGGGGGTGTGGCAGCGGCGCCGGAGCAGCTGCTGCTGGAGCCGCTGCGGGAGATCGTGGCCCGTGAATCGTTCGCCAGACACGGCGGCATGACTACCCGGATCCTGCGGGCGGAACTGGGCAACGATGCCGGCATGATCGGTGCGGCGCTGCTGGGGCGGGCAATCTGAGCAAGGAGGTCCTGATATGGACTGGTATAGACAGCTTGACAAACAAATCGCGGACTATCTTCCGGATCTAAAGGTGGTATGTGAGGAGCCGATGAGCCGCCATACCTCCTTCCGGATCGGCGGTCCTGCCCGCCGTATGGCGTTTCCGGAGCGTGGGGAGCAGCTGGTACTGCTGCTGAGCTTTGCGGAATCGTGCGGCGCGCGGCCGCTGGTGATCGGCAACGGCACCAACCTGCTGGCTCCCGATCAGGGGGTGGACCGGTTGGTGGTCAACACATCCGGCATGGCATCCATGGCGTTGGGACCGGAGCCTCAGACCGTCACGGCGGAAGCCGGCGTATCGTTGGCGCGGCTGGCGGACTATGCCTGCAGGCAGGGACTGGCGGGACTGGAATTTGCCCATGGCATTCCCGGTACGCTGGGAGGAGCGGTCTGCATGAACGCAGGAGCGTATGACGGGGAAATGAAGCAGGTGGTGAAACAGGTCACGCTGCTGCTGCCGGAGGAAGGGATCCGAACCGTTTCCGGAGCGGAGATGGAGTTTGGATATCGCCGCAGCCTGTTGACAGACCGGCCGGAGGCCGTAGTCCTTTCCGCCGTGCTGCAATTGGAAGCGGGGGAACCGGAGAAGATCCGGGAGACGATGCGGGCATTGATGGCCCGCCGCAAAGCCAGCCAGCCGCTGGAATATCCCAGCGCCGGCAGTACGTTCAAGCGGCCCGTGGGTCAGTTTGCAGGGACGCTCATTGACCAGTGCGGGCTGAAGGGATTCACAGTGGGCGGCGCGCAGGTGAGCCCCAAGCACGCGGGGTTTGTCATCAACACCGGCGGAGCAACCTGTGCCGACGTGCTTGCAGTGATGGAACAGGTGCGGCAGCGGGTGCTGGAGGAGACCGGCGTCCGTCTGGAGCCGGAGGTCAAGCTCATAGAATCCTGAGAAAGCGGGCGTATCCATGGAGATTTTGATTATTTCCGGCCTTTCCGGTGCCGGCAAAAGCAAAGCGGCCTCCTTTTTGGAAGATATGGGCTTTTATATTGTGGACAATATGCCGGCGGCCATGATTTTGAAATTTGCGGAATTCTGCGCAGGCGGCAGCGGGCGCTATGACCGGGTGGCGCTGGTTTACGATGTGCGGACTGCCAGTTCCTTTGACGAGCTGTTTCAGGTGCTGGATAAGCTGAAAGCCATGCAGGGAGCCTGCCGGATGCTGTTTCTGGAGGCTTCGCCGGAAACCATCATCCAGCGGTATAAGGAGACCCGCCGCCGGCATCCGCTGGCGGACCGGACGGATTCGCTGGAGGAAGCAGTTCAACAGGAACGGATGCTGATGGCTCCGGTGCGCCGCAGGGCGGATCTGATTCTGGATACCACCCGTACCAGTACGGCGCAGCTGCGGACGCTGCTGCTGCACCACTTCAGTTCGGAAAGCCTGCAGGGAAGCATGGCGGTGAGCGTGCTCTCCTTTGGCTTCAAGTACGGGCTGCCGCTGGATGCGGATCTGGTATTTGACGTGCGGTTCATGCCGAATCCCTTTTACATGGAGGAACTGAGAAATCACACCGGTCTGGATGAACCGGTCGCCCGATATGTGATGAGCTTCCGGGAAACCACGGAATATCTCCGGCGTCTGGAGGAGCTTCTGGCTTTTTCTCTGCCGCTTTACGCGGAAGAGGGAAAGACCGGACTGGTCATCGCTGTGGGGTGCACCGGCGGGCACCACCGCTCCGTGGCGGTGTGCCATGCGCTGGCGGAGTTTATTCGCGGTAAGGGGTATCAGGTGACGGAGTCCCATCGGGACATCGACCGAAGCTGAGGAGGTCTCCATGAGCGGAAAACGGCGTACATCTTATCGTGTTCCCAGAGAGCATGGGCCGAAGGTGGTGGTCATCGGTGGCGGCCACGGGCTCTCCAATATGCTGCGGGGACTCAAATGTTATACGGAAAATCTTTCAGCCATTGTGACGGTGGCGGATGACGGCGGCGGCAGCGGAATGCTGCGGCAGGATCTGGGGATGCCGCCGCCGGGTGATATTCGCAACTGCATGGAGGCGCTGGCCAATACGGAGCCGCTGATGCGGGAGCTGATGCACTATCGCTTCACGGAAGGCTCGCTGGCGGGACAGAGCTTCGGCAATTTGCTGCTGGCAGCGCTCAACGGGATCTCCCCCTCTTTTGACACAGCGGTGGAACGAATGAGTCAGGTGCTGGCCATTACGGGGCGGGTGCTGCCGGTCACTACGGCGGACGTGCAGCTGGAAGCGGAATTTGAAAACGGCGCATCCGTGATCGGGGAGTCCAAAATCTTCTATTGCAAGAAGCAGGAAAACTGCCGCATCACGCGGGTTCGGCTGCTGCCGGAGCATCCGCGGGCGCTGCCGGCGGCGCTGGCCGCCATCGGGGAGGCGGATATGCTGGTGCTTGGCCCCGGAAGCCTTTATACCAGTATCATTCCGAATCTGCTGGTGGACGGTATCGTGGAGGCGATCCGGCAGTCGGATGCGCTGAAGGTATATGTAGCCAATGTGATGACACAGGAAGGGGAGACGGAGGGCTATACTGCCGCCGATCATATTCAGGCCCTTTTCCAGCATTCGGCGGAAGGGCTGTTTTCCCTGTGTCTTGCCAACTCCTCCCCCATTCCAAAGGGGGTTGCCGCCCGGTATGCAGAGGAAGGGGCGGAATTGCTGCAGTGTGACAGTGCGCGCTGCGCCGCTCTGGGCGTGGAAGTGGTGCGCCGCCCTGTGGCGACCGTGGAAAACGGGTATGTCCGGCATCACCCCGGACATCTGGCGCGGGAGCTGATCTTACTGCATGCGGAACGGAGCGTCCGCATTGCAGGCAATACCTTCGATTATCGGGACGATACGTACCGGGTAGAATCATAAGGAGAATCATGTCATTTTCATTTGATACCAAAAACGAATTATGCAAGCTGCCGGTACAAAAGCTGTGCTGTGCCAGAGCGGAGGCCTACGGGATCCTGCTCTATTGCAATACCTTTCATTCCACGGAGATCCGGATCATTACGGAAAATCCGAATTTTGCAGCACGGCTGCCACGGCTGTTTCTCAAGGCGTTTGGTCTGCACTTTGACCGCCAGCCTGTACCCGAACAGGAGGGAAAACAGGTTTTCGGCATTACAGACCCGGGAAAGCTGGAGCACATCATCAATATTTTGGGCTATGATCTGCGGCAGAATCTGGTGCTGCACATCAACTTCGGGCTGCTGGAGGAGAGCTGCTGCCGGGCTTCGTTTCTGCGGGGGGCATTTTTTGCCGGAGGCAGCAGTACAGATCCGCTGAAGCGGTACCATCTGGAATTGACCACCTCGCATTTGCAGGTCAGTCGGGAACTGGAAGTGCTGCTGCGGGAGTGCGGCTACCCGCCGAAGGCTCTCAGCCGCAACGGCAGCTTTATCACCTATTTCAAGCAGAGCGATCAGATCGAGGACTTTCTCACCATGATCGGAGCGCCGGTGGCTGCCATGAAGATCATGTCGGCCAAGCTGGAAAAGGATCTGCGCAACAGTGTGAACCGCAGGCTGAATTGCGACAGCGCCAATCTGGATAAAGCGGTTCTGGCAGCACAGGAGCAGATCGAAGCCATTCACCGCTTGGAAAAAGCGGGAACACTGGAAAACCTGCCGCAGAAATTGCAGCAGACGGCGGCGCTGCGGGTGGCCTGTCCGGAATTGACCCTCAGCGAGCTGGCGGAGGAATTCATTCCTCCCGTGACGAAATCCTGCCTGAACCACCGCCTGAGAAAGCTGGTGGAGCTGGCAAGGAATACAGAAGAAGGCATACAGGAAAAGGAGAATCAAATATGATCCATACCGAGCAGGCGTTTGCTTACCATCATCAAGGCTATA
Organism: Dysosmobacter sp.; assembly: GCA_026169195.1. Taxonomy (GTDB): domain Bacteria; phylum Bacillota; class Clostridia; order Oscillospirales; family Oscillospiraceae; genus Oscillibacter. The sequence continues at coordinate 4,250 of JAPFEH010000081.1, read as the reverse complement.
ACTGCTGCCAGAGCGTGGTGGCAGCGTTTTCTGATTTGACCGGACTTTCTGCGCAGCAGAGCTTTGACATCGGTGCCGGATTCGGCGCCGGTGCTGGTTCCGGTGAGCTGTGCGGCGCCATTGCAGGGGCGGTGATGACCCTTGGACTCGTAACGCCGGTCGACACTGCGGATCCGGTCGGCAGCAAACGCCGCACGATGGCGCTGGGGAAGGAGCTGCAAAAGCGGTTTTCTGAAAAATTCGGCGCCCTTCGGTGCCGGGAACTGCTGCAAAAGAAGTTCCAGCCCGATGACAGTACACCTGCCGCCAAGGCCATGGGACTGACGGAGCACTGCGACATTATGATCGTCACCGCCGTGGAGCTGGTAGAGGAGATTCTGGCGGAACGGGGCTGAGACCACCCGCCGCAGGAAGCCAAAAGAGACGCGGACGCCGCCGGCGTCAGAACGTTTCGGCGGCATAGCCGGATGTGCGGCGTCCCTGCTGCGGCAAGCAGCGGTAAACGATGTTTGAAAGGAAGGCGTCTATGCCCTTTACCCATTTACATGTCCATACGGAATACAGCTTGCTGGACGGCGCCTGCCGCATCAAGGATCTGCCAAAGGTGGTGAAGGCCATGGGGCAGGATGCCTGCGCCATTACCGACCACGGCGTCATGTACGGTGCCATTGACTTTTACCGGGCCTGCAAGGCAGAGGGGGTCAAGCCGATCATCGGCTGTGAGGTCTATGTGTCCCCCAAGGGGCGGTCCCGCTTTGACAAGCAGCATGAGTTTGATGCAGAAAGCCGTCATTTGGTGCTGCTGTGTGAAAATGAGGAGGGATACCGCAATCTCTCCTACATGGTTTCCATGGCGTGGACCGAAGGATTTTACATCAAACCGCGGGTGGACCTCGCGCTTTTGCGGGAGCACAGCGGGGGATTGATCGCGCTTTCCGCCTGTCTGGCCGGAGAGATCCCGAGGATGCTGCGAAACGGAGAATACGAAAATGCCAAGCAGTATGCGCTGCAGATGGAGGAAATTTTCGGGCAGGATCATTTTTATCTGGAACTTCAGGATCATGGGATTCGGGATCAGGCAGGTGTGAACCGCGGAATCCTGCGGATCCATCAGGAAACGGGGATCCCCATGGTCTGCACCAATGATGCGCACTATCTCCGCAAGGAAGACGCCGAGGCGCATGATGTGCTGCTGTGCATCCAGACCGGTAAGACGCTGGATGATGAAAACCGGATGCGGTATGAACCGCGGAATTTTTATCTCCGCAGCGAAGCGGAAATGGCGGATCTCTTTGCGGACTATGAAGGTGCGCTGGAAAACACGGAAAAGATCGCCGCAATGTGCCGGCTGGAATTCACGTTTGGAAGGTATCATCTGCCGGAATTCCAGCTGCCGCCGGGATATGACAGCTTTTCTTATCTGAAAAAGCTTTGTGACGAAGGCTACCGGATGCGGTACGGAGAGGATGAGCAATACCGCGGACAGCTGAAATATGAGCAGGACATGATTGAGAAAATGGGCTTTACCGATTATTTTCTCATTGTTTCCGATTTCGTCCGTTATGCCAAAAGTGTGGGGATCCCTGTGGGACCGGGCCGCGGCAGTGCGGCAGGCTCCATGGTCAGCTATTGTCTGGAGATCACCGACATTGATCCCATGCAGTACCGGCTGTATTTTGAGCGGTTTTTGAACCCGGAGCGGGTCAGTATGCCGGATATTGATATGGATTTCGGAGATACCCGCCGGGGAGAGGTGGTGGATTATGTCCGCCGCAAATATGGCGACGATCATGTGGCGCAGATCGTGACCTTCGGCACCATGGCGGCCCGCGGGGTCATCCGGGATGTAGGACGGGTCATGAACATTCCCTATGCGGAAGTCGATCAGATCGCAAAGCAGGTGCCGAATACCCTCCATATCACACTGGAGGATGCTCTGCGGCTGAGCAAGCCGCTTTCCGACCTCTATGAACGGGATCCGCAAATCAAAAAGCTCATCGACACGGCCAAGGCGCTGGAGGGAATGCCGCGCCATGCGTCCACCCATGCCGCGGGTGTGGTCATTACGAAGCGGCCGGTTTATGAGTATGTGCCCCTTGCCCGCAATGACGAAGCCGTGGTCTGTCAGTATGTGATGACAACCTTGGAAGAGCTGGGGCTTTTGAAGATGGATTTTCTGGGGCTGCGGAACCTGACGGTTTTGGATGACGCAGTGAAAATGGTGCAGATGCGCCAGCCGGAGTTTTCCTTGGAAAACATTCCGGAGGATGATCCGGAAACCTTTGAGATGATCTCACGGGGACAGACCAGCGGCGTGTTTCAGATGGAATCCTCCGGTATGACAGGCGTATGCGTGGGACTGAAACCGCAGAATATCGAGGATATCACGGCAATCATCGCATTGTATCGTCCCGGTCCCATGGATTCCATTCCCAGATTCATTGCCTGCAAGCAGGATCCAAGCCGCATCCGGTACAAGCATCCTGCATTGGAACCGATCCTTTCCATCACCTATGGCTGCATCGTCTATCAGGAGCAGGTGATTCAGATTTTCCAGCAGCTGGGCGGCTATTCTCTGGGACAGGCGGATATGGTGCGTCGTGCCATCTCCAAAAAAAAGGCCGCACAGATTCAGAAGGAAAAGGAAGCCTTCATTCATGGTGACAAGGAAAGAAACATTACAGGGTGCGTAGCAAACGGAATACCGGAGACAACTGCGGAGGCGATCTATCAGGAGATCTATGATTTTGCCAACTATGCGTTCAACAAGGCTCATGCGGTTTCCTATGCGGTCGTTGCGTATCAAACCGCTTATTTCAAGTGCCACTTTCCCCGGGAATATATGGCGGCGCTGCTGACAAGCGTGTTGGATAACTCCGATAAGGTGGCGGGATATATCAGCGAGTGCAAGGACTGCGGCATCGCTTTGCTGCCGCCGGACATCAACCGCTCCGCAGACCGCTTTACCGTGGAGGAGGGCGGGATCCGCTTTGGTCTGGTGGCCATCAAAAACATCGGCAGAGGATTTATTCAGGCAGTCATGCGGGAGCGGGAGTATGGAGCCTTTTCGTCGCTCCACGATTTTTGCAGCCGTATGATGGGCAGCGATATGAATAAGCGGGCTGTGGAGAATCTGATCCGCGCAGGAGCGTTCGACAGTACGGGAGCCCGCCGTTCCCAGCTGCTGAAGGTCTATGAAAGCGTGATGAATTCCATTGCGGACCAGCAGAAGCAGAATCTGGAGGGACAGCTGGACTTTTTCTCCATGGGAAGTGAAAACGGAGAGAAATCAGAATCGGTAAAGGAAATTCCCTTGCCGGATATTCCGGAGTTTACACCGCAGGAATTGATGACGATGGAGAAAGAGACCACCGGATTGTACCTCTCCGGTCATCCGATGGACGCCTATCGGGATACCGTCCGCCGGCTGAACGCCTCCAGCATCGCTTCGATTCTGGAGGACTTTGCGCAGGAGGGGGGACAGACCCGCTTTGCGGACAACCAGCGCGTGACCATTGCGGGCGTTGTGACCTCCAGCAAAACAAAGACCACAAAAAATAACAGTCTCATGGCTTATGTGACCGTGGAGGATGACACGGCTGCCATGGAGCTGCTGTGCTTTTCCAGAGTGCTGGATACCTGCGGAGCGTATCTGCGGGAAAATCAGGCGGTCATCATCAAGGGAAAACTGTCTGTTCGGGATGAAAAGGCGCCGCAGATCCTGTGCGATTCCGCTTATCCGCTGACTACGGCGGAGGGAGGGCTTCCGGCGCAGCTGTCCGAGCAGCCCCGCGGGGAAAAGATCTTGGCGGGGGAGACGCTGTTTTTGAAATTTCCCAGCCTGCAGGATCCGGCGATGCGTCATATGAAGCTGGTATTTCAGATGTTTCCCGGCACGGTACCGGTGAAAATGGTCATGGCGGACACCCGCAAGGTTTATGCCACCCAAGTCTTGCTGCATCGAGCGCTGGTGGAAGAAGCCAGAGAGACCCTTGGGCCGGAGAATGTGGTAGTGAAATAGGAACGGCTTTCCGCGTCCGGAAGCTGATAGAAAGAAACAGGGACTGCCGTTGAACTGCCCCCCATTTGTTAGACAGTATGGTATACTGAATGTACTGCCCCAGATTGTACGGACAGCACAAAAAGCCCCCTGATAGGAAAATATTGAAGTTTTAAGTGGAGTGGCGCAGCGTAAGCGGTGCCACTCCAGTTTTTAACTGGATACGCTCATGGTTGTAGAAATAAATATA
>JAPFEH010000024.1 GCA_026169195.1 Dysosmobacter sp. | reverse complement strand
CGAACCTGTGACCCCCTGCACGTCAAGCAGGTGCTCTAGCCAGCTGAGCTAATCGTCCGAAGCGGAACAAATTTAGAATACACGAACACAGTCCATTTGTCAAGACCTTTCTTGCTTTTTTTTCATTTTTTTGTTATACTGCTTCCATCAATCGGGCAGGAGGCTGACATGATGCGTAAAACAGCACTGGTAACCGGCGCTTCCCGGGGCATAGGCCGGGGGATCGCTCTGCAATTGGCACAAGAAGGCTGGGATATCTGCGTCAACTATTTGCAGCAGCAGCACGCAGCGGAAGATACCGCCGCCCGGATCCGCTCCATGGGGCGCAGCGCCGTTGCCATTCAGGCAGATGTGGCAGATCGAACATCCGTCACCCATATGGTCCGCGATGCGGAGACCTGTCTGGGACCGATTTCCCTGCTGGTCAACAACGCCGGAATCTCCGTGTCCGGTCTGTTTCAGGATCTGTCTGATGACGTATGGGACCGGCACATGGCTGTCAATCTGGGCGGCGCCCGCAACGCCATTCAGGCGGTTCTCCCCAGAATGCTGGATCAAAAAAGCGGGTGCATCATCAATATTTCCTCCATGTGGGGTCTGCGCGGCGCCAGCTGCGAGGTCGCTTACGCCTGCTCCAAGGCTGCGCTCGTGGGTCTGACGCGGTCTCTGGCTCTGGAGCTGGCTCCTTCCGGAATCCGCGTCAATTGTGTCGCCCCCGGCTGCATTGATACCGATATGGTGCGGAAGCTGGGAGACGACACCCGTGCCATGCTGGTGGAGGAAACCCCGCTGGGACGGCTGGGCACACCGGAGGATATCGCCCATGCGGTTGCCTTTTTCGCCTCGGAGAAGGCTTCTTTCCTGACCGGTCAGATCCTCACGGCAGACGGAGGGTTCACCGTATAACATCCTGAACCGAAAACGCGCGGACGTATCAGTCCGCGCGCTTTTTTGCGCCTGTTCACATCTTTCCCGGCAGCGGCATGGTATGCAGGATCACCCTGCCGAAACAGACCAGACTGCGGCTGCCGCCGGGCGGCAGCACAAGATCCGCATCTGCCCGACTCCGGTTTAAGGAAAACAAATAGACCACACCTGCCGGATCTTTATAGTACTGCTTACAAAACATATCGCCGTCTACACAGAAAATTCCCACATCCCCCGGCCCCAGCGGATCCCGGTTCACATAGGCTATGGAGCCGTCCGGAATATAGGGGGCCATGGAATCCCCCTGAATGCGAACGGCAAATTCCGCCGCCGCAGGGACGTCTTCTGTAACAGGGATGCTGTCAAAATCCTCACCGAAAACCGGAGCGGCATAACCTGCCGCAGCAGGGCTTCGATAGAGCGGGATCAGTCTGGGTTCCTCAGAGCCGATGCGGCCCTCCTCCAGCTCATCCCGATAGGCGCACAGCGCTTCCACCACGGAGCGAACCGTCTCTTTCCCTCTGTGCGAAAGTCCCCGATACTGTTCCAGCAGCTGCCGCTCGCTGCGGCTTAAAATCTGACCGCCATTCCGGAAGCTGTCGCAAAACAGCGTGTTGGGGTCGATTTCCAAGCTGTCAAACAACCGCAGCAGAACCTCCTCTTTGGGAAAGCTGATGCTGCGTTCATAATTGCTCACCGCCGAAGGCGATACCTCCAGCAAGTCTGCCAGCGTTGACCGGGTCAGGCCCAGCTCCTCCCGACGCGCCTGCATCCGTTCTCCGAATTTCATGCCTGACTCCCCTTCCTCTGAAACAAATGGTGTCCGGTTGCCTGTGGTTTACAGGTATCGTATCGCATTTTTGAAAAAATGTCAACGGAAATTACAAGTTTCTTGTGAAATATGGTTGACATCACAAGTTTCATGTGCTATGATGGCATTGTTCACAAGATTCTTGTCATTTTTATCTTATTTTACAAGTTTCTTTTTATCCAATCCACTTCAAGTACAAAACAGGGAACCGATCAGCAGCCTGCCGCCGCTTTTTGTCCAAGTAATAAAAAAACCATCACGAACAATGTCGTGATGGTTTGGTGGGGGAAGGTGGATTCGAACCACCGAAGTCAGTGACAACAGATTTACAGTCTGCCCCATTTGGCCGCTCTGGAATTCCCCCGTATGGACTTTGGAGCTGGTGGACGGATTCGAACCCCCGACCTGCTGATTACAAATCAGCTGCTCTACCAGCTGAGCTACACCAGCAAGTACATTTCCAACAGCAGGATTTATGATACCAGAGGAAAGCAGTTTTGTCAACCTCTTTTTTCATCTTTTTTTATTTTTAAGGGAGGGACCATCTTGTACCACATCCACCGCCGTTCCAAACGGCAAACCACGCTGCACTGTACCCTGTGCGGTCGTGAGATCATCACCGGCGAAGAATACTGGGCCTGTAACGGCAGTCAGATCTGCACCGGCTGCCTGCCGGAATTTGCCCGGCAGGAGCTTGCCCCCTGCCGGGAAACCCGCGGAAAGGAGCAGTTTTTATGACCCTTCTGGAAATGTCCGCCTATTACGCAGACAGCGCCGCCCTGCTCCGGACCCGAATGGCGCAGCTGCGGGTCATGGAGCGGGAGGCGGCGGACCCCGAAACCGCCCGCCGCCTGCGTCTGCGGATCGAAACGCTGCGCCCCCTTCTGCGGGAAATGCGGGAGCTGGCAGTATTGACTGCCCGATATTATGACAGGAGCTATCATAAACATGAGCAATACACCCTTTGATACCCGCAGCAGCGAATGGATCGGGGACATGACTGTCTGGCAGCGGGAAAACAGCGAGGACAATTCCCTCCGGCTGGAGCGGCTTCGCCGCAATCTCCGTCTCGTCCGCGAGCAGGAGCTGACTCCCTGTCAGCGGCAGGTACTGGAACTGCAGTATGAGCAAGGCCTTTCTGTCAGAGAAATCGCAAGGAAGCTGCACGTAAATCCGTCCACCGTTTCCCGCACCCTGCATCGGGCCAAGGAGCGGCTGCGGCGGTATTTGCAATATACCTTTTAATTGTTCTTGTGGTTTTGAAGGAAAGTCCTTATAATAAAGGGTACATCATTGGACTGGAGGGCCATACCATGCTGTACAACACGCTGCATAACCGCTGGCTTCGTCTGATCGCTGCTGTGGTGGGCGAATTGATCGCTGCGGCCGCCATGAACCTCTTCATCGCTCCCCTGCACTTGTATTCCGGCGGCGCGCTGGGCGTCTGTCAGCTGCTGCGTACCCTGCTGATGGACTATGCCGGACTCAACTTCGGCGCTCACGACATTGCCGGTATCCTCTACTTCCTGCTGAACATCCCCATTTTGATTTACGCCTACCGGAATCTGGGACGGGGCCTGATGGTTCGAACCATCATCTGTACGGTCTCCTATTCCTTCTTTTACAGCATCATCCCCGTTCCCGCGACCCCGATTCTGGAAGACTACCTGACTGCCTGCCTGCTGGGCGGCATCCTCACCGGAATCGGCAGCGGCATTGTTTTGACCTGCGGATGCAGCAGCGGCGGACTGGACGTGATCGGCCTGTGCCTGAGCAAGCGGGGCAGCAGCTTTACCGTGGGAAAATTCTCGTTGACCTTTAATATTTTCCTCTATACCGTCTGCCTGATCCTCTTTGATCCGGAGGTCGCCATTTACTCGGTGATCTATAACTTCTTCACCATGCTGGTGCTGGACCGGATGCACCAGCAGAATGTGAATGTGCAGGCGCTGATCTTCACCCACGGAGACGAGCACGCCCTCGGCAAATATGTGATGGAAAAGCTGGGGCGGGGCGTCACTTACTGGAGCGGCACCGGAGCCTATACCGGAGAAGGGGTCCACGTGCTTTGTGTATGCCTTTCCAAATATGAAATTGAAGAAATGCTCCACGTTGTCCACACCATGGATCCAAACGCCTTTTTCACCGTGCAGGAGGGCGTCCGCGTCTATGGAAACTTCCGCAGAAAGCTGGATTGATTACCATGTCCCAAGAACATCCCATCGCCGTTTTGGCAGGAACACCCATTGATACCCGAATGGGTGCTGCCGTGCTTGCCAAGGCCGGTCTTGCCGCCTGTCCTTTCCCTCTTGCAAAGGATCCCCGTCAGCAAACCGCCTTTCAAATCTCCCCTGCCGCTGAAAAGCGCGCCCGCGTCCTGCAGGTTTTGGAAGCTGCCAAAGCGCAGGGCTGCCGCAGGGTGTTTGTCTACTGCAATTCTCTTTCTTCCACCGTGTCCTTCGACCCGCTGGCGGAACAGACCGGCATGCGGATCGTGACACCGCTGGAGGTTTACCACTCCCTGCCGGAGCGGTATCACCGGCTGGGTTTGATTGCCGCCAATGCACAGGGGCTGGCCGGTATTGAGCGGACGCTCTATGCTGTCGACCCTGAGCTGGAGCTGCTGGGAGCCTGCCTCCTGCCGGCTGTTTTCTCCATTGAAGAAGGGGTGGCTCCGGAAAGGCTGGTGGACATGCACCGGCTGGATCAACTGGCCGGATGGTTCGAGGACAGCGGCATGGAAGCCCTGCTTCTTGGCTGCACCCACTTCCCCTATTTCAAAGAAGCGTTGGCAGCACGGACCCGACTGCCCCTGATCGACCCCGCAGAGGAAATGGTGCGGCGCATACAGGCCTGATCTCCCTCCATGTCTGCCTCCCCCGTCGGGGCAGGCACTGAAACCGGCATACTTACAGCAAACAGGACATCCAAACCGGATGTCCTGTTTTAGTCTGCACCGCATGGCGGGCGCCGCTCCCGTCTGCCGGCATCCCCCACCGGTCCGAAGCCCAGCGCAGCGGGTTCGGTCCGGAAAGGAGATGCAGGGGAGCAAAGCGCAGGTTTCAGGCAGGTCTGGAACGGGACCGGCTGAAAACGGAGCGGTGCGGATTTTGCGGCGACGCGGAGCGGGCTACGAGGCTCGAACTCGCTTCCGGCATCCCGCGGACCGCCTTCGGCAATCCGCAGGAGCCCTGCCGCACCTCCATGATTGAAGTGCGCTTTGCGCACAGGTGGATGCAGCGAGTTCGCCCTTATGAATCAGGCAGCAAAAAATCACCCATCCATACGGATGGGTGATTTTTCTGGAGCGGGCTACGAGGCTCGAACTCGCTACCTCCACCTTGGCAAGGTGGCGCTCTACCAGATGAGCTAAGCCCGCGGAACAGGATTTATTCTAACAGACTGCTCATCTTTTGTCAAGCATTTTTTTGAAAATCGTCAATTTTCTTCAGCAGCCGCCGCTTGAACTTCCGTCTCCTGCGCAGCGTCCGTGTCTTCCGGAGGCTCCAGCAGGAATTCCAGCAATCCCGCCTGCCCTTCCGCGGGGTAATAATTCACCACCCACGCAGGGGTTTCCCCAAGTCCGCGGTCCTCCCGCAGCTGCCGGACGGCACTTTCCACTTTTGTCCGGCTCGTCTCATCCCAATAGCCGATCCGAACCGCCAGCTCCGTCTTTCCGGCTTCCAGCGCAGTCTCCAGCAGGCTGGGCACCGCCTCGGGGCTGGTGGCATTCACCACCGCCTGCAGCTGCTCCGCCGTGCGGCGGTAGCCGATTTGCAGCGTCACCTCATAGTACCCCCTCTGCGCCTTGGACGACGAGGTAATATACGACACCGCGTAAGCCCCCAGAGGAGTCTCCTGCTGGATTTCCACTGCCGCCTTTTCCAGCGTGTCCGCCACCGTCAAATCGTCTTCAAAATTATAGAGCCGCAGGGTGGCTGTCTCTGTGTGCTGCCCGATGAGAATCAGCAGGTCATTGACGATGTCCTGATAATTTTCCGCCCGCAGCGTTCCCGCTGCCTCGCTCTCCCAGAATTTGCTGCTGTGGGGCTCCGATACACTGTACTCCCGTTCCAGCAAAGGCGCGCATCCTGTCAGCAAAAGCAGGCTCAGCACTGCCGCCGCACACCGTTTGACCACAGGACGCCCCCTTCCTTTAATATCCAAGCTCCTCATCAATCAGAACCACTTCTGTCTCCATGCCCGTCATCGGTCCCCAGAGAACCACCAGTCCCCGGCAGATCCGGTCCGGACTTTTGCAGTCATAGCACCGCTCCCCGTTGACCGCGCAGGGCGTCCGCATCTTCTTGCGTCGGGCGTTGAGCGGCGCCGCCGTATTGCGCGCCCGAAAAACCGCATCTTCCTCGGTGGGGGCGATTTTATTGCGGCCCGCCACCAGATACACCTTCTCGTGGCCATACAGCGTGGAAGCCACCCGATTGCCGATTCCGTCAATGTTCACCACTTCTCCGGTCTCTGCAAGTCCGTTGACAGAGGTCACATAGACAGCCGCCTCTGCCGCTTCCGGTCCCAGCGGGAACCCGTGAAGGTGGGAATAAACTTCATTGTGGCTCCCCAGCCGCTCCCACAGGTGCATCGCCTCCAGCGTCATGGAGCCGCCGAAGCCCACTGTGGTCCGGTCAATGACGCTGTCCAGATAATCCGCAGCCTCCGCCGCCGTCGCAAACACGCTGACCGCAAATCCCCGCTGCCGCAAAGCTTCCGCCGTTCGTTCCAATGGTGACACCGCCGCACCTCCGTCACATTCCAAGGTCCTCATCGACCAGAAGGATCTCCGTCTCCATGCCCATCATCGGTCCCCAGAGAACCACCAGTCCCCGACAGATGCGGTCCGGACTTTTGCAGTCATAGCACCGCTCCCCTTTGACGGCACAGGGCGTCTTTTTCCCCAGACGCCGGGCATTTTGCGGGGCTGCAATGTTGCGGGCACGCCACAGCGCCTCTTCATAGGTGGGCGCCAGCTTGTTGCGTCCGATCACCAGATACACCTTGTCATGGCCATACAGCGTGGAAGCCACCCGATTGCCGGCGCCGTCGATGTTGATGATCTCTCCGGTCTCCGCCAATCCGTTGGCAGAGCTGAGATACACCGCCGCGCGGGCGGCAGCCGGCCGTTCCGCCGCCCCCTCCTTCCAGTGCCAGTGAACTTCATTGTGGCTCCCCAGCCGCTCATAGAGGCCCATCTGCTGCAGCGTCATCGAGCCGCCGAAGCCCACCGTGGTCCGGTCGATGACGCTGTCCAGATAATCCGCGGCCTCCGCCGCCGTCGCAAAAATGCCGGTTGTAAAGCCCCGGGCCTCCAGATTTTTTTTCACCTCTGCCAAGCACATATCCGCTTTCCTCCTTTTGATCGTCCCGAAATTCTCTGCCCGGCTTCTCACGGGCATCGCACGCGATGATAAACCTGCATCTGTCCGGCTCGCACAACGCCGTTCCGCCGCCTGTTTTAATCCAGCAGTCCGCCGATCTGCTGCTCTTCAGAATCCTCCTGCCGCAGCAGCGCGCCGGCTGCCGGAACCGCACGGACACGGTACCGGCTCTGGTTGGTGATAAAGGTCTCCTCCAAGGGCTTCACCGTATCCAGATGATATTTCGGCTTCATATGCATCACCGCCACGCCCTGCGTGGTGCGGGTCGTCTTGGGCGATAGCAGCGCCGTGTGGAAAATCAGGCAGCGGGGCTCTGTGGAGTATACCGCCAGCTCCTGCTCCTCCCTGATATGGCAGATGCAGCACAGCGGAGACTTATCAGAATAAGCGCCGGTGAGCTTGCGGCGGTTGGACGTGGTCTTGTAGGCCGTCAGATCCACCCGCGCTGCCTTGCCGTTTTCAAAGAAAAACAGCAGCGCGCCGCCGTATTCCCTGCCCGGCAGCACCGCATAGACCACGGATTCTCCCGCATCCATCCCCAGCTTTCCGGGAAGGTACTCGCCCAGAAGGCTGGCTTTGCTGTCCTCAAACTCGCCCAGACGCGTCTTATAAACCTGACACCGGTCGGTAAAGAACATGATCTCTGCGTTGGAGGTGGTCTCGAAGGTCTGGCGCAGGCCGTCCCCTTCCTTGAATTTCTGCTCGCCGCTCATCCGCAGAGACTGCGGCGTGATCTTTTTGAAATACCCTTCTCTGGAAAGGAACACATGGACGGGATATTCCTCCTCCTGCTCCTCTTCATCGTAGGATGCAAGCTCATGTTCATAGAGGATCGTGGTCCGGCGGGGCTCGCCGTATTTTTTGGCAGCCTCATTCAGCTCCTCCATGATGATCTTCTTCACCCGTCTGGGCGTTGCCAGAATATCCTCCAGATCCGCGATCTCGTCCCGCAGGGCATCGGTTTCCCGGGTCCGCTTGAGAATATACTCTTTATTGATGTTGCGCAGCTTGATCTCCGCCACATACTCTGCCTGAATCTGGTCGATCCCGAATCCGATCATCAGGTTGGGGATCACCTCGGCCTCTTCCTCCGTCTCCCGGATGATCCGGATAGCCTTGTCAATGTCCAGAAGGATCCGCTGCAGACCCTTCAGGAGATGCAGCTTGTCCTGCCGCTTTTTCAGCGTAAAATAAACGCGCCGCCGCACCGACTCCGTCCGCCACGCGGTCCACTCCTCCAGAATCTGCCGCACGCCCAGAACCTGCGGACTGCCGCCGATCAGCACATTGAAGTTGCAGGCAAAGGAGTCCTCCAGCGGCGTGGAACGGTAGAGCTTTGCCATCAGCCTGTCCGGATCCACCCCGCGCTTGAGGTCAATGGTCAGCTTCAGACCCGCAAGATCCGTTTCATCCCGCATATCCGCGATTTCCTTGGCTTTTCCGGTCTTAATCAATTCCGCCACCTTGTCCAGAATGGCCTCCACGGTGGTGGAATAGGGGATCTCGTAGATCTCAATGAGATTTTCCGCCTTCACATAGCGGTATTTCGCACGCACCTTCACGCTGCCCCGGCCGGTCTCATAAATCTCCCGCAGGACCTTCGGATCGCAGATCAGCTCGCCTCCCGTGGGAAAGTCCGGCGCCAGCAGCGTATCCTCCAGATCGCAGTCCGGATTTTTCAGATAGGCCGCCGCGGTCTCACAGACCTCTTTCAGATTGAAGCCGCAGAACTGGGACGCCATTCCCACGGCGATGCCGCTGTTGGCTGACACCAGAATATTGGGAAACGTGGTGGGCAGCAGCGCCGGCTCTTTCATGGTGTTATCATAGTTATCCACAAAATCCACGGTATCGCTGTCGATATCCCGGAACAGCTCCGCGCAGATGGGCGTGAGCCTGGCCTCCGTGTATCGGGGAGCCGCCCATGACATATCCCGGGAGTAGCTTTTGCCGAAGTTGCCCTTGGAGTCCACAAAGGGGGTCAGCAGCGCGCCATAGCCCTTGGAAAGACGCACCATGGTATCATAAATCGCGGCGTCGCCGTGCGGGTTCAGGCGCATGGTCTGGCCGACAATATTGGCAGACTTGGTCCGCGCCCCTGTCATCAGGCCCATTTTATACATGGTATACAAAAGCTTGCGGTGAGAGGGCTTGAACCCGTCGATCTCCGGAATGGCCCGGGATACGATCACGCTCATGGCATAGGGCATATAGTTGGTCTCCAGCGTATCGGTGATGGATTGCTCCACCACCGCGGCATGAAGCCCCAGAACATTGGGATGATTCCCTTTCGGCCGGTTTTCCGCCGGCTGTTTCTTTTTTGGCATGATGTTACATTCCTTATCGTCGTCTCATCGGAAACGGCATCCGGCGTTTCTTTTACGAAATATCCGCCATTTCCAGATATTTATAACCGTTTTCCGCAATGTGGTCCTTCCGCCCCTGCAGATTGTCCCCCAGCAGCAGGTCAAAGACCTCCGCCGTCCGGGCCGCATCCTCCGGCATCACCCGGATCAGCCGGCGGGTCTCCGGATTCATGGTGGTCAGCCACATCATATCCGGATCGTTTTCGCCCAGACCCTTGGAACGGTCAATCTTATATTTTTTGCCTTCCAGCCCGCGAATGATCTCGTTTTTCTCCTTGTCGGAATAGGCAAACCACGTCTTTTCCCCGCTGTTGATCTCAAACAGGGGCGTTTCCGCGATATAGACATATCCCTCCCGGATCAGCGTGGGCGTCAGCCGGTACAGCATGGTCAAAATCAGCGTGCGGATCTGGAACCCGTCCACATCGCCATCGGTGCAGATGACCACCTTGTTCCACCGCAGATTGTTCAGGTCGAACGACGCGATGTCCTTGACGTGCTTGTTCTGCACCTCCACGCCGCAGCCCAAAACCTTCATCAGATCTGTAATAATGTCGCTTTTGAAAATGCGGGCATAGTCCGCCTTCAGGCAGTTGAGGATCTGTCCCCGCACCGGCATAATGGCCTGATATTCCGAGTCCCGCGCCAGCTTGACGCTGCCCAGAGCGGAGTCGCCCTCCACGATATAAATTTCCCGCTTGGAAACGTCCTTGGTGCGGCAGTCCACGAATTTCTGGACCCGATTGGCAATGTCGATGCTGCCGGAAAGCTTTTTCCGGATGTTGAGCCGCTGCTTCTCCGCACTCTCCCGCGACCGTTTGTTGATGAGCACCTGCTCCGCGATCTTTTCCGCGTCAAAGTGATTCTCGATCAGGTAGATCTCCAGATTCGTCCGAAGGAATTCCGTCATGGCCTCCTGAATGAACTTATTGGTGATGGCCTTTTTGGTCTGGTTTTCATAGCTGGTCTGGGTGGAAAAGTTGTTGGACACCAGCACAATGCAGTCTTCAATGTCCGCCCATGTGATCTTGCTTTCGTTTTTCTGGTATTTATTCTGCTCCCGCAGGTACTTGTCCAGCGCGGAAACAAAGGCGGACTTGGACGCCTTTTCCGGACTGCCGCCGTGCTCCAGCCAGCTGGAATTGTGATAGTGCTCAATGACGCTGACCTTGTTGGAAAAGCAGCAGGCCACACTGAGCTTCACTTTATATTCCGGCTTATCCGCCCGGTCACGCCCCTTCTTCTCCGCCTGCCAGAACACGGGAGCGGTCAGGCTCCCTTCTCCGGCCAGCTCCGTCACATAGTCCGCAATGCCGTTTTCATAGAGAAACTCCGTCTCTTCAAAGTTCCCCGGCTCCGTCTCATTGCGGAAACGGAAGGTGATGCCCGCGTTCACCACCGCCTGCCGCTTCATCACATCGGCAAAGTAACCGGCGGGGATGGCGATATCCGTGAACACGTCCAGATCCGGAAGCCAGCGGGTGCGGGTTCCGGTCTTGCGGCTCTGATTTTTCGGCAGAGGCCGCCGTTCCAACTCCCCGACGATCTCGCCCCGCTCAAAGTGCAGACTGTATTCCTGACCGTCCCGCCAGACCGTCACATCCATATAGCGGGAGGCATACTGGGTGGCGCAGGCGCCCAGACCGTTCAAGCCCAGAGAGTATTCGTAATTGTCGCCGGTGAGGTTGTCGTACTTGCCGCCGGCATACAGCTCGCAGTACACCAGCTCCCAATTGTACCGCTGCTCGTTCTCATTCCAGTCCACCGGGCAGCCCCGTCCCATATCCTCCACCTGAATGGAGCGGTCCGCAAACCGCGTCACCGTGATGACCTTGCCGTGCCCCTCCCGTGCTTCGTCAATGGAGTTGGAGAGGATCTCAAAGACGGCATGCTCGCAGCCGTCCAAACCGTCCGACCCGAAGATGACGCCGGGCCGCTTCCGGACCCGGTCGGCGCCCTTCAGCGACGAGATACTGTCATT
Source organism: Dysosmobacter sp. (assembly GCA_026169195.1). Lineage (GTDB taxonomy): Bacteria > Bacillota > Clostridia > Oscillospirales > Oscillospiraceae > Oscillibacter. The sequence goes on along the minus strand of JAPFEH010000024.1, from coordinate 31,364 downwards.
ACCATAATCCTGCTTTTTTGCTGCCATAGTTCCTCCGAAGGGCATAACAGCCCATTTTTTATCATGCTGTATTGTATCATAAGAATACCCGCGGTTCAAGGGCTGCCCCCCTCCATTTCCCGCCGCGCCCCACGCCTTGCTGTCATACTTTTGAAAGATACATCCCGCAGCCGTCTCCGCTTTCCGGCGCGAACCGCAAAAATCGACTCCGGCCGGGCAGGGACCACCCTCTTTTCCCGTCTTTTTCCGCTGCGAAATCTGATTCTTCCCGTAAATGTTATTGCGTAAGATTACCCATAACCGGATTGTCACCTTCATAAACGGTTCATAATCAAGGGCTTTCCACATTCTCCACAGGGTTTTCCACACTGTTATGTCAACTGTGGAATCCTTCGAAAAATCATCTGTTTTTTCCGGCCCCATCCACCTCTCTTATCGGAGCTTTCTTTTTTTCTCATGATGAAATTGGAAAAATTCCTGTATTTAGTTGCATACGCAACAGTTATCTATGACAAACTATGCTATACTGCAACCATAGCAAAACCGAATGATTCAACCATCGACATCGTTTTATTTATAAACTATCAAATAAAGGAGCATTGACTATGATGAAGTTTTATGTTTGCAAGCATTGCGGCAATATCGTAACCAAGCTGACCTCTGCCGGCGTACCCATCAAGTGCTGCGGTGAGGACATGGTCCTGCTGGAAGCCGGCGTGACCGACGCCGCCGTGGAGAAGCACGTCCCCGCCGTCACGGTGGAAGGCAATCTGGTGAAGGTCTCCGTAGGCTCTGTGGCCCATCCCATGACCGACGAGCACTATATCCCCTGGGTGGTTCTGGAAACCGAGACCGGCGCTTCGATCCACTGGCTGCAGCCCGGGCAGGCTCCGGAGACCGTCTTTGCTCTGGCTGAGGGGCAGACCGCCAAGGCCGTCTATGCATGGTGCAACCTCCACGGTCTTTGGAAGACCGAGCTGTAAGCCCTTCGTTTGCAGCAAGGCGGCAAGAACACGCAGAAACGTACAGCATCCGTATGGCTCCCGCCATACGGATGCTGTTTTTTTCTGACCTCTGCGCCGCCCGCAACCAGCCGTTGCGCACATGCCAGCTCTTCATGGTTGCCCGCAACCGCGTTTTCTGTTACGATACCAGTAAAAAGGAGGGATCCTCATGACCTTTCAAGAAACCTTGAGCCAACTTCGAAAAGCCCGGGGACTGAGTCAGGAAGAACTGGCGGCCCGGATCGGCGTCTCCCGTCAGGCCGTCAGCAAGTGGGAAACCGGCGACGCTTCTCCGGACCTGAACAAGCTGCTGGCTCTGGCCGATCAGCTGGAGATCTCTCTGGATACGCTCTGCGGCCGCGAATCCTCCTCCCCCATTCCGCCAGCCGCCCCGACAGAACGCCCTGCAGCACGCCGCAGGGTCCCGCTCATCCTTTGCGGTCTGCTGGCAGTCTGCCTGCTGGGAACCGGCCTGTGGGTCTGGAGCCGGCGGAATCTGGTTCCTTCCGAAAGCGCACCGGCGGAAAGCACGCTGCCGGAGTCTCTCTCTGTTTCCGCCGTATCCTTTTCCGGAAAGAGCAGCCGTACCGTAGCCTATCAGTTCGCCCTCTCCGTTTCAGACAGTGCCGCTCTCTGCCAGATCTTTTTTACGGATCCGGACGGTCAGGCATTTCCCTTCGCTGTCTCCGGGAGCGGCGGCGTTTTCACCGGAACTGCCGATCTTCCCAATGGCACGGGCCCCTATGTGGTCACCGTCTCCATTTCAAATGACAGCGGCAGCCGCAGTCTGGTCATTGCGCAGGACCTGACCTTTTCCGCAGGCGATGCCAGCTGGACGCCCGTTGAAGCCTCCCCGTAAGGTCCGCGCAAGGCAGGCGCCGGAAAGCTTCCGGTTCCCGCTTTGCCGGAGGGCTGCCATTCAGACCCCCGCCGGCAGTGTCTCCGTCCGCTCCGCGGCTTACTGCCACAAAAACAGTCTGTCTAAGCAACATGGCAGCTGCAAAGAAACATCAATCCGAAAGCAAAGGAAACGATCTATGAACAAATACACCTATGTTACTTTAAGGCAGCGTCCGGAATACAAGGAAGAGGCCGCCGCATGGTTCCATGCGAAATGGGGCGTACCGCAAGCGGCTTATCTTGCCTGTATGGACGCTTATCTGAATCACGAAACGGAATACGGCTGGTATCTTTGTCTGGATGGAACACGCATCGCAGGCGGTCTTGGCGTCATTGAACATGATTTTCACAACAGAGAAGATCTGACGCCCAACGTATGCGCCGTATATACAGAAAAAGAATATCGCTGTCAGGGAATCACAGGGCAATTGCTCGATCTCGTTGTGAAGGATCCGACGTCCAAAGGGATCGCCCCCATCTATCTGATTACCGATCACATCGGGTTCTACGAACGATATGGCTGGGAATTTTTGTGCATGGTTCAGGAGAGCGACGGACCTGATCTGGTCAGAATGTATCTTCATCCATAAGCCCTTTTTTCAGGGTAGCAAATCATCCGCCGTTCCATAATACACGCACGGACCGGACAGGCAATGTGTCAAAAGACCGGACAGGGCTGTGCCCTGTCCGGTCTTTTGCTTAAAACATCTGTGCCGCCTGCACCGTCCGGATGATCTCCCCGATCTCCTCCGGCGTTTTGGTCAGCGCCATCCGCACATGGCCCTCGCCCAGCGTTCCAAACGCATCACCCGGCGTGCAGAGAACGCCGGTCTTCTCCAGCAGGGCAAAGCAGAACTCGGCGCTGGAGCCGTACCCCGCAGGAACCGGCGCCCAGACAAACATACTGCCCTGACTGTCCGGCACATCCCATCCAATGGAGCGGAAGCCGCCGCACAAGGCATCCCGCCGCGCCTGATAGGCAAGGCACTGGGCCTCCACCCCTTCCTGCGGACCGTTGAGCGCCGCAATGGCTGCTTTCTGAACCGGCAGGAAAATGCCGTAATCGATCTGGGAACGCAGCGTCCGGTACTTCTGAATGATCTCCCGGTTGCCCATCACAAAAGAGATCCGTGCGCCGGTCAGGTTGTAGGTCTTGGAAAGGGAGTTGAACTCCACGCCCACCTCCATCGCACCGGGAACCGACAGGAACGACAGACTCTCCCGCCCGTCAAAAATGATTTTGGAGTAGGCGTTGTCGTGCACAATGATGATATGATACTTCTTCGCAAACGCGATGAGCTTTTCATAAAAGGCCCGGGGCGCCGCCACACACACGGGATTGGCCGGATACGACACCACCATCATTTTCGCGCTGCGGGCCAGCGCAGGGTCAATGGCATCCAGATCCGGCAGATAGCCGTTTTCCGGACGCAGCTCATAGTAGGCGATCTTCGCGCCGCAGAGCATGGGCCCCATCTCAAAAATGGGATAGCCCGGATTGGGGACCAGCACCACATCGCCGGGATCGCACAGGGCCAGGCCAATGTGCGTCAAGCCCTCCTGAGAGCCATACACAGACATGATCTGATCCGTCTCCAGCTCCACGCCATAACAGCTGCGGTACCAGTTCTGCACTGCCTCCAGCAGCTCCGGAAGCTCCGTCAGCGCATATTTATAATTCTCCGGATCCGCCGCAGCCTCCCGCAGCGCTTCCATCACATGGGGTGCGGGCTGAAAATCCGGCGTTCCGATGGAAAGGTTGTATACCTTCCGTCCGGTCGCCTCCACCGCCTTGCGTCTCTGATCCAGCACACTGAAAATACCGGCTTGAAACTGCTGCATTCTGCCTGCAAACTGAAATTCCATGGATATCCCTCCCAATTTCGAGCAAAATCGAAACGATTTGAGAGATATTATACTCCAGAACAGGATACCTGCCAAGGCAAAAGCCAAAATTTTTCCATAGAATTTCCAATCGTCTCACCGCAGCAGCAAAACCACGCCGTAAAGCACCGATGCCAGCGTGCCGAACACGATCACCGGCCCGGCCGCGTCGTCGCAAAGTCCGCTCCGTTCCGGTTTTTCCTTTTGGAAAAACCGTCTCTCGCTCCCTTGCTCCTCCTTTTCCCGCCGAAAACGCTTTGCTGGTTTTCCGCGGGAGCCCTTCTTCCGTTCACCGTGTCCGCCCCGCCTTCTATTCCAGCAGCAGCAAAACCACACCGTAAAGCACCGATGCCAGCGTGCCGAACACGATCACCGGCCCGGCCACGGTGAACATTTTGGCAGCCATTCCGGTAACAAAGCCCTCGCTTTTGAAATCCAGCGCCGGCGATACCACAGCGTTTGCAAACCCCGTAATGGGCACCAGCGTTCCGGCTCCGCCGAACCGCGCGATTTTGTGATACAGATTCAGCCCCGTCAGCAGCGCTGACAAATATACCAGCGTACAGGAGGTGGCCGTTCCCGCATCCTCCTCGCTCAGCCCAAGGGCGCTCCACCCGTTTTGAATGACCTGTCCAATGACACAAATCGCCCCTCCAACCACAAACGCAAGCAGCACATCTTTGAGGATCGGGGATTTTTTCTCTTTCTGACGGACATACCTCCGGTATTCTTCAGGCGTCATATCCATGGAACCACATCCTTTCCCTTCCAGTATGCTCCGGAGCGAAAAAACTATGTATTTCTTGAAAAGCCTGTCAAAAGGCGGTACACTATCTTCATTACGAATTGTGAGGAACGATTGATGAAAACCGATACCAAGCCTCTGGGGCTGTACATCCACATTCCATTCTGCAAGCAAAAGTGCGTTTACTGCGATTTTTACTCCCTGTCCGGACAGGAGTCTCTCATGGAGGACTACACCAACGCCCTCTGTGCCCACTTGGCGGAAACGGCCCCCTTTGCCGCCGGTCATACGGTGGATACCATCTACTTCGGCGGAGGCACGCCCAGTTATCTGGGAGAAAAGCTCCTGACACGGATCTTAAAGACCATTTTGAAAAAATACCGGGTGGAGCGCGGCGCGGAGATCACATTGGAAGCAAATCCGGACTCCGCAGGCGACCGCAAAGCCCTGAAGCGTCTGAGAAAAGCAGGGTTCAACCGCATTTCTCTGGGGATGCAGTCCGCCTGCGACCAAGAGCTGCGGGAGATCGGGCGCATCCACACCGCCGAACAGCTTCGCACAGCCGTGGATGCCGCCAGACAGGCGGGCTTTGAAAATCTGTCTCTGGATCTGATCTACGGTCTTCCTCACCAAACGCAGGAGCGCTGGGCCGCCAATCTGGCTGCAGCCGTGGATCTGGCGCCGGAACATCTGAGCTGCTACGGATTAAAGGTGGAAGAAGGCACTCCGCTTTTTGCCCGTCGTGATACTGCCGGTCTTCCGGACGATGAGGCGCAGGCGGACATGTACCTTTATACCGTAGAATATCTCCGCCGGTTCGGGTATGCTCAGTATGAGATCTCCAATTTTTCCAGATCCGGTCTGGAATCCCGCCACAATCTGAAATACTGGACTCTGGCGGAATATGCCGGCTTCGGCCCCGGCGCCCACTCCGATTTCGGCGGTGTCCGGTATGCCTACGAGCGGGACCTGTCCGCTTATATACAAGGGGTCCGAAACGGGACGCCCATGCTGTCGGAAAGCGAACGCATTCCGCCGCTGGAGCGGGACACGGAATGGCTGATGCTGGGGCTGCGGACCGTCCGCGGGCTGGATCCGGCTGTCTTTGAACAGCGTTTCCGCCGCCGGTTTTCCATCTTTCTCCCCTTTCTGGAAACCTGCGCGAAAGCAGGCTACGCCGTCTGCGAGGAAACGCGGTGGCATCTGACCCCGAACGGATTTCTGGTCTCCAACCAGATCATTCGGGAGCTTTTGAACATTCTGGCATCGGACAAGCAGGCACGGCTGGAAGCTGCCGCCCGCGGTGATTTCCGCATCCGTCTGGATGAACCATAAAAGAAGGAGGACGATCCCACAATGTATACTTGCGCACACTGTACCGTCAGGGCCTGTCGGGACGGCCAGCTGGACCAGCTGCCGCAAAACTGCCCCATGCGGCTCCATCCGGAGATTCTGGATACGCCGCTTCCGGAATATGCCCTGCCGGAAAATCACGAATTCTATGTTGCCTGTTCCGAGATCGAAGCGGAGGGATATGGACAGTGGCCCCGGATCCGGGAGATCGTGGAACTTTGCCACACCATGGGATACCGGAAGCTGGGACTTGCTTTCTGCTCCGGTTTGCAGGCTGAAGCCCGCATTGCCGCGGATATCTTCCGCAAAAACGGGCTGGAGGTCATCTCCGTTATGTGCAAAGTGGGGCACACAGCCAAATCCGATGTGGGCATCCAAAAGCAGGTGCGGGGCCCCGGTGTTCGAGAAACCATGTGCAACCCGATTTTACAGGCAAAGCTGCTCAATGAAGCCCATACGGACCTGAATGTGGCTTTCGGACTGTGCGTCGGTCATGACAGCCTCTTCTACCGGTACTCCGATGCTCTGGTCACAACGCTGGTTGCCAAGGATCGGGCTCTGGCGCACAACCCCATCGGCGCCCTCCACTGTGCCGGCGGATACATGAAGCCCCGCCTGTTTCCCTATGCGGAGGAATCCACCTGAAAAGCCGCCCCGCACCGCGGGGCGATTCTTTTTTTATATGTATATTCATTGTTTCATATATTTTTCAGATTTTGGTCATATTTCTGCCTTTTTCGACAATTCAGCCCGTCTATTTGTAATAATTTCACAAGAATTCTCCAATAAAATGTTGACAACCTGTGAACGGCACACTATACTCCAGTTATACGAATTCCATATTGTTGATTTCTCCGGATAACAGCGAAGCAGCAGTCAACAGCCGCCGGCCTTTCCGCCGGCTTTGTCATGCCGCAGCCCCGTACGTCAGCCACGCTCCGGAGCCATTTCAGCACCAGAACAGAAAGGAAGCGACACCATGAGCAAAGATCCCAAACTCCAAGAGACCACCAGCGAGGTCGAATACGCATTCGACAAAGTCCCCGCAAGCGCCCGCAAAAAAATGGGCACCATTCTGGTCATTCTGACCGGATACTGCATCTCCCTCTCCAACTTTGTCACCGGCGCCACCGTAGGCTTCAAGATGCCCTTCAAGGATGCCGTTCTGGCCTGCGCCACCGGCAACATTCTGCTGATCGTTGTGGCCACCCTGCTGGGCATCATCTCCTGCAAGACCGGCCTGACCACTTCCGTGCTGGCCCGCAAGTCCATGGGCGCCCGCAGCTCTTCCATTCTCTCCCTGCTGCTGGCCCTGTCCGCCGTCAACTGGATCGCCGTCAACGCCGATACCTTTTCCAATCTGATCAAATCCAACTTCCCGTGGTGGCCCATTCCCGTCAGCATCACCGCCATTCTGGTGGTTGCCGTCTGGGCTCAGTCTGCGATTCGCGGCGTAAAGGGTCTGGAGATCGTCAGCTGGCTGGGCACCCCCTGCGCCGTGATTTTGACTGTTGTCTGTGCAATTGCCATCGGCAGATCCGCCGGCGGCTATGACGCTGTCTTTACATACGCGCCGCCCACCGACGGGCAGATCAGCTTTGCCGCCGGTTCCACCTCCTTCGTAGGCGCATGGATCTTCGGCTGCATTGTCTCCCCCGACGTCTGCCGCTATGCCAAAAAGCCCACCCATGTGGCAATCGGCGCTCCCATTGCCGTGGCCATCGGTCTGTTCAGCTTGGAGGTCATCGGCATCATGACCGCGCAGGCCACCAATGAAAGCGGCTTTGTAGCGGCAACCGCCGCTCTGGGCGTCGGCATTCTGGTGTTTATCTGCGCCATCTTCTGCGTTTGGACCACGCAGGACAACAACATTTACTCTGCCGGCCTTGCTCTGCAGAATGTATTGAAGGACACCCCGCTGGAAGGCAGGGTCAAGCACGCATGGCTGGCCATCGGCATTGCTTCTGCCGCCGCCATCTTCGCCGCCGTGGGCGCCGTGAAGTATCTGCTGCCCGTGGTGCAGGCTCTGTCGATCCTGCTGCCTCCCATCCCCGGCATGATGATCGCCGAATATTACTTCATCAAAAAATCCAAGGAAAACCGGCCCATCAACTGGGTCGCCATGATCTCCTGGGTCATCGGCACCGTGGTCGGCAAAATCGCGCTGAATCACAATTTTATGATCCCCGCCATCATCAGCATGGCCCTGACCTTTGTCTGCTATATCATCCTCAGCAAGCTCTTGGATGAGAAGCTGAACAAGTAAGTCTTTCCCGAAAATTTCCGTTGCTGATAGCGCCGTCCGGCCTTTGGCCGGGCGGCGCTATATCCATTCCTTGCGTTCTCCCCAAGATTCTATACGAATATTATATATGATTTTATATACTTTTTCATATATAATAAAAATATCCATTTTTCTGTTGGAGGTGCCCATGAAACGTGTGATTGATGCCCCGTCATCCTCTCTGCTAGTCATCGGCGGCGGGTTGGCCGGAATGTATGCCGCACTGAGTGCACGAAAGGCAGGCGTCCCGGACGTCACGCTGTTAAGCAAGGGCCGCGCCGGCGGTTCCGGCAATTCTGTCGTCGCCATGTCCGTTCACCGCTTCGCGCCGGACGCCCCCGGTCTGCGGGAGGAATACCGGCTCCGGTTTCGCGCTTCCTCCGCCGGCATCCAAGATCCGGAGATTGCTGATTTCTTTGTGGAGCACGCCGCCGGAGCCATGGAAGCCCTGAAATCCTGTGACCTCCCCCTGCACTACCGCACCCTGCCGGAAGGCGCCGGACAGTATGATTATCTGGCCTGCTGTGATCCCAAGCAGGGCCGGATCCTGACGCAGGCGCTTCGCTCCCGGATCGACGCCGATTCCGGAATTCGGGTATTGGACGGCGTTACCGCCTGTGATTTTCTGGTGGAACACAACCGGATCGCCGGCGTACTGGCGCTCTGTGGAGAGGAATTTCAGGTCTTTCCCGCCAATGCGGTGGTTCTGGCCTGCGGCGGCGCGGGAAACATCTACGCCGCCACCAGCAACACCTCCGACCTGACCGGTGACGGCTACTGCATGGCTGCCCGATGCGGTCTTCCCCTGCGGGACATGGAATTTGTGCAGTTTTATCCCTACCGCATCTACGCCCCCCGACGGGCCGATATTTTTCCGGATATTTTTGAACACGGCGCCGTATTCCGCAATGCCCGCGGTATCCGGTTCATGGACACGCCCCAGTACCCCAAAAAAGAGCTGGAAAATCGGGACGTGGTAGCCCGTGCCATGTTCCGTGAGGAAGGCGTTCATTTGGATCTGACCGGATGCAGCATGGAATATCTGGAACGGGAGTGTCCCAACATCGCCCGTATGCACCGTGACTTCCCCGACCAGCCTCTGCTGGTGCGTCCGGTGGCCCATTTCTTTATGGGCGGTATTCCTCTGCGGCAGGACTGCTCCACGGATCTGGCGGGGCTTTATGTCTGCGGTGAGGTCACCGGCGGACTGCACGGCGCCAACCGTCTGGCAGGCAGCGCCTTAACGGAAACCGTTCTTTTTGGCGGCATCGCCGGTCGGGAAGCCGCCCGTTTTGCCGCTTCTCCCGCCCCCGCGTGCTCTGCACAAGCCGTTGCCCGCGTCATGGACGACTATCCCGTTTCCGGCACGGATGACCTCACCGGTCTGAAACGCCGTCTGCGGCAGGTCATGTGGGAGCACGTCTCTGTCATCCGGACCCGATCCGGATTGGAGCAGGCGCTTCAAGAGCTGGCCTCCATCCAAGCAGAATTTTCCGCCTGCCATCCCGCCGATTGGAAGGCATGGCTCCAGCTCCGGAACCTGCTGTTTACCGCCGAAGCTGTTGCAAGGGCTGCGCTCCAAAGGCCGGAAAGTCTGGGGGCTCACTACCGGATCAACTGAAAGCATGCGCCTGAACCGGCAGCGGTTCAGGCGCATACTTTGTTTGCAGCAGGATTACTTCCTGCCGATATAAACCAGTTGGGTGCAGCGCTGGATCCCCGTTTTTTCCACGCGCCTTTGAATTTCTCTTGCCTCTGCCATCAGCGCATCAAAGTCCGGATGTCCGGCTGCCTTTTTCTCTACGGCGGCGGTCAGTCTGGCGGTCTTTTCCGCCAGCTTCCGGTCCATTGCTTCTTCCTCCGGCAGTTCCAAAATCTGAACTTCTTTCAAGTCCAGACGCTCCAGAATCTGCAGAATCTCCGCTTTTTTCCAAGTGGGGCGCTGAAATCCGCCGGAAATCCGATCCAGTCTGGCTTCCAGCGTGTGCTGGGCAAAGTGGTTTTCCTGCGCCTCGTTCTGATGATCCGAAAACATCTCATTGACCAGCAGGGTCCCGCCGGGCCGCAGCACCCGCATCATCTCATCCAGCACAGCGTCATAATCCTCGATGTGATGAAGGGTGTTGGAGATGGCCGCCAGCTCTACGGAGCCGTCCGGAAAATCCAGATGCGCGCCGTCGCCCACCTGAAACTCCACGCCGCTGCCGGCGGCTTTTTCTCCGGCCTGCCGGACAGTCTCCGCATCACAGTCAATGCCGATGACCCGCGAACCCTCCGGCATGGCTTCCTTCAGCGTAAACGCAAATTCTCCGAAGCGCGTCCCAACGTCCAACGCCACCCCCGGCTTCACATGGGATACGTATTCTTTCAAGTGCAGCATGTTTCTTCCTCATTTCTTAAAACAGGGCTTTCGGCCTTCGGAATCCTCCGAACACCGAAAGCCCTTTTTTCTATGGATCCGTCTTTCGTCAGGCCTCTACCATGACGATGCCCAGACGTCTGGCAGCCTCTGCGGCCTGCTCCAGAGACGGGACTGCATTCCGCAGCACCACACGGCCGCCGCCGCGGTTCAGGGTGTCCACCTGAACCGTCCGGCCCCGATCCGTCAGCAGCGTCACCTTCTGGATAGAAGGCTCCTGTCCCTCGACGATCTCGACCTCGATGCCGTCCGCCTTTACCATATCCACGGACTTTTCATACATCTCGTGGTCTGCTGTGGATGCGCCGTATACCGCGCCCATCAAAACGCCGGGGATATTGATGGTCCGGCGGGCAAACAGCTCGGGATACAGTTCAATCGTGATCTTCCGGACTTTTTCGCCCTCCTCCAGCAGCTCATGGGCGATCCGGCCGCAGTTGGTGGGACTGCCCACTGCCTGACTGCTGCCGCCCACCACGGCTTCACCGAAGGTGCTCAGCACGGTGCCGGCGCCTTTTGCCAGCTTCTTGGAAATTTCCGCTGCTTTCTCCAGCGTCTCTGCAACCTGCTTCTTTTCTGCCTCGCGGACCTCCGGTCTTACCAGAGACTCCACAGCGGCGGTACGCTGGAAGAACGGCTCCATATATTCTACAACCGTAGGAACGATGTTCTTCGCGGAGGCCACATGCACCAGAGAGGCCATGGCCAGCATCACGTCGAAGGGCACGTTGACATTCATGTCCACCGCCATGCAGATCCGGGCGGCGTACATGCCGATCAGAATGGCGCCGCCCACATGGGTGGTGCACAGGGCGGGAACCAGCACCCGCGGCGTGCAGGGCACGCCGATGGTGGGAGACATGGCAAGGACCATCGCCTTTTCCATCTGCTCGGGCGTACCGCCCTCCAGCGCCACGGTAGCTGCCGCCACACAGGCAGAGCCGGCGCCGAAGCCCTCCATATTACAGCCGGTGGTGACCTTGCCCACCCGGAACAGGCCGCCGATTTTCAGCATCAGCGCAGCAATCTCCGCAATGGTTCTGGCATCCACACCCATGTCCATCATGGCCCGGACATATCCGGTATAGGGGCAGGAATCGCCGGTGCCGGCGCAGGGGCGCATCCCGATGCAATGGTTGCCGATCTCGCCGCCAACGGTGTACATCAGCGCCTTATCCAAGAACTCATCCTTGAAGCAGGTCCCGGTCCCCTTGCTGCGCAGCTGCGCGGCCACATCTCCCAGCAAAAAGCTGGTATTGCCCTCTGTCACGCCCATTTCCACAGCCTTCAGGTTGTGCTCATACTCATCCATGACACGGTTGAGCAGCTCTTCCCGTCCAAGGCCGGTGCTGATCTCATTTTCCGTCAGAACGACATCGACTACACGGGTTTCAAATTCCTTTGCCAGCGCAATGGTCTCTCCCATGGTCAGCGGCATTTTGCTCTGGACTGCGCTCCTCAAATCAGACATGTTTATCCCCGCCTTTCGAATGTACTCAGCCCTTGACAACGCGGCCGGTGGCATAGTTGGCCTCGATGGCCCGAATCTCCGGCAGGCCCATGATCTCATTGAACTTGGGGAAATCGATCATCTTGTCGATCATGGTCTCGGTGGTCTTATCCCGCTTCAAGCCTTCCCACAGGTCCACCATGGCCTTGGTGGTCACATAAACGGAGGCAGTGGGATAAATGACCAGATTATAGCCAAATTCAGACAGCTTATCATACGTAAACATGGGCGTGCGGCCGCCTTCCACCATGTTGGCAAGCGTCAGAACATCGGGCAGCTCGTCGTTGATCCGGCGCATCTCCTCTTCGCTCTCGGGGGACTCCACGAAAATGATGTCGGCGCCTGCCTCTTTATAGGCATGTGCACGCTCCAGTGCCACGTCGATGCCGTGGACGGTACGGGCGTCGGTTCTGGCCATGATCATCATATCTCCCTGACGGGCGTCGCAGGCAGCCTTGATCTTGCCCACCATTTCCTCCATGGACACCACCTCACGGCCGATCATATGACCGCACTTTTTGGGCATGACCTGATCCTCCAGCTGGATGACTGCCACACCGGCCTTTTCGTACTCACGGACAGTACGCATGACATTCACAGCGTTTCCGAAGCCCGTATCGGCATCTGCAACAACAGGCACGCCGCAGCACTCCACCATGTTGGCGGCACGGGCCACCATCTCACTCATGGTCATGAGGCCCACATCCGGCTTGCCCAGATGGCTGGCAGACTGTCCGTAACCCGTCATATAAACAGCGTCAAAGCCCAGCTGGCCAATGATCTTGGCTGTCAGCATATCATGGGCGCCGGGGGCAACAATGGTCTTCTTTGCGGCAAACAGTTCCCGCATCTTCTGAGGTCCGTTCATCATGTCAATCTCCTATTTATCAATGATTATTTTTGATTGGTCGGGGCGGCGTCTCCGCCCACATAGGTTTTCAAAAACCGCAGAGCGGCATCGGGATAATGTTTTCCCAAAACGCCCATGGCATAGAGCAGATAGCTCCGGTCTAAAATAACCTGCGGCTCGTACAGGGGCAGCAGAGAGATTCCGGGATCCGCAAAGCTGCGGCGCACCATATCGGCCGCCTTCTCCGGATCTGAATGGACAAAAATACCGCCCACACAAAGCACCCGGGTCACGTTCCGCAGATCTCTTCCCACAGCCGCACCGGCCATGAGGCCCATAATGGGATCTGCCTTTTCGATGTAGTGTCCGGCATGGCGCCGCAAAGCCGTCTGGATGGCACACGCTGCCATTGCCCGCTCCAAGGACTGCTCCACCTCACCCTGCGGAATATAATCCGGCTGATCCTCCAGCTTCTGGGCAAAATCCAGCACATCCTCAGGTGTCAGCTCATTCTCCAGATCCATGGCACGGAGGATGGCCTTCGGTCCCACTGCGTCCGGAATTCCGGTGGCGCTGACCCGCAGGCCCAGATTTCCCTCCACCGTCCGGTAGGAAAACTGCTTTTCATTGTTGATGACCAGTCCCCGCTCTTCGATGGACAGCTTTTCCAGCTCCGGCAGAGCGGAATGGATATCCGACGTCGCACCGCCGATATCCACCAAAATCAAAGAACCGGTCCCTTCCTCTTCATAGGTGCCCTTTGCCAGCAGTTCACTGGCCAGCAGCACAGCGCCGGGCGTCGGCACCACCGTGTGATCCGCCAAGGTATCCCGGAAATCCAGCAATCCTTTGGCCCGGGTGATCTGCTTGATGAACTGCTCGTGGATGGCCTCCCGCGCAGGCTTCACATTCAATTCATGAATGGTGGGCATGATGTTGGGCACCCGAACGTAGTTCACGCCGGCTTTTCCGAATTTTTCCGCCACCGCCCGCTGGGCGTATTTGTTGCAGGCGATAATGACGGTAGCCTTGGTGTGGAGCTCGCAGATCATATCGGCGTTTTCCAGCACACAGCTCTCATCTCCGCCGTCTGTCCCGCCGGAGAGCAGGATGATGTCCGGATTGATCTCCAGCAGCACCTCCTGCCGGTAGGAAAGCGGCTCGTCCGCAGACACCACCTGCATCACACGGGCGCCGGCCGTCATGGCCACCTCTTTCGCCGCCTTGGCGGTCACTCTGGGCATATATCCCAGCGCCACCATCCGCAGGCCGCCGGCGGCACTGCAGGAGCTGTACCGCTTCATGCTTTCGTCAAATTCCACGCCCTGCGCGCGGATCGCCGCTTCCGCCTTTCCGGCGCCGTCCAGAATGTTTTCCAGCGTGGTAGGCGACTGACCCCGACCCAAAAACGTGAAGGTTCCGTGATCCAGCCGGAACGCCGCCGCCTTGGTGTAGGTGCTGCCCACATCATATACCAGAATATTTGCCAGCATAGATATCCCCTCTTGCTCTCTGTCCCGAAGCCTGAACAGCTTCGGGACAAGTCCGGTTGACCGGATTACTCGAAGCGCGCCTTTTCCAGCAGCGCGTAGCCCTCCATCAAGCGGCGGGCCGTACGGACGATGGCGGCCTTCTTGACCGTGTTGGTTTCATCCACCTCGGAATAGCAGGGGATCATGCCCGCAGGATGACCGATCCGCACCAGCTCAGGCGGATTGTCGTTGTGCAGCGCCTGATTGACCAACGTCCCTTTGATCTTGGCTGCCACGCCGGTGCAGACGGTGGCGGTGCCGGCATAAGTCTTGTGCAGCACCTGCATGAACATCAGGCGGGAAACCAGATCCACCTCTTCCTTTTTGATGGTCTTGTTCTCCGGAGGATAGTAATAATCCTGCGCCTCGGTGATGAAGGCGACCATCGGGAACGCGGGGCTGTTTTTGGTGGCATCCTCCAGATCCTTCGCCATCCCGCATTTCACGCAGGCGATGCCGCGGATCTCTTCCAGATACTTCAGCAGCTCGGCGTTGCCGTCGATCTCCTCCTGACTTTCGGTGCCCTTCATGCCCACGCTCTCGGCGCGGACAAAAATCACAGGGTTGGCGCAGTCCACGATGGAAGCCTCAATGGGGCCGCGGCTGGTCTCAATGGTATCGACCACGTTGCCGGTGGGCAGAAGCTTTCCGGTGGCGGCGCCGGCGGTGCCGGACATATCCATCTGGATGGGAGCGGCCGTTCCGGGCACACCGGCGATCTCCGCGTCACCGGTGACCTTTGCCTTGCCGTTTTCCACCAGCACATAGGACTTCATCATTTTCCGGGTGTTGGTCTGCCAGATGGTCACTTCATTCAGCCCCTCATGGCAGCGGACGATGGACTCGTCGATGGCGAACGGCGCCACACCGGAGGAAATATTGCCGCAGTTGCCGTTCCAGTCCACCTTGGCGTCGGTGATGGACACCTGCGCAAAAGTATAGTCCACATCGGCGCCGGGCACAGAGCCGGGGCCGATGATCGCCAGCTTGCTGGTCAGGGGGTCTGCGCCCGCCAGTCCGTCGATCTGACGCTTATCGGGAGAGCCGAAAATGTTCAGAATGACCTTGTCTCGCGCGGGGCCGGGGGCGGGCAGGTCATTTTCCTTCAAAAAGATGCCCTTGCTGGTACCTGCGCGCATAATCACGCAGGGGATTCGAAACTGATCCATGTTGAAAACTCCTTTCCGTCCTGTCAGGTTATGTTCCCTGCTTTGCCTCGATCAGCCGGGTGATTTCCGCCACACACTGCTCAGGGGTAGAGTCAGGACCAAAGAACGCGTCCACGCCAAGGAAGCCGACGCCCTCGTTCTTGATTTTTTCCTCGTAATACTTATGCTCCTCTTCCTTTTCCGCGATCCGGCCGCCGGCCCAGACCACCATCTTATCCCGCAGGCCCAGTTCCTCCAGACGCTTTTCCACACGGGGGAACAACGTGCCGCCCAGACCCAGCAGGTTGCTGACGCCGATGGCGTCGGCCTTGGCCTCCGCAGCCACCTCGGCGACCGTCTCAGGCAGGTTCATGCCGCGCAGGAACACCACGTCGAACCCTGCATCCTGAAATGCCTCCCGAATGAGGTTGATGCCGTTGACATGGGCGTCCGCGCCCACGGTGGCCAGCACGATCTTTTCCTTACGGGTAGGCGGTTTTTCAATGTGGACGGTCACGTGCTCCTTGGTGATGGGGCAGCGGGAGGCATCCACACCCAGCGGTGTATAGCCTTCCACATAACGGGTGATGCCGTCAGGATCCCGATTGGTCTTGACAAACCGCTTCAGATCCCAGCCGCCGGCTCGGGGCGTATCCATCATGCCGCTTTTGCCGCCCTCTACGATCATGTCGATCAATTCCTGATCCGTCCACTGCTTCCAGAATTCTTCCGTCAGGCAGCCAGGCTTCAGGGTGTGGGCAGGCAGATGCAGGACAGCCTCCAGCACAGCAAACGCCTCGTCCATCATCATGGCCTCGTACTCGTCGATCTTGGGAGACTCGATGCCGGGGTTATAGGTGCGGCGGAACACGTCCTCGCTGGCCCAGACAGCCTGACCCATGGAGTCGCCGGTGGGAATGCCCACGGACTCGGCGGCCTTGGGCCGGTAGAAGTTGGCGCCGCCCAGCTTGGCCGCAATGGCCATGCGGGCAAAGTGCGCCTGCTCTGCGATCAGGTTGGCAGGAGGATTCTGGAAGGTCTCCGGCACCACGATCAGGCTCTTGGAGAGCATGTTATGCCGGAATGCCCGCATGATCGCCAAGTCGCGGTACAGGTTCACGCCGCCTACATTCATCTGGATGCCGCTCAGCCGGAAATCCAGCCCGCCGTGAACCGCCAGACCCTCGGACAGCAGGCACATGGCAATCGCCATGCCGTCGGTGCCGCCGATGTTGTTGATGTGCTTGTGGGTATCCAACTGGGCGAAAATGTTGTTTTCACCGCAGATCTGGATGGCCTTGTAGCCGTTGACCACCTTCGTGCGGAAATCATGAATGCCGCGGCCGCCGAAATGCACATGGATCACGGGGCCGATGTCGGTGCCGTCAAAGCCGGCGATCAGGGCATTGAGGATGTTGATATGCGCGGTATCGCCGGTGGCATTGATCCGCACCGGATGCTTGGCGCCGCCGCCCATCTGGATGAACTCCCGCTCCCCCTTGGGGGTGATGCCGCCCTTGCCGCGGGACTGCTCGATCAGCTCCCGACCCTTCAGGGGGTCAATGTGGCGGGTAGCCTCGGAGTGGACAAACTGGAAAATGGTGTCATTGTACATGTCTGCGTACTTATAGATGTCGCAGGACTCTTTCCATGTCTCCTCGGCGGTATTGCGGCCCAGAATGGGGTTCAGGCAGGGAATGCCGGTTTCCAGCGCCTTCTGTCCCAGCTCATAGATCCGGTAGCCGCTGCGGACCACACCGGCCACCTCACGGGGATACGGTCCGGGAAGTCCCACGACCTCTCCGTTTTCATCCAAATCGGGCATTTCCACACCGAAACAGTCCGCATAGGCTCGGATGGTCTCAATGTCTTCTTTAATGATTTTTTTGGTTCTTTCCTGCATGATATTCTCCTTATTCAATCCCCAGTTCCGCGCGAACGCGTGGGATCAGTCCGCCATATTCCAGCGTCTTCAAAACCGTCGGCGCCATGGGGGTAAATTCATAAACCGTACCATTGACGGCAACGGTGCCCTTCTCCAAGTCAACTTCTGCCAAATCGCCCGTTTTCAGCCGGTCAGCGATGTCAGCCGCCCAAACCGGAAGCCCGATGTTGATGGCATTGCGGCGGAAGATCCGCGCAAATCCCTTTGCCATGACCAGCGAGACGCCCAATTGATGCAGGGCGATGGGGGCCTGTTCCCGGGAGGAACCGCAGCCAAAGTTGCGGCCTGCCACAATGATGCTGCCCGGTTCATAAACCGACTTGAAATCCAGCCCCGCCAGACCTGCCATCGCGAAGTTCCCCAACTGGTCATAGGGCTCTGCCATGGCATAGCCGGGAAGGATCTGGTCTGTATCCACATCGTCTCCCAAGACGATGACCTTGCCTTTGATGATCTCCATGCTTCATTCCTCCCCGGGTACCGTGATTTTGCCTGCCAGCGCCGTTGCGGCTGCCGTGGCGGGCGACGCCAGATAGATCTTTGCCTTCATGCTGCCCATACGGCCCGGGAAGTTCCGGTTGGTGGTGGAGACCACCGTGTCCCGCTCACTGGTCAGACCCTCATGGGCGCCGAAGCAGGAGCCGCAGCCGGGATTCAGCACCGTAGCGCCGGCGTCGCGGATGATCCTGCACCAGCCCCGCCGTTCCATCTCATCCAGAATTTCTTTGGATGCCGGCACCACCAGCGTATTGACGTCAGGGTGCACATGCTTTCCCTCAAAGGCCTTTGCCACCTGCTCCATATCATTGAGACGGCCGTTGGTGCAGGAGCCTACCACGACCTGCGTGACAGGGGTACCCGCCACTTCCCGCACAGGGACTACATTGGCCGGAGAGAACGGGCGGGCGATCTGCGGCTCCAGACTGCCAAGGTCGATCTCCTTGACCTCCAGCGTATCCGGCTCCTTTTCAACGGTGCCGAACAGGGTGATCATGGCACCCAGTTCAATGCCCATGTTGCACACGGTCATCCGCTCCGCAACCGACAGGTCCTCGATGCCGGGTCCGGTAAAGACCATTGCCCGATCCACCAGATAGTCGGTGCCGAACAAGCTTCCCAAGTACAAAATCAGGTCCTTGCCAAAGACATTGGACCGCCGCTTGCCCGTCAGATAGATCTGAATGACCTGCGGGACCTCCAGATCCAACCGTCCGGTAGCCATGGCGGCCGCCAGCTCGGTGGAGCCGACGCCCACGCCCACAGCGCCGTAGCCACCGCAGGTTCCCGTATGGGAATCCGCAATGACCACCAGTTCGCCGGGCTGTGCCCGATGCTTTTCATACATCAGCTGATGGATGACGCCCTCACCCCGATGGTAAAGATGCACGCCGAACTCATCCGCAAAGTCCTTCATTGCCCACACATTATTGCGGGCCTTCTCCGAATTGGCGGGGTAAATGTGATCCACAATCAGTGCCACCCGATCCGGATCGAACACTTTTTTCACGCCGATCCTGCGGAACATATCAATGGCAATGGGAGCGGTTACATCATGAGCCGCCACATAGCTCACCTTGCAGGAAAGGTCCTGCCCGGCCGTAGTTTCCGCCACACCGGCGGCTTTTGCAAGATATCTTTCAACACAGTTCATAGAGCTGCCTCACTCCATTTTCAAACATTTCTTCCATTCTCCGGATACCCGCGCCCGCCTTCCGGCAAGGCACGGGCATCCGGGAGAGTGCTGTATCTGCGGAGCCGCCTTACTTTGCGGCAGCCTCCCGCTCCTTCCACGCTTTGACGATGTCCGCCGGGAAGATGGGGGTCGAGGTGAAATCCGTGCCCAGCGCGTCATTGATGGCAGCCACCGTGGCGGGAATGCTGGGGATCAGCGCAGGTTCACCCACGCCCTTGGCGCCGAAGGGACCCGCCTCGCCCTCACTGCTCACCACAATGGGATATACCACCGGCACATCCATGCTGGTCTCGATGATATATTTGGACAAGGTGGGGTTTTTGATGGCCAGCGTTTTCGGATCAATGTCGATCTTCTCGCTGATGACAAAGCCCGTGCCCATGGCGGTGCCGCCCTCGATCTGGCCCTCGACCATCTTGATACCGATGGGCGTGCCCACGTCGTGTGCGGAGACGGCTTTCAGCAGCGTCACCTCGCCGGTATCGGTATCCACTTCCACCTCCAGAATACAGGTGGCATAGGAATACAGCTCATAGGGGACGCCGGACATATCCTTGGGATCCAGATAGGTGGTCTTGGGATTGTAGTATCCGGCGCCCACCGCCAGACGGCCTTTCTTGCCCATCGCCGCCATGAGCGCGGGATAGGTCATCCGGATGCTGTCATCCTTTCCGCTGTAAATCTCACGGTCGCGGAAGATCAGATCCTCCTCAGGGACATTCAGCTCCTCGGACGCTGTGCGCTTGAGCTCACCCAGTGCCTGCGTGCAGGCATTTTTCACCGCATTGCCGGTGATGAAGGTCTGGCGGCTGGCGGATGTTGCTCCGCCCTCCGGAGCATACATGGTGTCCGCCCAGACCACATGGATATCTTCATAGTTCAGGCCCAGCGTCTCCGCAGCCACAGAAGCCGCCATGGTGGAGGAGCCCTGCCCGATGTCCGCCGCGCCCACGGTCACATGAACGCTGGTATCTCCCAAAACCTGCACAAACGCGGCAGCGGGATTGGGAAGGCCGGTGTTGCCGACGCCGTAAAACATGCAGCCGACGCCTGTTCCTCTTCTCTTCATATCATCGCTCCTCCCTTATTCTGGTTTCAGCCGCTCCAGTGCCTCCGGCATGACCTCGGCAGCCTTGTCACGGGCCTGCTTCAAGGTATCCATGAAGCCCACGCTCTCTGTCAGTTCCTGTCCGGTGGGGATCACAGAGCCCACATGATGGGCATTGATCATCCGGATCTCCAGCGGATCCATGTGGAGCGCCTTTGCCAGCGCGTTCATCTGTCCTTCATGGCAAACAGCAGCCTGTGGCACGCCAAATCCCCGGAACGCGCCGCACATGGGATTGTTGGTGTACGCAAACACCGCATGGCAGCGGACATTGGGACAGTCATAGGGGCCTACGATATGCACCGGCGCGCGGCCGATGACCGCGGGGGCATAGGAGCTGTATGCGCCGGCATCACAGGTCATGTAGCAGTCCACCGCCACCAGCTTTCCATCCTTGGTGGCGCCGGTCTTGCACTTCATGGTCATGGGATGGCGCTTGGAGGAGACCATCGTGGACTCCGTGCGGGAACGGACCATTTTGACCGGCCGCTTGGTATACAGCGCCAGCAGCGCGCAGTGCAGCTGTACGCTGATGTCCAGCTTTCCGCCAAATCCGCCGCCCGTGGTGGCCTGCTTGACACGAACCCGGTTCTGGGGCACTCCCAGAAGGGCCGCTACTTCATTGCGGTCATAGTGGGGATTCTGGGTGGAGGCGATCACATTCATGATCCCCTGTTCGTCCAGATAAGCAAGACCTGCGTCCGGCTCGATGAACATATGGGAGAGAATGTGGGTGGAATAGGTGTTTTCCACGATTACATCGCAGGTTTCCCACGCCTCGTCCACATTGCCGTATTCCAGATGCTTGGTCACGTTGACATTGGTATCGCCATGAACCTTGGGGGAGTCCTCCTCCATGGCCCGCTCGAAGGTGGAGACCGCCTCCAGCTCTTCATATTCCACCTCGATCAGATCCAGTGCCTCCTGCACCAGCTCCTGCGTCTCGGCGGCTACCACGGCAATGGCATCGCCATAACGGCGCACCTTGTCGTCCACCAGACACGGCTCATCCTTGAAGATGATGCCAAACCGGTTTTTGCCGGGGATGGCGGTGTGATCCAGCACACAGGCCACACCGGGCAGCGCCCGTGCCTTTTCCAGATCTAATTTTTTGATGTAAGCGTGGGGCACGATACTGCGGAACACGCCGCCGTACAGCATATTCGGCATTTGATAGTCTGCCGCATACTTGGCCGTACCCATGACTTTTTCCAACGCATCGACCTTGACATGGTCCTGCGCCAGCACAGCATACTCTTTCATCTGGACGCCTCCCCTCTCATCTTTTCAGCGGCCAGCAGCACAGCATCTACAATCTTGGTATATCCGGTACAGCGGCACAAGTTGCCGCTGAGAGCCTGCTTCGCCTCCTCCCGTGTGGGGTTCGGATTCTTTGCAAGCAGCGCTTCTGTTACCAGAATCATGCCGGGAATGCAGAAACCGCACTGCACAGCGCCGGATTCCATATAGGCCTGCTGCACCAGATCCGGCTTTCCGTCCACGCTGATGCCCTCCAGCGTGATGATGTCGGCACCCTCTGCCTGACCTGCCAGCATACAGCAGCTGGTGACCGGATCCCCGTTAAAAATCACGGTGCAGGCGCCGCACTCTCCTTCACTGCAGCCCTCTTTGACACTGGTCAGTCCCAGATCCTCCCGCAGCAGATCCAAAAGCCGCTTGTTGGGCTCGGTCTCCACCACCACGGGCTTGTGGTTTACGGTACAATGTACGGTGATCTTATTCATGCCTGCACCTCCTCAAGTCCCAGCTGACCCAGAACATCCGCAAACAGTTTCTTGAAAACGCCCTGTACGCCTTCCTTTTTGTAAAACACGGACCACGGGCGGGAGCGGTTTGCTTCCAAAACCTGATCGTGCATCATGGGAAGGGTCTCCAGCATGGTATTATAGGTGAGCTTCTTTCCCACCAGATATGCCTCAGCACCCTCAAAGCGCATGGGGTACCGCCCCAGAGCGCCGGCCCGCATGGAAGCCGCCGTACAGATCCCGTCATCATCCACCGTCACCACCAGACATCCGGCAATGACGCTGATGGCCAGAGACTTTCGCTTTGCCAGCTTGTAAAAGGCCGTGGCGGTATGCTTTGGATCCGGTACCGGGAAGGAGATCTCTGTCAACAGCTCATCTGCCGCCAGACTGTTCCGCTTCTGAACGCCTTCGCCCGTCAGAAAATCATTGATATTCATGGTCCGCTCACCACGGACGCTGCGCAGCGTTACATCCGCGTTCAGCGCCACGCAGGCAGCCAGACCGTCGCCTGCCACAGAGGACTGGGCAATATTACCGCCGATGGTTCCCAGATTCCGGATCTGGGGAGACCCCACCTGACGGGTGGCGTCATGGAGAAGGCGGACATGCTGTCGAATCATTTCGTTCCCGGCCAGACTTGCATGGGTCGTCATGGAACCGATGCGGAAGCGGCCGTTTTCCACGCGGATATAATCCAGCTCCCTGACCGGCTTCAAGTCGATCACCACAGCCGGAGATGCCTTGCGCTCGTTCAGTTCCAGCGTCAGATCCGTACCGCCGGCAATGAGCGCCACGCTGTTTTGATATTGGTCCAGCAAAGCAAGGGTCTCTTCTACGGTGGATGGTGCGTAAAAGTCAAAAGGCTTCATGCTCTTCTCCTTTCTTCATCAAAGGGGAATGTTATTTTCCGGTACCGGTGATCTTGGCGCCGGTCAGATCCTCCCAGATCTTGATGACGGCAGACATGTCCTCGCCGCCATGGCCCGCAGCCCGCGCCTGCTCAAAAATGGAAATACAGGTGTTGGTCATGGGGATGGGGGTACGGGTGGTCCGGCTGGCCTCCTGCGCCAACGTCAGATCCTTGTACTGCACATCCATGGCAAAGCCCGGCTCATAGGCGTCCGCCATAATAAACTTTTTCATCTTGGCGGTCAGCGCATAGCTGTTGCCGGAGGAGGTGCTGATGATATCGTACATGGTATCGGGAGAGAGGCCGCACTTGGCGCCCAGCACCAGCGCCTCAGCAAGAGAGGCCATGTTGGCGCCCAGCAGCATGTTGTTGACGATCTTCATGGCATCGCCCATGCCCACGCCGCCGATGTGGTAAATGCGTTTGCCGATGGCCTCCAGCACAGGCTTTACCTTCTCAAAGGTCTCCTTCTCCGCGCCCACCATGATGGTGAGGGTCCCCGCTTCCGCGCCGGCAGTGCCGCCGCTGACAGGGGCGTCGATATACTTCACGCCGTTTTTGGCGGCGATCTCCGCCATTTTCTGGGTCGTGGCAGGCGCCACGGAGGACATATCCACAATGATGGTTCCGGGCTTGCAGGCCGCCAGAACTCCTTCGGGACCGCACATCACGCTCTCCACAATGGCGCCGTTGGGCAGCATGGTGAAGGCCACATCGACCGCGGCAGCCAGCTCCTGATTGGTGGCGCAGCTCTTTGCGCCCAGCTCTGTCAGCTGCTCCACCAGCGCGGGAACCAGATCGTTGACGTACGTCTCAAATCCGGCTTTGACCACGTTGGTTGCCATGTGCTTTCCCATACGGCCAAGGCCGATAAATCCAATTTTCATGATCGATTCGCTCCATTCTATCTTAATATTTCCAAAGGCCTCAGGCCGTTGGGAACACCGCGCATTCTATCCGGAATATCCCGGCATTCCCAACGGCCCGTTTCACTTGGTCTCAGCAAGCCGTCCGCAGGCGGCTCCGTGCAAGCTTTGGTGGGCTTCTTCCAATAAGTAAGGGCCCCTCCGAACGTCGCGGAGGACGGTGGGAGGGGCCCCATTCTACCTGATACCTTCTAATTCAGCGGCGGATCAGCGGTTGCCGTCCTCGCACTTGGCTTCCCACTTCTGCAGGCCGCCGATACGACCCTGACCGTTCACCAGAGCATGGGGACGGCCGGCATCGGCCAGAACCACAGCCATGATGATCTCGTCAGCTCTGGGAGCATCGGGAACCCGGATCTCGCAGGAGCCGTAATGAGTCCGAACGAACGCAGCATCCTTGAAGTGCAGGGAGATGTCCAGACTTGCGCCGACGCCGCCCACCTTCTCGTTGGAGGGGATGATGGACTTTCCGCCGCCGATGGCAGCGCGGATGGGCTTGCCGGCCTTGGGATGCAGCATGGCAGAGGAATGCTCCAGCTCGCCGTTGACACCCACGATGCAGCCCTTGCCGTAGGTCTCCACATTCTCAGCGCCCAGAATCTCGGCGCCCTTGCGGGCCAGCAGGTCGCCCAGATATTCACCGTACTCGGTCAGCTCGCTCAGATCCTCCTGCCACTGGCCGGCATAGGGGTTCTTGATCACGGCGGCAACAGAAACGGTCTTGATGGACTTCCGGCCGCTGTTGGTCTCCACGGGCATATCGGCGCCGCCCTCCAGAAAAACTTCTTCAACGTTGGTTACGATTTTACGAATTTTCGGCTCTTTCATGATGAATTCCTCCTAGAATTTTAATTTGAGATGATTGAGTACTCAATCAGTCAGAACAGAATAAGGGTCATATGTGCAGGTCATTCCCTGCACGGTTGCAATACAGGCGATCAAACCGCCCCGGCGGAACTGCCGCTCCGCCTCAGCCAGAACCTGATCCAGACTCCGGCGTTTTTGTATCTCACTCAGCGGCTCTACATGGGTCACAACGTTCAAATCCGCAATATCACTGTCGGGATCCAGTTCTCCGGCAAGACAGGTATGTACCTCCGGAAGCTCCAGATAGGAGCGGTCTGCCAAAAGCGTAGCCAACGCATCCGCTTCCGCGCAGCGCTTGGAAAACACGGTCACACCGCTGGCAATGCCGGTGGTAAAGCTCCTGCCCCCGAGGCCGCTGGTGGCCACGCCGCCGATCCCCTTTTCCGGAGTCAGCCGCACCACCAGATCCACACCTTTTTGGCTCAAATCACGGCAGATCCCCAGATTCAGGTGTTCGCCGGACCCAAGCCGCAGGGCAACATCACCGCCATTGCTGGTCGCTACCTTTTCAGCGCCCCGTTGGTATAAATGATCCGCCACAGCATCCGATATCGTACCGGCCACCGCCGCCATCGGCGTCAGCCAAGGGTCTCCCGTGGCCAAGACGGCCTGCGCCATCACCAGTCCCGGTCCCCGCAGCTTTTCCGCCCTCACCTGCGGCGGATATTTCCGAAGTTCCTCCAGTGCGGGGCGAAGCTCGTTCAGACAGGCAGCGATGACGTCAAACCCTTCCCTGCACAGTTCCGTATCCTCCCGGCCGTCGCGGATGACCGTAACAACCATGGAGACCGGACCGTAATCAAAGAAGATCCGGCCGGGCGCCAAAACCCGCATGAAGTCCTGTTCCATCGAATTACCCGTTCAGCTCTTCCTTCAGCTGAGAGACCGGCTTGATGCAATCCATATGACCGCCGATGGCTTCATAGTCCGCACGGGTCATGGTATACTCCACCGGAGCCACCGTGGCAGGCGTCGGGACCCACGTGAACCCGTGATCCACCACCTTGCCGGCATCCACCATAAAGTTGATGCCGCCGCCGGGAAGCACAAACGCCGGAGCGCCGCCGATGGTCAGAACCGCCTTGCCCTCATGGACCGCCTTGGTAATCGCCACAGGCCTGCTGCACACGCCGCCGCGGGCACTGCCGCCGGTACCGCCGCGATACAGCACCGAGGTCAGCGAGGTCTCGCAGTTATCCGTAATATCCTGCGCCAGTGCTTCCGCTTTTTCCGTCATGGGAATTTCTTTGACATCACCGTCAGCCTGCACCTCAAAGAGTGCCCGGATCTGTCCGGTGGTATTGGTGACCAGAATCTGCATACCGGCCTTGCCCCGCGTCATATCCACGCTCTTGATGGCGTCTCTGGGCGTGGCAATGGTGGTGCCGCCGATGCCGGTGCCATGCTCGCCGAAATAACGGCCGCGGGAGGACTTGGTTGCATTGGGAACCACGCCGCTCCATTCCATGCCCACCTCAGCACCGGCCAGATGCTCGGTAAACAGGCCCACGACATGATGGTCAATGACAATGACCTCGTCCACCGCTTCCTTCATCTTCTTGGCAAACAGTCCCACGGTCGCGGAACCGCAGCCGATCCGCATCTTCGACTCCACAACGCCGTTGATTACCGGCGCCTTGCCGGCCTGCACGGTCAGCTTAATCATGCCGTCTTTGGTCTTGACGCCCAGATCCACCTCTTCGCCGTTGGCCAGTTCCACAATGGTGCGGGCCACGGTAAAGCCGTCAGCGCCGGTCAGGCGGTTGGCTCCGCCCACGTCGATCATCTTGGAGCCGTACTCCTCGGTGGCAACCATACTCACCACCTTGCCGCCGCGGTAAACGGGATCGCCTTCTTCACCGATATAGGTATTGGTGTCCAGCTTCACGGTAACGGCAGAGTAGCTCAGCGGGGCTTCTGTTACAACGGTGACCACTTCCACACCGTCCCGCACATCGGAAACAATATGGGGAGCGGGCCGGATGCAGGGATAATTGGTGCCTGCGCCAACAGCGGTGACCACAGGACCGTTCAGCTTGGGATCCGGATAGGTAATGGCGTCATTGTGCATCACCAGTCTGCGGTTGCGGACCAGTTTTCCGTTTTCATTGGTATAGCGCTTGCAGGCGCCGGTATGTCCCACAGGAACATGACACTGGACCGGACAGGAGGAACAGATCACGCTCTGCTCCGGAGATGCCTGCGGGCGCTCAATGGCGCCGAACTTGCAAACACGGGTGCAGATCCCGCACTCAGCGCACTTCTCTTCGTCGACGACCGCCTTCCGGTCCACGATATGGACCGCGTCCAGGGGGCAGTTTTTCTCGCACAGGGTACAGCCCTTGCAAGCGTCTTGGTTGACAATCACCACGGCATTTGCCTCCTTACTTTTCTTTGATCTCCCGCTCCCGGATATCCGGAAGCGGGAGACGCGTCAATGTACGATCGATCAGATGACCTTGGCAGCACGCTTGCAGGGAGGCGTATTCTTGCTCTTGGTGACCTTGACTTCACCGTCGATCATCACGATGCTGATGCCGGGGATATCGCCGCACTCAAAGGCCTCAGCGGCAGTCGTGGCAACAGAACCCATGGGGGCATCCATAAACAGCAGGTCTGCCTCGCGGCCCACTTCGATCATGCCGGTATTCAGACCGTAGACCTTTGCGGCATTGCCGGTGGCCATGCAGACAGCCGTGGCGCCGGGAACACCGGAGACAGAGGACACCTGACAGATGTTGCGCAGGATGCCCAGAGGAATGATGCCCGTACCGGAGGGTGCGTCATTGCCGAAGATGATGCGGCCCAGCTGGCCCTTTTCCGTGGCACGGCGGGCTACATAGTCGGTGACCTTGGGGTTGCCGCACTGAACGATCTCCATGGCAAAGTCCGTCTCATCCATCAGCTTGTCCACTTCATGCAGGGGAACTGCGGTGGGACCGCCGTTGATGTGGGAGATCACATCCGGCTTGGTTGCCATGACCTGCTCTGCCGTCACAGTGGAGGAGCCGGGGATCGAGGTACCGCCGGTGTGCATCTGGACCTTGAAGCCGTTCTTGTGTGCCCACTCCACCATGGGAGCCGCATCCTCAGGCTGCTTCACGCTGCCGAGGCCAACCTCGCCTACGATCCACAGGCCCTGCTCCTTCATCTCCTCGAAATCCTTTTCCGTCAGGCCCTTTTCCAGAATGACAGCGCCGCCATGGACCTTGACGCCGGCAGGACGGGCGTTCTCAAAGGACTTGTGGGTGAAGATCGCCATGCACTTGGTCCCCACGGGATCCTTGGGGCGGCCGGGCATATGGCACTCGCCGGCAGAGATCACGGTGGTGACACCGCCGTTGAGCTCCGCTTCAATGAAGCCCACTGCCTTCTGACGGTGGCCATAGTCACCCACAGAAACATGAACATGGGTATCAAACAGGCCGGGAGCCACCGTAGCGCCTGCCGCATCAATGACCTTGTCAGCCTTCACGCCGGCGGCTACTTCCTCGCCGCCGATGGCGGAGATCTTGCCGTCAACCACCACAATGGTGTTTCCCTCAGCGACAGGCTTTGCGATATTACCGCTCAGAATATCACCGATGTTCTTAATAATGATGGTAGCCATGAAAAAAACCCCTTTCAAAATGAATTGCTCATATTGCGATCACAGGATAACCTGCAAACCGTTAAAAGAACGTGGAGCCGGGGCGCCCGTCCTCCGACAGGCACCCCGGGTATGATCTATATCCGTTCGGGATCCGTCGGGATCACGTCATGCTATAGATTGTCATTTCAGCACTCAGACCAGCTGATAGTCGCCTTCCTTGATCCAACCCTTCTTGCGCACAAACTCGGAGATGACCCAAGCCAGAATGGCGGGCAGCACGAAGCAAATCAGGATCATGCCGATCCAATCCATCGCGCCGGGCTGCGCGGCGACCGCGCCGTAGCTCAAAGCAGCCTCGCTGGGATTGAGCCAGCCGGTGACCACTCCGATGGGGCCTACCAGACCGGAGGTGCCCATGCCGGAGGAGATCGGCGCGCCGTTCATCTCCAGCTTGAAAAGACAGGTGGCGATGGGGCCGGTGATGGCAGCCGTCAGCGTAGGCGGCACCCACAAAATCGGCTTTTGCATCAGATTGGGAACCAGCAGCATGGAGGTACCAAGTCCGATGGAAGTCAAACCGTTGATCTTGTTTTCACGATAAGAGCAGACGGCGAAGCCCACCATCTGGGCACAGCATCCGGCAACGGCAGCGCCGCCGGCCAGACCGACCAGTCCCAGACCTGCGCAGATAGCGGCAGAGCTGATGGGAAGCGTCAGGATCACGCCCACCACAACGGAGACGAGGACGCCCATCACAAAGGGCTGCGCCATCGTGGCCAGATTGATGATATTGCCCAGCCATGTGGCAAAGGCGCCAATGGGGGGAGCAATCAGGTTTGCAACCAGCATACCACCGCAGATGACCACCGTAGGCGTTACGATCAGGTCAACCGGGGTCCGCTTGGAGACCAGCTTGCCAAAGAAAATGGCCACCATGGAGACAAAATACACAGCCAGAGGGCCGCCGGCGCCGCCGAGGCTGTTTGCCACCAGACCGACAGTCGCCAAAGAATACAGGATGTAGGGGTCCGCTTTCACCGCATAGCCGATTGCCATGGCCATTGCGGCGCCCTGAACCACTTTTGTCTGCGCGGAAACATCTGCAAGGAACGCGCCGGCCGCGCCGGGAATGAAGGTCCCCAATGTACCCAGAATCGTACCGATCAGCAGCGAGGCGAACAGGCCTGCCGCCATGCCGCTGAGGCCCTTGATCACAATGCGGTCAAAGGAAAACTCAATGTTCTGCTGCTGAAAGTATGTTTTCTTTGTGGTCGTTTCTTCGTGAGCCATAATCTTCCTCCTCTTTTCTCCCGTTGTTGTCTTAACATCTCCTTTGTGTTCTGCTCTGTCTGTCTTTTTTTAATTGCGTATAGCAAATTCTTCCGCTATGTGCTATACTTAAAAAAATCATCCTCTAAGACAGCGGTGTCTCCGGAAATGCAGGTCTTTTTCACGTCTGCTGCCATCTCAATGCTCAGAGCCTTGGTGGATACGCCATCTTCAGCATATCATTCTTTTATCACCATATTTTTTTGGTAAGCTTCTTCATTTTTCAGGTAAACCCATTGTTTTTTGTCGTTTTTTGACACATTTTGATGGAGCACGCAGCGTGAATCTAACCTTCGTGACAATCATAGCACATCATCACATCGCTTTCAAATACCTTTTTTCTTGCTTCCTCTCTCGCATCCATATTTTTTATATATATTAAAACACTCTCAGAAATCAGGTGATTTGCCATGACGCTGAAACAACTGGAATATTTTCTGGAAATCGCCCGCATGGGCAGCGTCAGCAAGGCTGCCCAGATGCTGAACATTTCCCAGCCCCCTCTCAGCATGCAGCTCAAGGCTCTGGAAGAAGAGCTGGGCGTTTCTCTTTTCAACCGGACCAAGCGCGGATTGGAAATCACGCAGGAAGGTCTCATGTTAGAGGAAAGAGCCAAGGTCGTTCTTGCTTTTTTGCAGGAAACCACGGAAGATCTCCACAAATTTTCCAACTCCAAGGAATGCACCCTGCGCATCGGCTCCATCGGGTCGATCAATAATCAGCTGCTGCCCAATATCATCTCCCGCTTCTGCAGGGACTATCCCTACGTGAACTTCCAAGTCCACGAAGGCCGCACAGATACCGTGCTGCAGGATCTTCATGACGGCGCCATTGAATTCGGATTTGTACGGGAGCCCTTCAATCTCTCCGGATTCCGTTCCATGCCCATCCACCACCCCGCTTTGAAAGACGGGGAAAGCGACTATTTCGCCGCCATTGCCCTTCCCCAGTTTTTCGATCATTACTACACCGGAAACAACGCCGAGCAGACCATTCCCTTGAAAGAGCTGCAGGGAAAGCCTCTGGTCATCCACCAGCGGTATCGGAAGGTTCTGGTCGGTCTTTGTCTCAAGCAGGGGTTTACGCCTCACATCATCTGTGAAAACGGAGAGATCCAGTCCTCACTCAGCTGGGCGCAGGCCGGTATCGGCATCGCCATCGCCCCCTTCACCTCCGCCTCCCTCAACACGGATCCCCGTTTGATCATCCGCCGTTTGGATTCTGTGGAAGTTGTACCGCAGGTCTGTCTGGTCTGGAATCCCACGGTTCCCTTGATTCCGGAAGCCCGCGCCTTTATGCAGATGCTGTAAGACCGCTATCACCATATGCCGCCGACAAAGCGAATATGCGCGCAAAAACCATCGCCTGCAGCGGCAATGTCACATTAAGTTAAGGCTTTCGGCCCGAAGCAAAAAGGACCCACCTCGTTTGATGTACTGCCCCAGATTGTACGGGCAGCACAAAAAGCCCCCTGATAGGAAAATATTGAAGTTTTAAGTGGAGTGGCGCAGCGTAAGCGGTGCCACTCCAGTTTTTAACTGGATACGCTCATGGTTGTAGAAATAAATATAACGATCGATCATTTCATTAGCATCT
>JAPFEH010000010.1 GCA_026169195.1 Dysosmobacter sp. | reverse complement strand
CCGTTTTTTGTATCAGCGGCGCATTTCTTTGGTCGGGGGTAATCCCTAAAAGATGATTGAGAGCAGATAGGCAGGTTTGTTTTGGAAAGGCAGGAGGGCGAGACGTTGCTGAACTTATTTGTTCTGGATACAGAAGGCAACAAGGCTGGCTGCTCTTCCTAACGCAAAACACCCCGATACTCACTTGAGTATCGGGGTGTTTTTTGCCTATCAAGCGCTGAATTGGTGTAAATTTGGTGTAAATCAGCCACACCACTTACAGAAAATCCAGCAATTTCAGGGGTTATCGGCGATCTCTTAGTACATGCCGCCCATGTCGGGGGCTGCGGGAGCGGCAGCGGGGGGCTCGGGCTTATCGGCCACCAGAGACTCCGTGGTCAGCACCATGGCGGAGACGGAAGCGGCGTTCTCCAGAGCGCTGCGGGTCACCTTGGCGGGGTCAATGATACCGGAGGCGACCATGTCGCAGTATTCCTCCTTGTAGGCGTCAAAGCCGTAGCCGTTCTTGCCGGAGGAGCGCACCTTCTCCAGAATCACGGAGCCGTCCAGACCGGCGTTGGCAGCGATCTGACGGATGGGGGCCTCCAGAGCCTTGGCAACGATGCGGACACCGGTCTTTTCGTCGCCTTCCACGGTGTTCAGCAGGGCCTCAACCGCGGGAATCACGTTGACGAAGATGGTGCCGCCGCCGGCAACAACACCTTCCTCCACAGCAGCGCGGGTAGCGTTGAGGGCGTCCTCGATGCGGAGCTTCTTCTCCTTCATCTCGGTCTCGGTAGCAGCGCCTACCTTGATCACAGCCACGCCGCCGGCCAGCTTGGCCAGACGCTCCTGCAGCTTCTCCTTGTCATACTCACTGGTGGTATTGGCGATCTGAGAGCGGATCTGGGCAACCCGGTCACGGATGGCCTGAGAATCGCCTGCGCCGTCTACGATGGTGGTGGTCTCCTTGGTGACCTTTACCTGACGGGCACGACCCAGCATGGAGAGATCGGTGCTCTTGAGCTCCAGACCGACTTCCTCGCTGATTACAGTGCCGCCGGTCAAAGTGGCGATATCCTGCAGCATTTCCTTGCGGCGGTCGCCGAAGCCGGGAGCCTTCACACACACCACGTTCAGGGTGCCGCGCAGACGGTTGACGATCAGCGTGTTCAGAGCTTCGCCCTCCACATCCTCGGCAACGATGACCAGCTTCTTGCCGGACTGGACCAGCTGCTCCAGCAGAGGCAGAATGTCGGAAATCACAGAGATCTTCTTATCGGTGATGAGCAGATAAGCGTCATCCACAACCGCTTCCATCTTCTCCATGTCGGTGGCCATGTAGGGGGTGATATAGCCGCGGTCGAACTGCATGCCTTCGACGACCTCGGAATAGGTCTCAGCAGTCTTGGAT
>JAPFEH010000080.1 GCA_026169195.1 Dysosmobacter sp. | reverse complement strand
GATTTAAGTTTGCGGATGAATTTAGACGCATAGCAGAATACATTGAAATCAACACCACAAAACCCGCAGTAGCGGGCTAACCCCCGCTACATACCCCTTTGACAGTGTGTTTTCCTAATAGGAGTTAATCATATGCAAATAGCAAAAATTTTGAAAGCTGATAAAGTGCTGACAACACGCGCCCATTATGCAAAGCAGAAAGGAAAATCACTTCCCGATAATCCGTACAGTTGGAATGAAAGTACGATTGTAGCAGTTTTGGAGCGTATGGACTACTGCGGACATACGGTAAACTTCAAAAGCTATTCCAAATCCCACAAGTTGAAAAAGCGTATTCCCACCACAAAGGAACAGCAGGCGATTTTCCGCAATACACATGACACAATCGTTGAGGAAGCTGTCTTTGAACGGGTACAGGAATTAAGGGCAAATAAACGCCGCCCCACAAAGGCAGAGCGGCAGGGAATGTTTTCCGGCTTGGTATTTTGTGCGGATTGTGGAAGTAAACTGCACTTCGCTACCTGCAAAAGTTTTGACGGTTCACAAGACAACTACCGCTGTGCAAGATATAAAAGCAATACAGGAAATTGTACGGCACACTTCATCAGAGAAGAAGTCCTGCGGAAAATCGT
Source organism: Dysosmobacter sp. (assembly GCA_026169195.1). Classification (GTDB taxonomy): domain Bacteria; phylum Bacillota; class Clostridia; order Oscillospirales; family Oscillospiraceae; genus Oscillibacter. The sequence continues at coordinate 58,909 of JAPFEH010000080.1, read as the reverse complement.
TCTCAATCGGATATTTGCCGTAACTGCCATGTTCTATGAGGACATCACTGCTTTTATGGAACTGATACAGAAACAGCGGTTTGATGAAGCGGAAAAGGATATGAAACGCAAGCAGCGTGAAGTAAGGCAGGCAAGAAAACGGATTGCAGAACTTGACCGGATTTTCAAGCGGATTTATGAGGACGACATCAACGGCACAATCAGCCATGAGCGATTTTTGAAGCTGTCCGCAGAGTATGAAGCAGAACAAAAAGAGCTGACGGAAAAGGTAAAGGCAGAACAACAGGAAGTCGATACCTACGAACAGAATAAAAGAGATTTTGACAGCTTCGCCGCCATTATCCGCAAGTATGTGGGAATAACCGAATTAACTCCCACTATCGTCAATGAGTTTATAAAGAAAATCGTTGTCCATGCGCCGGAGAAGATAGACGGCAAGCGTTTTCAGAAAGTGGATATTATCTTTAACTTCGTGGGAGAAATCCATTTGCCGACTGACCCGCAGACGGAACAAAAAGAAACCGATAAACAGGAAAAGACGGCATAGCCCTTGAACGGGGCTATACCGCCTAATTGAAAAATATACTTCCTTGTAACCGGAAAACCTTTGGAAATCCGTGTTTTTTAATTTGACAGACCGGTCAAACGGTTGTTACGCGCGGGGGAGCGTTACGATTCCCGCCTCCACCAGCTTCTGCAGGCTCATCAGGATGCCGAGCTTGGCATGATACCAAGTGAGGCCGCCTTGGAAGTAGACTGCGTAGGGCTCCCGGATAGGACCATCGGCAGAAAGCTCAATGCTGCTGCCCTGCACAAAGGCGCCCGCTGCCATGATGACTTCACTGTCATAACCGGGCATGGCCCAAGGCTCCGGAGTCACATAGCTGTCCACAGGTGCGGCAGCCTGAATACCGCGGCAGAAGGCCATCATTGCTTCACGGCTGCCCAAAGTGACGGCCTGAATAATGTCATGACGGCTTTCTGTGGCGTTGGGAACGCAGGAAAAGCCCAGCGCTTCATAGATGTTGGCAGCAAAGACTGCGCCCTTCAGCGCACCGGCCACCACAGTCGGGGAGAGGAAGAGTCCCTGATAAAAGGCGGGCATCAATCCCAGATTGGCGCCGACCTCCTGACCAAGACCGGGGGCGGAAAGACGGTAGGCGCACCGTTCCACACATTCTTTGGTTCCGCAGATGTAGCCGCCGATGGGAGCCAGACCGCCGCCGGGATTTTTGATCAGGCTGCCCACTACCATATCCGCGCCCAGATCAGAAGGCTCTATCCGCTCTACAAATTCGCCGTAGCAGTTATCGACCATCACCTTGACATCCGGTTTTACGGATTTGCAGAAGGCGATCAGTTCTCCGATCTGCTCCACAGAGAAGGAGGGGCGGGTGGCATAGCCCTTGGAGCGCTGGATCGTGATGAGTTTGGTGCGGTCATTGATCGCTGCCCGGATGGCGTCATAGTCAAAGCTGCCGTCGGGCTTCAGGTCTGCCTGCGCATAGGTAACGCCGTATTCTTTGAGTGAGCAGGTGCTCTCCCGGATACCGATGACTTCTTCCAGCGTATCATAAGGGGCGCCCACCGGAGAGAGCAGCTCATCCCCGGGCAGCAGATTGGCAGAGAGCGCCACGGTCAAAGCGTGGGTACCGCAGGTGATCTGCGGACGTACCAGCGCGGCTTCGGTATGAAAGACATCCGCATAGACACGCTCCAGATTATCGCGGCCTGCATCATCATAGCCATATCCGGTCGTAGCGGCAAAGTGGGTGGCATTGACGCGGTTTTTCTGCATGGCTGCCAGAACTTTCCCCTGATTGTATTCGGCCGTCTGATCAATGGCGTCAAAGCGGTTTCTCAGATTTTTCAAAACCATTTCGCCATATTCATAAACAGCGCGGCTGACGCCCAGCTGCTGATAAATTGTTTCGATTTCCATAATACCCTTCCTTTTTCGTAATTTCTTGCACAAGTGCTGATTATAGCAGGAAAATCCGGAAATAGCAAGGAAAACAGCCTGTAATACTGCCTGTTTGTGCGGAACAGAACGAGCTGTAAGATGGAAAGCGATTTCCGGTCAAAAAGCGGCACGCCATAAGGCGTGCCGCTTTCTGTGCGTTATGTATGACTCAGACGTGGATTCCGCCCACGAAATAGGTGTTGTAATAACCGCTGGTCAGGTCGCTGATGATCACGCCGTTGCTGCGGGAGGAAGAGGCGTGAATGTGCTGGCCGTTGCCGATATAGATGCCGGCATGGGAGCAGGCTTTCCCGGCATTGCGGCTGGGATCGTTGAAAAACACCAAGTCACCGGGCTGCAGCTCACTGATGGAATAGACCCGGTCCCCCACACCGCTTTTCCATTGACCGGTGGCGGTATGCGGCAGGGAATAACCGTATTGCTGATAGACATACATGGTAAAACCGGAGCAGTCAAATCCCTTGGGAGAAGCGCCGCCGTATACATAGCGGGTTCCAAGGTGCTCCATGGCGGTATCCACAATGGCTCCGCCGGAGGAAGAAGCATCAGAAGCAGTCAGATCCAGATAATCACTGCGGATGTACCCTTCTGTGCCGTATTCACAGGTGACGTCATACCAACCGTCTACGAAGCCGTTGACGGTTACGACCGTGCCGGCCTCCACACTGGCCAAGACTTCGGCATCCGTGGAAGGAGCGGAACGGACGTTGACACCATTGTCATTGGTGCGCCCATACGTGGAAAAAATATTATCCTGATCGATGACCAGATAATCAGCGGAAACATAGCCGCTCTTACCATTGTATGCGATTTTGTACCATCCGTCGACGTTGTCGTCGAGAACAGCCACAGCAACGCTCTTATTCAGCGTGGTAACGACGGCGTCGCTGGTGGAGGGTCCTTCCCGCAGCCGCAGGGAGGAGCCGGTTGTGGCGCCGACGGAGATGGCCTGTTCAGATTCCGCAGCTGCGGCGGAAACGATCAGCAGCAATACAGCAAGAGTGGACAGCAGGAGCATACGGGCCGTCTTACCTGCAAAAAATGTCATGAGTGTACGTCCTTTCGTTGATCTTTGGTAGAAAGAGGGGAATTACTTCTCTTTTAAGGCCCGTTCCAGCCAAATGGCTGAAATGTCCATCGCGGCGTAGAGACTGTCTTTTTCGCTCCTCTTTACCACGCGATCACGGGACTTCAGGTCGGGGTCCGTCAGCTGCAGCTGAATGGAGACCTTGGTAGCGACATCCAGATCCTGTTCTTTTTTTGTTTCCAGAATCTGCATCATGATAATATATTTTTCGGCCATTGTTCCGTAATAAATCAAATTGTCGATCCGACGAAGGGGGTGACCCTTATACATCAGACCTTCGGTTTTTGTGTGTTTGGGTTCTGCCATGGAAACACTCCTTTAAAAAATTGTAACCAAATTGTAACACATTTTTTCCGAATTGTCAATCTTTTCGAGAAAGAGCCGGAAAGCTCCTTTTTGTAAAAGAAAACGAGAAAGAAATCCCCCGAAGGCGTTTGCCTTCGGGGGAAACAGATCATTGTCCCAGATACCGGCGTACCAGTACCTGCAATAATTCGTCCCGGTCGATTTTCCGGATCAGGGTACGGGCATTGTTGTGATTGGTGATATAGGTGGGATCCTCGGAAAGGATATACCCCACGATCTGGTTAATGGGGTTGTAACCCTTTTCTTCCAATGCCTGATAGACAGTTGTGAGGATCTGGTGGATCTCCGCATCCTTATCTATGGCGATTTTGAACTTCCGGGTATAGTTATCCAAGTTGTCCATACAGACACCACCTTTTTCCCAATTTGAAAATACACGTCTAGTATACTCGTTTATTTAAAAACTGTAAAGCCCTTGATAGAGAAAAACCGAAAAATTTTTGCGGGTGGCTGAGGGACAGAGGGCAAGGGCAGCCTTACCGCAGAACAGCATGCAGCTCGGAAGCCAGCAGAGTCAGAATGCTCTGAACGTCCTCGTCGGCTTCCTGTGCAGTCAGACTGCGGTCGTCAGCCCGCAGGGTCAGATTGAACGCCACGCTTTTCTTTCCTGCGGGGATCCCGGTTCCGGTGTAAATATCGAACAGAGCCACGTCCTTCAAAAGTCCCTTGGCACCCCGGCGGATACAGTCTTCCAGTGCGCCCACGGTGGTGGATTCATCGCAGACGACGGCGATATCACGGGTAACGGCGGGGAACTTGGGCAGCGGCACATACTCAGGATCGGCGCCGCGGGAGAGCATCAGTTCATCAAAGCTGAGCTCGGCACAGCAGAACCGGGCATCTACCCCGTAATTTTGTGCCACCAGAGGATGGATCTCGCCGAATACGCCCAGACAGTCGCTGCCGGCCCAGACTGTGGCACAGCGGCCGGGATGGTAGGAGGGATTGTCTGTGCAGGGTTCAAAGCGGATATCCTGCGCGCGGATCTCCGTCAAAACGGCTTCAATGGCGCCCTTCATGGCGAAAAAGTCCATCTCTTCCCCGTAGGCGCCCATGGAGAGAATCTTGGACTCCACGGCAAGCCCGTCTTCACCGCCGGGGAGATAGATCCTGCCGATCTCATAGAGCTTGGCGGATTTGTTGCGGAAGTTATAATTTCTGGTCAGGATCTCCAGCATAGAGGGCAGTACTGTGGTGCGCATGATGGAGGTGTCCTCTCCCAGCGGATTGAGGATTTTGAGGCTCTTTCTGCTGGGGGTGTCCTCCGGCCAGCGGATCTTATCATAGTAGGACGGGGAAATGAAAGAGTACGTGATGATCTCGTCATATCCGCAGGTGCGGCAGACGCTGCCCAAGAGCTGTTCCAGTTTTTGAGCAGGGGAGTATCCGCCCTGTGTGGTTTCGCCGGAGACCAGCGTGCAGGGAATGTTGTCATAGCCGTGGAACCGTGCGACTTCTTCTGCCAGGTCGGCCATCCGCAGGACATCGCCGCGCCAGGAGGGAACCGTCACCTGATCGCCGTCGATCTGGAAGTCCAGCTTTTGCAGAATGCTGACCATCTCGCCGGCAGGAACACGGGTGCCCAGCAAGGCGTTGATCTTTTCCGGTTCCAGCTTCAGCACGGTGGGCTGGGGAACAAAGTTCAGAATATCAATGACTCCGTCAACGACCTCGCCGGCACCCAGCAGCTCCACCAGTTCGCAGGCGCGGTTGACGGCGGGCAGCGTGTTGAGGATATCCAGCCCCTTTTCGAATTTCGCGGAAGCCTCCGTTCGCATACCAAGCGCCAGAGCGCCTTTGCGGATACAGGTGCCGTTGAAATTGGCGGATTCAAAGACCACGTCCACCGTGTCATCCACAATCTCGCTGTTGAGACCGCCCATGATACCGGCCAGACCAACGGCACGGGTGTCATCGGCAATGACCAGATGGTCATGGGTCAGGGTGTGCTCTTTGCCGTCCAGTGTGGTGAGCACCTCGCCCTCCTCGGCCCGGCGGACGATGATCCTGCCGCCTTTTACATAGCGGTAGTCAAAAGCGTGCATGGGCTGTCCGTATTCCAGCATGACATAGTTGGTAATATCCACAATGTTGTTGATGGGACGGACGCCCATGGCCCGCAGACGCTCCCGCATCCACTTGGGAGAAGGGCCGATCTTCACGTTGCGCACCATACGGGCGGTATACCGGGGGCAAAGATCTGCGGCAGGGGTTTCCACATCCAGCAATTCTGCCAGATTGCCCTCTGCACCGCCTTTGACCACCGGTGTATGAAGGCGCAGCTCCGCGTCGAAGGTCGCGGCGGCCTCCCGTGCAAGACCGATCACGCTCAGGCAGTCCGGCCGGTTGGGCGTGATCTCAAATTCCACAACATGGTCGTCAGCGCCGATCACGGATTTGATGTCGTCGCCGGGAGCGCAGTCCTCCTGCAGAACAAAAATGCCATCCGGAATGCAGTGGGGGAATTCTGCCTGCTGAGCATGGAGGTCGGCCAGCGTGCAGATGAAGGCTTGATCTGTATTGTAAGCCACCAGATCGCCGGCGTGGAGGTTGGCGCAGGCGGTATTGTGGTCAGCAGTGTGTCCGCCGCCCAGATCCAGAGTGACGGTCCAGCGATTCACGCCGGCAGGTTCCACAGCGGTGATCCCTGCGCACACCACAGGGCCGAAGACCTTGTCGCCTGCCTGAATGCCGGCAGGGATGGAGGGCTTGTTCTTGTCCAGAGGATGGTAGTCTCCCAGAATGGCGGCAGGGGTGATGACGGCGTAGGGGAAATCCCGCTCGTCCAGTCCCAGCTCGCTGAGACCGCAGAGCATACCGTTGGAGACCACGCCCCGCAGCCTGCCTTTTTCGATTTTCACGCCGCCGGGAAGAGTGGACTTGTGGAGCGCGACGGGAACAAGATCGCCGGGATGAATGTTCCATGCGCCGGTGACGATCTGCACCGGTTCTTCTCCGGCTGCATCGATCCGGCAGATCCACATATGGTCGGAATCCGGATGGCGTTCCATGGACAAAATCCTGCCGACGACCACGTTGGAGATTTCCGCCCCGAGATCCGCCGTGGTTTCCACCTTGGAACCGGACAGGGTCATGGCTTCTGCGAAATCTTTATCATTGGCGTCAACGCTAACAAACTCGTTGAGCCATTTTCTGCTTAAATTCATATGATGCTCCTCCTATTTTGATCGGGAAAGCGAAGCGGACGCTCCGCGGGATGTTCTCAGTGATAAAGTTAGAATTGCTCCAAGAAGCGCACGTCATTTTCGAAGATCAGCCGCAGGTCGGCAATTTTGAAGCGGCGCATGGCCATACGCTCCAAGCCCATGCCGAAGGCCCAGCCGGAGTAGACTTCCGGATCAATGCCGGCCATTTCCAGAACCCGGGGATGGATCATACCGGCGCCCAGAACTTCGATCCAGCCCTCGCCCTTGCAGGTGGGGCATCCGACGCCGCCGCACTTGTGGCACTGCACATCCATCTCACAGGAGGGCTCGGTGAAGGGGAAGTGATGCGGCCGGAAGCGGGTGACGGTGTGCTCGCCGTAGAGCTTTTTCATCACGGTGTTCAGCGTGCCCTTCAAATCGGCCATGGTGACGTTTTTGTCAATGACCATGCCCTCTACCTGATGGAACATGGGAGAGTGGGTGGCGTCCACCTCATCCTTGCGGTATACCCGGCCGGGGGCCAGAATCCGGATGGGCAGCTCCATGGAATCCATGGCACGGACCTGCATGGGGGAGGTCTGGGAACGCAGCATCACGCGGGAATCCTGATCGAAATAGAACGTATCGGACCAATCCCGGGAGGGATGGCCCTCTTCGGCGTTGAGGCGGTCAAAGTTGTTGACAGCCAGTTCCACCTCGGGACCGTCCAGAACGGTAAAGCCCATCCCGACAAAGATATCCTTGATCTCGTCCAAAGCCAGATACATCGGATGCTTATGACCGATTTTTACGGTCTTGCCGGGAATGGTCACGTCCAGCGTTTCGGCGGCAAGCTTGTCCGCCAGCGCTTTCTCTGCAAGACGGACGGACTGGGCCTCTATGGCGGACTCCAAGACCGAACGGACCTCGTTGGCCATTTGTCCCATCACGGGCCGTTCCTCGGGACTGAGCTTTCCCATCTGCTTCAATACGGCGGTCAATTCGCCTTTTTTGCCAAGATACTGCACACGGACGGTGTCCAGCTCCGCTGTTGTCCGGGTGCTGCCAATGGCGTCCAGCGCCGCACTGCGGATTGCTTCCAGTTGTGCTTTCATAGTGATGCTCCTTATATAGTATAATGTTGTTTCGGCAAAACAAAAGACCTCCCGTCCCGTCTTGGGACGAAAGGCCATTCCTTCCGCGGTACCACCCAAATTCGCACTGTTGCACAAAGTGCGCACTTGAACCCTTGATAACGGAGGGGCATCCGGCCGTGTTTCCACGGCGGCTCCCGGGCGAACCAAACCAGACGGTATGCGGTCTGGCTTGCAGCCGGTGACCAGACCTCTCTTGGCAGCGTGCATGGTTATTTTCCCGTTCATTGCTGATATCAGTTATTATTTATATCATAAAAGCACCTGAAACGCAAGAGAAAAATCCGAATTCCGGCGCTGACGGTATTTTGCCATGCGGAAAAATGAAATTGCATTAAGAAAGAGACTCTTTTATAATAGTATGATAAAAGAGAACCAGACCAAAGGAGACAGAGCGATGAAACTGGCAACAGCAGAACAAATGCGGGAATTGGACCGGCAGGCGATTCAAGAACCGGGGATCGCTTCGATAGACCTTGTGGAGCGGGCTGCGGAAGGCGTGGCGGAGGCTGTGCTGTCTCTGCTGCCGGCTCGGATCGGCAAATGCCGGGTGTCTGTATTCTGCGGTACCGGCAATAATGGAGGAGACGGGATCGCCGCCGCGCGGCTGCTGTTTCTCCGCGGTGTCCGGCTGCGGGTGTTTTTGGTGGGAAACTATGAAAAACTGATGGAAGATGCGCTGGAGGAAACCCGCCGGCTCAGTGAATGCGGGGTGGAGCTGGAGCCGTTTGACCCGTCCTGCCGGGAGCAGGAACGCTGGGTACTGGCCAGTCACGTGGTGATCGACGCCATTTTCGGCGTGGGGCTTTCCCGGGAAATTGCACCGGATTCGCCCTTTGCCTCCTCTATTGGATTGATCAACCGCTGCGGCGGCAAGGTGGTATCGGCGGACATCTCCAGCGGCGTAGAGGCAGATACCGGACGGGTATTGGGCTGTGCGGTTCGTGCAGACAGGACCGTCACCTTTACCTGTAAAAAAGCAGGTCAGGCCGTGGGACAGGGGGCGCTGCTATCCGGTGAGGTAACGGTCTGGGACATCGGAATTCCAGAGGATCTGAAGGCAGGGCTGGTTTGTACTGCGCAGACGGTGGAAGCCGGTTTTGCCAGAGAAGCTCTCCCGCCAAGACCGGATGACGGACACAAAGGGACCTTCGGGAAACTTCTGGTCGTGGGCGGTTCCGTGGGATTTACCGGCGCGCCTTATTTGACGGCAGCCGCCGCCGGCCGCACCGGCTGCGGCTTGGTATACCTTGGCGTTCCGCAATCCATTTGGGCAATCGAAGCGGCAAAATGCACCTCTGCCATGCCGTTTCCTCTGCCGGAGGAAGCCGGGATGCTGGGGGATGACGCGTTCCGGCGGATTCAAGAAAAAATGGAGCGCTGCGATGTGCTGGCATTGGGACCCGGACTGGGGCGCAGTCCTCATACGGAGCGTCTGACGCTTGCGCTGCTGGAGCATACGGCGCAGCCGGTCGTTCTGGATGCCGACGGCATAAATGCGCTGCAGGGACATATGGATATATTGGATCACAGGAAAGGCCGTGTTACGGTTTTAACGCCCCATGATGGAGAATTTGAACGGATCGGAGGGGATTTGTCCGGCGGAGACCGGATCGGAGCGGCACGGGCGTTTGCGGCAGCCCACGGATGCGTTCTGGTGCTCAAAGGACACCGGACGATCACCGTGGGCCCCACGGGCAACGCGCTGGTCAATACCACCGGAAATTCCGGACTTGCCAAAGGCGGCAGCGGCGATGTGCTGACAGGAATCATTGCTTCCCTGCTGGCACAGGGCTGCACCCCTGTACAGGCATCGGCACTGGGCGTCTGGCTCCATGGGCGTGCGGGTGATCTGGCGGCGCGGCGGCTGACCGCATATGCCATGATGCCGGAGGATGTAACAGCGGAACTGCCTGCGGCCTTTTTGGAAATATTGGGAGAGTAAGGAGGAGTTGGGTGCGTAAGAAGCTCTGCGCACCAATGATAGCCCTGTGTCTGCTGCTGACGGCCTGCGGCGGCACGGGAGAGGAAGTGACCATCGGCCTGCGGGAGCGGTACAGCGCAATGACGGGCTGCTCGATGGAAGCCGTGGTCACTTGTGAACAGGAAGGCCTTGCGTGGGAGGCGCTGCTGCGGTGTGACTATGTTCCGGAGGGCGAGACTGTGGTGGAAGTGCTGGAGCCGGAATTGATTGCCGGAGTGAAAGCGGTGATGAAGGCCGGGGAATGGCAGCTGGAATATGAGGGGGAACGGCTCAATGCCGGTGCGGTCGGGGCTGGTGTGCCCAGTCCTGCGTTGTGCCTGCCGCAGCTGATGAGCGCACTGCGGGACGGATGGCTTTTGGAAGAAAACGAGGAGAAGTGGGGAGAGGTTCCGTGCGTGCGCCTTTCTTTGGATCAGAGCGGTCCGGAAGAAAGAAGGCTCCTCTCAACCATCTGGCTGCGGCAGGCGGATGGAGCGCCGCTGCGGGGCGAGATCGCGTTGGACGAAGAAATAATTTTAACGGCGGAGTTTACGGACTTTTCCTTTTATGATATAATCAATTCTCAAAACAGCTGAACGCTTTGCGAAAGAAGGAGACCCATGGAGAGGGAAGATGCGATTCTGCGGCGCACTTGGGCCGAGATCGACTTGAACGCATTGGAGCACAATTACCGCCGTGCCCGGCAGCTGACCGGTCCGGCAGTAAAATATCTGGGTGTGGTAAAGGCGGACGCTTACGGGCACGGGGCGGTGCAGGTGGCCCGAAAGCTGGAGACTCTGGGCGCGGATTATCTGGCGGTATCCAGTTTGGATGAGGCGCGGGAGCTGCGGCATGGCGGGGTCAAAGCGCCGGTGCTGATTCTGGGGCACACCCCTCCTGAGATGGTTCCGGAGCTGATCCGTTACCGGATCACACAAACCGTGTCAGCGTGGTCCAAGGCAGAGGCATACAGCGCGGCGGCTGTCAGCTGCGGCGGCACGCTGAAGGTGCATATCAAGGTGGATACCGGAATGTCCCGCTTGGGTTTTCTGGTGCGGGGAGAGCATTTTGAAGGCGGCGTGGCCGCCATCGCAAGGTCCTGCGCACTTCCCAATCTGGACGCGGAGGGAATTTTCACGCATTTTGCCGCGGCAGACGAGGACGGTCCGGACTGCGAGGCATACACCCGCCGGCAGTTTTCGCTGTTTTGCCGGGTTTTGGAGGCGCTGTCCGCTCAGGGGCGGAGGTTTGCGATCCGGCATTGTGCCAACAGCGGAGCTCTGGCCCGGTATCCGGAGATGTATCTGGACATGGTCCGTCCGGGCATTGCGCTCTATGGGGCCGGCGCCGATGCGGAACGGCTGGATCTGCGGCCGGTCATGGCGCTGAAATCCTGTGTGTCCACCATTAAGATCTTTGATCCGGAGACGGAGATCAGCTATGGGCGGACCTTCCGTACTGCGGAGAAAACCCGCATCGGAGTACTGCCGATCGGTTATGCCGACGGGCTGTTTCGGGGGCTGTCCAACCGGATGTCAGTGCAGACAGCGCAGGGGCCTGCCCCCGTTCGCGGGCGGATCTGCATGGATATGACCATGGTGGATCTGACAGAGAAACCGGAGGTTCATGTGGGTGATGCGGTAGAACTGTTCGGCCCCTGCCAGCGGGTGGATACGCTGGCGGAGCTGCTGGGAACCATTCCTTACGAGCTGACCTGCGCTGTCAGCAAGCGGGTGCCGCGGCTGTATCTGGAAAATGGAGCGGTCGTGGAGCGGAGCCTGCGGCTGCTGTGAAGCGGGCCTGCGGGATGGGGAGAGCGAACCAAGGTTCACCCCTGCGGCCTCTGGCGCATAGAATGCTGCGGGGCGGCAACTCCGGAATTTTTCCATGAGCGTATAAATTGCGGAACTGCGTGGGAGAATGAAAGTGGCCTCACCGAAGAACGTTCGGTGACGGGTACTTCTTTCGGCGGAGTGTGAACTTTGTGGATACAAGTGTCAAGCGCGGTGATATTTATTATGCCGATCTCTCCCCGGTGGTGGGCAGTGAGCAGGGCGGTGTCCGTCCGGTTTTGATCATTCAGAATGATACCGGCAACCGTTACAGTCCTACCGTGATTGCGGCAGCCATTACTTCTCAGACGGGGAAAGCCCGGCTGCCGACACATATCGACCTTCCCGTTGAACAAAACTGCGGTTTGAGCAGGGATTCCGTGGTGCTTCTGGAGCAGGTGCGGACTTTGGATAAAAAGCGCCTGCGGGAGCGGATGGGGCACGTGGAGGAACGGGTGATGAACAAAGTCGATACGGCGATTGCGGTGAGCTTCGGGCTGCCGCACGATCAGCTGGTATGAAACGTGCCGGCTGCGGGGCGGCATGAATGCCATGGTCCCTCCCAAGAATTTTTCGGGAGGGACCGGAACAAAAGATATGGGGGTACATAGTTCCATGAAAAAAAACAGATGGATTCCACGGATCTTGATTGTAACGATTTTTTGCGGGCTGCTGAGTATGTCGGTGGCTCTGGCAGCGGATCCCGGTTCTGAGAAAGATCCGCTGGTAACACTCAGCTATCTGCAGGATACCTTTTTGCAGGAAGTGATGGACCGGGTGGATCAGAAGATCGCCGAGAGAAACCGGCAGCTGGGCGGACAGTCCGGCGGCAGCGGCGCGGCGGATACCTTTCACGTTGTGACCCTCAGCAGCGGACAGACGCTGCAGGGAGCGATCGGCTGTGAGGTGATGCTGCGGGTCGGTTCGGCGGTGTGCGTGTCCTCGTCTGCACCGGGGCTGATCGACGAGAGCAGTGCGTCCACATTGAACCATGGAGGCGCACTGGTACAAAATCACCTCTATATGATGACCATTGAAGGACGGGGCGTCCGGGCCTCTTCTGCCACCACGAAGCTGTTGGTACGGGGGAGTTATACGATTCTTTGACGGCATGAAAGATCCCGTCTGCACATACAATCGTGCAGACGGGATCTTTTTTTTGTGAGGAGGAAAGGGATATGGACAAGTTTCCGTTGCTGTGGGAAGGAACGCCTGTGGGGGAGCTGGCAACGGAGAGGGAGGCGCTGTATACTTGGTTTTCGGCGCGGTGCCGCCTGCCGGAACCGGGACTCTGGTGCGTCTGGGCAGTGGGAACGGAAGGAGAACTGCGGATCGGTGTGCTGGAGCCGGCAGGGGACCACGCAGGGATCCGCCGCCGGTTTTCTGACCGGATGACGGTACCGGTGGGAACGCTGCTGCGGGGGGAACTGCGGGGAACGGTCTGCCGGCCGGAGCGGTGGAAGCCGGTGGAGCATCCGGAGCAGCTGTTTCAGACCTTGTGGCTGAAAAGGCAGCTGCGGGGAACAAAGAATGCCTTGCTGCGGAAGGAATCCTCCGTGCGGATTCTGGCAATCCCATATGACGCCGCGGCGCCGTTCCCGCTTCCTGCGTTGTTTTGCTTTGCCAGAATTCTTCGGATCGGAACCGGAATTTACGCTGCCTTTGCCTTTGATGAAAAGGACTGGCCCGTATTCATCTGAGCGTTTTTGAAGGGGAAGGAGCTGCGCCCTCTGCGGATGGGAAAAAACTGAAAATTCCCAAAAAATTGATACCATATTTAGGGGACGCGTGGTATAATAACCCTGATTATACCGCCGTATCCTCGGCGGAAAACGGGAGGAACGTTTATGAAATGTCCGTTTTGCGGTTATGGCGAAAGCAAAGTCATCGATTCCCGACCGGCGGAAGAGGGAACCAGCATCCGGCGCAGACGGGAGTGCCTTTCCTGCGGAAAGCGCTTCACCACGTATGAGACGGTGGAGAGCCTGCCCATGGTGGTGGTGAAGAAGGACGGCAGCCGCCAGAGCTTTGACCGGCAAAAGGTACTGGGCGGCATGATCCGTGCCTGTGAAAAGCGTCCGGTGCCTCTGGCAGAACTGGAGAAGATCGCCGAAGAGATCGAGCAGGATCTGCAAAACTCCATGGAGCGGGAGATCAGCACAGAGGACATCGGGGAAAAGGTCATGGACCGCCTGCGGCGTGTGGATCAGGTGGCTTATGTGCGGTTTGCGTCCGTTTACCGGCAGTTCAAAGATATTGATACGTTTATGGCAGAACTGAATAAGCTGCTGGCGGAGAAATAAAGTCACAGGACATTTTTGATGTCAAACCGCTCCATTTCTGCCAGCAGCCGCAGCTGATCCCGCAGGTCAGCCAGTTCGGCCCGCAGCTCGCTGGGTTCTCTGGCGGCGGCAAACGCCATGGCTCTGCGGTACATGGCTTCGGCATCATCCACAGCTTCGTGCTCCGTAACGATGTGGAGCCAGATCTGAGCGTTGGACCAGTCCTGATAGCTGATGAGGAGAGCGGCTTCGGCATCCTGCCAGCAGTCTGTCTGTGCGAACCGGCCGGCTTGCTCCAGCTGGGCCTGCCAGCGGCCGGCAGATGCAGACATGGCATGGCTGTTCCATAGGGACAGAATCAAGACAGCGGCAAGAACGGCCAAGGGCGGCAGAAGAGCTTTTTTCATGAAAGCGCCTCCTTTTTCACGCAGAACACCTGATCTTGTTCATCCAGCGTGAGAAGAAAGGCTTCCTGAGGAGAGGAGAGCCCTTCTTTCTGCAAAGCCTGCCGGAGCCACGCTTCATCTTTTCCGCAGGCATCCAGATGCCGCTGAAGGATGCGCCCGTCATTGATCAGGATCACCGGCAGCGTGACGGTGTCCGCCGGATTCAGATTGAGCTGTGCGGCGGTGAGGGGCTGCTGAGACGGCCATGGGAGAATGGACAGCTGTCCGGAGTTTTCCAGAACGGCGTATTTTACCTCACTGATACAGGAATACCCGTGCGCACGCAATTCTTCCAGCAGCTCATCCAGCGTGTAGCGGTTTTTTCGCATGGCTTCCTGCTCCAGCCGGCCCCTCCGGATGAGGACTGCGGGTCGTCCGCAGACCAGAGCCCGGAACCGGAGATTGGAAAGAGAAATCTGACTGAGCAGCATGGAAAGCGACAGCAGCGTCAAGATGGGGATGACCCCCGCCAACAGGGGGATCCCGAAATCCTGCATGGGGACCGTTGCCAGATCGGAGATCATCATGGTCAGTACCAGTTCGCTGGGCTCTAATTGACCGATCTGGCGTTTCCCCATGAGTCTGAGGCCCAGCATAATGAGAAAGTATAAAATCACAGTGCGGGCAAAAGCGGTCATCATAGGCATTCCTCCCCAAAGGGCAGTGTGTGCCGGCAGGAAAAATTTTATGCGGATCCGGCTTCCATAGGGAGCATGATCATAGAGTTTTATGAAATCGCAGAGGTGAAAGGAGGATTATGGGCGGCAGGCCCATCAAAAGCGCCAGTGCCCGGAAAGCGGTGACTTTACGGGATGACGAGGAGAGGGGAGCGTCAGAGCCGATGGCTCTGCAATCGAAGATTTCGGCGGATGCCCCTCCGTGTCCGTGGGCATGTGACACAGGCTGTAAATACGCAGGCGACTGCGGAACAGAGCGGCTGTGACCACGGGAAAAGCGGCAAATGACTGCGCGTTTGTCCTTTTGAATGAGATTCGATTCAGGAGGAACGAGACGATTTATGTGCGGAATTATTGGATTTGTGGGTCGCGAAGAAGCGGCCCCTGTTTTGCTGGATGGACTGGAGCGCATGGAATACCGCGGTTATGATTCCGCCGGCATTGCGGTACGCTCTGAGACGAAGGGCTTACAGGTGCGGAAATGCAAGGGGAGGCTGAAGGTTCTGGCTGAACGGACCTGCGGAGGCAGGGACCTGAAGGGAACGCTGGGGATCGGCCATACGCGCTGGGCAACCCACGGGGAGCCGAATGATCTCAACGCCCATCCCCATGTCAGTGAAAACGGGCGGATTGCCTTGGTTCATAACGGGATCATTGAAAATTATCTGGAATTGAAGGAGCATTTGATCAGGCAGGGAGTTCAATTTACCTCTGAAACGGACTCTGAAGTGGTAGCACAGCTGTTGGAATTTCACTATCGGGAATGCGGAAACATGCTGGAAGCGGTGGGGCGCGTTCTGCGCCGCATTGAAGGCTCTTATGCCCTTGGCATTATCTGCGCGGATTATCCGAATGCCCTGATCGCCGCCAGAAAGGACAGTCCCCTCATCATCGGCTGCGGAGAGACGGGGAACTTTGTGGCATCTGACGCAACGGCCATCATCCGGTATACCCGGGATGTGATTTACATGGAGGATGGACAGATCGCCGTACTGACAGCAGACAGCGTAGACCTGTTTGATGATGAGATGCTGCCGCTGGAAGCCAGACACAGTACGGTGGATTGGGACGTATCTGCCGCAGAAAAGGGCGGATATGCCCACTTCATGTTCAAGGAGATTATGGAGCAGCCGGAAGCGGTTGCAAAAACCGTTTCTCCCCGAATCCGGGAAGGGCGGGTCGTGCTGGACGACGTGCATTTCACAGCAGAGTATGCCCGTGGGATTTCCCGGATTTTTCTCATTGCCTGCGGCTCCAGCTATCATGTGGGGCAGGTCAGTAAATACAATTGGGAAAGACTGCTGCGGAGACCGGTCCAAGTAGAGCTGGCCTCGGAATTCCGGTACAGCGATCCTTTGGTGGATGAGAAAAGTCTGGTAGTGGTCATCAGCCAGTCCGGAGAAACGCTGGATACGATGGCCGCCATGCGGGAGGCCAAACGCCGCGGAGCGAGAACACTGGCCGTGGTGAACGTAGTGGGCAGTTCCATCGCACGGGAGGCGGACGATGTGCTTTACACATGGGCGGGGCCGGAAATTGCCGTAGCGACCACGAAGGCGTACTCCACCCAGCTGGTGCTGATGGATCTCATCGGCCTGTACTTGGCAGAATTGCTGGGGACTGTGACAGGAGAGGAGTATGACGCCATTGTAAGCGCCGTTTTGTCTTTGCCGGAGCAGATGCGGAGGATTTTGGAACATGTGCAGGACGTGCAGTATTTCGCGTCTCACTATTTCCACCATGATTCGGTGTTTTTCATCGGACGGAATCTGGACTACGCCATGGGACTGGAGGGTTCTCTGAAACTCAAGGAGATCAGCTACATCCATTCGGAGGCCTATGCTTCCGGAGAGCTGAAGCATGGTACCATCTCCCTGATCGAACCCGGAACGCTGGTGGTGGCTTTGAGTACGTATGGAGCCTTGTTCGACAAGGCCATGAGCAACGTGGTAGAAGTGAAGGCACGGGGGGCGGAAGTTCTTGCGGTCACGACCGGACGGTTTTCTGAGAAAATGGAGAAAACGGCAGATGCCGTTCTGGTGGTGCCGGAGACGCACCCTGTACTCCAGCCTTCTCTGGGTGTGGTTCCTTTGCAGCTGTTTGCCTATTATGTGGCGCTGCAGCGGGGATGCGATATTGATAAACCCAGAAATCTGGCGAAAAGCGTAACCGTAGAATAAAAATATCTTATACAAAAGAGGCGCCGATGTCCGGATTCCGGACACCGGCGCCGTTTTGTCTATATGAAAAATAAATCTCAGAGAGTAAAATGGAAAACAGAAAGCCAGTATCATAGATTGATAAAAGAAGATCATTGACTGGATGAAATGATGCTGAGGTGGAAAAATAGAAAGAAAGTCTGAATTTTAACGAAAAATTGTGCAAATTCTAACAAAAGAAGATGGTGTATTGGTGAAATGTATAAAAAAAGGAGGGCTGATTGTGCAAAAAGAAGAAAGCGCTTCCATTTTTTGAAGATTTCCTTGCATTACCAGAAAGGTACGCCTATACTGTGTAAATATACCAAAGAGAATGCGCAGCATGTTCGCGTTTTCGTGCGAAGGTATGAGAAAAGACGTGGGATTCAGATGGTCAAAGAGGGAAAGAGGTGAACAAGCATGTCTCTGGAAGCAATTGAGAAGGTCACGGAGATGGAAGCACGGATGCGGGAGCGGAAGGCTGCCGCAGAAGCGGAAGCCCGCCGGATGACGGCGGAGGCGGAACGCGAAGGCCGTGCGCTGGTGGAGAAAACACGTACGGAGGCAGCGGAGCACGGACGGAAGCTTTTGAAGGAAGCGGAGGAACGGGCAGCCCGTCAGGCTGCCGGAATCCGGAGCGCGGCAGAACAGGAAAGCGTTGCCCTGCGGGAGACTGCGGACAAAAAACTGGAGGAGGCCGCGGCGTTTATTGTCGGAAGGGTTGTGAGACACTGAGATGGCCATTGTAAAAATGAAAAAACTCCGCGTGATTGCTATGGCCGATCATCGGGAGGCGCTGATGAAGGGCCTTTTGAAGCTGGGCTGTGTGGAAATCAGCGAGCCTGACGGAAAGCTTGCCGATCCGGCATGGGCTGCGCTGCTGGAGCGGGGGACTTCCGCACTGGCAGAGACCCGGACGGAAATGGCGGATGTCCGCACGGCGTTGGCCGCGATTCAGCGTTACGGGCAATTGAAAAACGGGCTGTTTATTCAGCGACGATCCGTTTCCGAGCAGGAGTTTCTCGGTGCTGAGCATGCGGAAAAGGCACGGGAAGCCAGCAAACGCGTCGGGGAACTGCTGCGCCGCATCTCTGTACTGCAAGGTGAAGAGGCACGGCTTTTGGCAAAACAGGCAGCTCTGCGGCCTTGGATTTCATTGGAAGTCCCCTTGGAACAGTGCGGTACGCAGTATACGGTTTTCCGCTTGGGTGTTTGCCCGGGAACGACCGATACCGGCGCTGTCCGTGGTGCGTTGGCGGCAGCAGGTGCGGCGGCTGAACTGTATGAGATCCATACGGATAAGCAGCAGAAATACTATTTCCTGATATTCCACCGTGCAGAGGAGGAAACGGTACAGGAGCTTTTGCGTCCCTTTGGCTTCAGCGCTGTAGCATTTCCGGATACAGCCGGCACGGCGGCGGAAAACGTGGCGCAGTCAGAGCGGCAGCTGGCGGAAAACCGCAGCGCGCAAGAAACTGCGGTATCTGAGATCATTCAACGGGCAGAGGATCGGGAGTTGCTGCGGATGTATGTGGACCGGCTGAATGCGGAGATGTCCAAGGAAACCGGTGCAGAGCGCCTTTTGACGGACGGGACCATCGTCTTTTTTGAGGGGTGGGTTCCGGAGGAGAATCTGCCGCAGACACAAACGCTGCTGGAGCAGCAGGGGTGCGCATGGGAGGCGCTGGATCCGGCGGAGGAGGAAATCCCCGATGTGCCGGTAAAGCTGAAGAACAACTGGTTCACAAAGCCGCTGAACATGGTGACGGAGATGTATTCTCTGCCGGCCTATGATAATGTGGATCCCAACCCGCTGATGGCGCCGTTCTTCATCTTGTTTTATGGCATCATGATGGCGGACATGGGGTATGGACTTCTGATGTTTCTGGCGGGTCTGATCGTCAGCAAAAAATATCGTCCAAAGGGGACTATGGGTCACATGTTTGGCCTGCTGACGCTTTGCGGGATCAGCACCTTTGTCATGGGCGCCGTGACCGGAGGCTTCTTTGGTGATTTTCTGACACAGGCGGTCCTGCTGACGACGGGAAAGCACTTTGCCCTGCCTTCGCTCTTTACGCCGCTGGACGATACCCTGATGATTCTGGTGGGCTCCATGGCGCTGGGGCTGGTGCACATCATAACCGGCATGGTCATCAGCTTTGTGATGAAGCTGCGGAGGAGACAGTATCTGGACGCCATCTTCGAGGAGGGAACCTGGTGGGTCGTATTTGCAGGCATCGCACTGATGGCGCTGGGCGTGACAAATCTGGTATTGTATGCGGGCGTGGTGCTGGTTGTGGCCGGTCCGCTGATTACCGGAAAGGGCCTCGGCAAGCTTACCGGAATTTTCGGATCACTGTATAATCATATTACGGGGTACTTCGGTGACATTTTGTCCTATGCCCGGTTGATGGCACTGATGCTGGCAGGCAGCGTGATTGCACAGGTGTTCAACACGCTGGGCGCGATTCCCGGAAATATTGTCATTTTTGTTGTGATCTCCATGGCGGGAAATGCGCTGAATTTTGCGCTGAACCTGTTGGGCTGTTATGTCCATGATCTGCGGTTGCAGTGTTTGGAGTATTTCGGAAAATTCTATCAGGACGGCGGAAAGCCGTTTCGTCCTGTGGCAATGGAAACCCAGTATGTAGATATCGAGAAAACGATTTGAGGAGGAAATAATGATGAGCGACATGACTCAATTGATCGAAATGCAGCAGGCGCTTACGTTCTTTGGTACCATTGGCGGTCTGGCTCTGGCCCTGCTTGGAGCAGGTCTGGCGGCGGTGCTGCCCGGCATCGGCTCTGCCAAGGGCACCGGAATCGCCGGCGAAGCAGGAACGGGGCTTTTGTGTCAGGATCCCAGCAAATTCGGCAAAGTCATGATTTTGCAGGTGATCCCGGGCACACAGGGACTGTACGGTCTGGTGGTGTGGTTCTTTGCCATCTTCCGCATGGGCCTTCTGTCCGGAACCCTTCCGCAGCTGACCATTGCACAGGGAATGCAGTATCTGTTTGCCTGCCTGCCCATGGCACTGGGCGGCCTGTTTTCCGCCATCGCGCAGGGCCGTGTGGCTGCCGGCTCCATCAATATTCTGGCGAAAAAACCCGATGATTGGTCCAAGGGCATGGTGCTCTGCATCACCGTGGAATTCTACGCCATTTTGTCTCTGCTGGCTTCCATGCTGATGATCATCAATATCAGCGCCTGACCCCACAGAAAGGGGATTTGACATGAACGGAATCGAAAAGATCACGGAATTGATCCGGACAGATGCGCAGACGGAGATCGACCGCGTTCTGGAGGATGCCCGCCGGGCGGCGGAGGCCGAGAAAGACCGCGCGGAGGCCTGTGCCGAAACAGAGAGGGCGGAGCTGACCGCCAAATATGAAAAAGCTGCCGCTGAACGGGAGGAGCGCCTGATAAGCGCGGCACAGATGGAGGCCCGTAAGATCCTGCTGGCCGCCAAACAGGAGATGGTGGAGAAGGCATACATCCGGGCGCAGGAGAAGCTTTGCGCCATGGATGCGGAATCCTATGCGAATGTGTTGTCGGAGCTGCTGGTGCAGGCGTCCTCCGATGGTACGGAGGAGGCTGTTTTTTCGCCGGAAGACCGTGAGCGCGTGGGCCGCATTGCTGTGGAGAGAGCAAATGCCGCTTCCGGCAGGCACTTGACTCTTTCACAGGAGACGCTGCCGATTCAGGGAGGATTTATCCTTCGAAGCGGAAATGTGGAGGTCAATTGTACCTTCGACACATTGGTACGGCTGGAGAAAGCGGAGACCGCGGGAGCGGTGGCAAAGATACTGTTTCCGGAAAAGTGAGGGAAGGGGGAAGTATCTTGCGCAAAAAAATCAAGGACACCGATTATCTGGCGATCTCCGCCCGCATCCGGGCTCTGGAAACCGGGCTGCTGACCCGGGAGCGGATGGAACAGGTGCTGGAGGCCCGCAGCGATGAAGAAGCTGTGAAAATCCTGCGGGAGTGCGGCTATCCGGAGCTGGATCCCTCCCGTCCTGAGGTAATGGACGCGGCTCTGACCGCTGTGCGGGAGGAAACGCTGGCTGATTTGGCTGACAGTGTGCCGGATCCCGGATATATCGATGTTTTCAAAGTGAAATACGACTATCATAACGTCAAGGCGATCCTGAAAGCGGAAGCCATGAACACCGACCCTGCCCATATGCTGATGAATATGGGCAGAGTGGATACGGGGACGCTGCGGGAAGCGCTGCGGAGCGGAGATATGCAGGAGCTGCCTGCTTCTCTGGCATCTGCTGCGGTGGAAGCCCGGGAAGTGCTGGAGACCACGCGGGATCCCCAGCTTTGTGATCTTGTGCTGGACCGCTGGTACTATCGGGATATGGTCGCAGTGGCACAGACCACCGGCAGTGCGTTTTTACAGGGCTATGTAAAGACACAGATCGACGCAGCCAATCTGCGGGCGCTGGTTCGTGCCATTCGAATGGGGAAAAACGCGGAATTCCTGCGGGGAGTCCTGTTTGAAGGCGGCGAGATCAGCGCGGATGCGGTTTTGAAGGTCGGTGCCGACCATGGCAGCGGATTGACGGAGCTGTACGGGCCTACCCGCTTTCAGGAGGCGGCAGAGGCCGGCAGCGAGATCCTGCAGGGCGGAGCCATGACTCGGTTTGAAAAGCTCTGCGATGACGCGGTGGGAGAGTATCTTTCCGGTGCGCAGGCAGTGGCATTCGGTGAGGCGCCGCTGCTGGCCTATTTGGCTGCCAGAGAGACGGAGTACACGAATCTCCGCATTCTGCTGCTGGGCCACGCCGCAGGCCTGCCGGCGGATGTGATCCGTACCCGCTTGCGGGACGGCTTTTTATAAGGCGGTGTAACGATGGCAGCAACGTATCAGATCGCCGTGATCGGCGATTGGGAATCTGTGATGGGTTTTCGCGCTTTGGGGCTGGACGCCTATCCTGTGACTTCTGTGGAGGAGGCGCGGGAAACTGTGCACCGGCTGGCAAAAAGCAACTGCGCGGTGATCTATCTGACGGAAACGCTGGGAAAGGATATGGAGGACGTACTCGCCCGATATAAGGATGAATTGACACCGGCGATCATCCTGATCCCGGGACGGGAGGGCGCCTTCGGTCTCGGCAGGGATCATATTCAAAAGGCAATTGAACGTGCGGTCGGGGCGGATATTCTGTAAAGTCACGGGACTGAAGAAACAAGATGAATCACCTCGGAGAGGATTTTCCAAGGAAGAAGGTATGCTGATTTGAGCGGTAAAGTTGTGAAAGTATCCGGACCGCTGGTGGTGGCCACAGGATTGTCGGATGCCAACATGTCCGACGTGGTCCGTGTGGGTCCCCAGCGTCTGATCGGTGAGATTCTGACCATGAAGGGAGATTCTGCATCCATTCAGGTCTATGAGGAGACCTCCGGTCTGGGCCCCGGCGCTGTGGTGGAGACCACCGGCGCCCCCATGAGCGTGGAACTGGGACCCGGTATGATCGAGGGCATCTATGACGGAATCCAGCGTCCGCTGGAAAAAATCGTGGAAAAAGTAGGCGCCAATATTGCCCGTGGCGTGGAAGTGCCTGCTTTGGACCATGAGAAAAAATGGGACTTCACCGCCACCGCCAAGGTCGGAGATGCGGTGATCGGCGGCGATATCATCGGCACTGTGCCGGAGACCCCTGTGGTGCTCCACAAGATCATGGTGCCGCCCAAGCTGCGAGGAACCATTGTCGATATCAAAAGCGGATCCTTTAATGTGACGGAGACCATTGCCACGCTGAAGACGGAGGATGGCAGGGAAGTCCCGCTTACCATGACACAAAAGTGGCCGGTTCGTGTGGGGCGTCCGTACAGCCATAAATATCCGCCGAAGCGCCCGCTGTGTTCCGGTCAGCGGATCATTGACACCATGTTTCCCATTGCCAAGGGCGGCACGGCGGCTGTGCCCGGTCCCTTTGGTTCCGGAAAGACGGTGGTGCAGCATCAATTGGCGAAATGGTCTGATGTGGATATTGTGGTCTACATTGGCTGCGGCGAACGTGGCAACGAGATGACCGATGTGCTGCGGGAGTTTCCGGAATTGAAGGACCCCCGCACGGGAGAATCTCTCATGAAGCGGACCGTGCTGATCGCCAACACGTCGGATATGCCCGTGGCGGCCCGTGAAGCCAGCGTTTATACCGGCATCACCATTGCGGAGTATTTCCGTGATATGGGATATGATGTGGCGGTGATTGCAGACTCCACTTCCCGCTGGGCGGAGGCGCTTCGCGAAATGTCCGGCCGTTTGGAGGAAATGCCCGGCGAGGAGGGCTATCCTGCCTACCTTGCCTCCCGGCTGGCACAGTTCTATGAACGTGCCGGCAGCGTGGAATGCATCGGCTCTGATGAACGTCGCGGCAGTTTGACCGCAGTGGGCGCTGTTTCCCCTCCGGGCGGCGACCTGTCCGAGCCGGTATCGCAGGCGACCATGCGGATCGTCAAGGTCTTTTGGTCTCTGGACTCTTCTCTGGCATATAAGCGCCATTTCCCCGCGATCAACTGGCTGAATTCCTATTCCCTGTATCTGGACACGCTGAAGCCGTGGTTTGACGAGAACTTCGGCGAGGAGTTTATGCGCAGCCGCACACAGGCCATGAGCATTCTGCAAAACGAGGCAAGCCTCAATGAGATCGTCCAGCTGGTGGGCAAGGATGCGTTGTCTCCGGGCGACCAGCTGACGCTAGAGGTAGCCCGCATGATCCGCGAGGACTTTTTGCAGCAAAACGCGTTTACAGACGTAGACGGATATTCCAGCTATGACCGGCAGGCGAAGCTGCTGGCGCTGATCCTGAATTACGAAACCTTGTGCCGGGCCGCCATCGGCCGGGGCGCCGAGGCGGGCAAGCTGTTTGCTGTGCCGGTTCGAGAGCAGATCGGACGTGCCAAGAGCGTTCCCGCGGAAGAGTATGATCGGGCCTATGCGCAGATGCAGGCTGACATGGAACAGCAGATCAATGAGGTCGCATCGCAGGGAGGTGAGCAGGTATGATCCGTGAATATAAAACAGTGGAGGAGATCTCCGGCCCTCTGATGATGGTTCGCATGGTGGAGAATGTCACCTATGACGAGCTGGTGGAGATCCAGCTCCATGACGGTTCCATCCGCCGCGGCAAGGTGCTGGAGGTCAATGGCGATGCCGCGGTGGTGCAGCTCTTTGAATCTGCCGCAGGGATCAATCTGGCGAATGCTAAGGTCCGTTTTTTGGGGCATCCCCTGCAGCTGGGCGTCTCCGGTGATATGCTGGGGCGGGTATTCAACGGTATGGGGCGTCCCATCGACGGCGGTCCCGAGATTCTGGCGGAGGAGTATCGGGACATCAACGGCCTGCCGATGAATCCTGCCGCCCGGGATTATCCCAATGAGTTTATTCAAACCGGCGTTTCCACCATTGACGGCTTGAATACGCTGGTTCGCGGCCAGAAGCTGCCGATTTTCTCCGGTTCCGGTCTGCCCCATGCCAATCTGGCTGCGCAGATCGCCCGGCAGGCGAAGGTGCGGGGAGATGAAGCGGCCAACTTCGCCGTGGTCTTTGCTGCCATCGGCATCACGTTTGAGGAATCCGAATTCTTCGTCAGCGAGTTCAAGCGCACCGGCGCCATCGACCGGACGGTGATGTTTTCAAACCTTGCCAACGATCCGGCGGTCGAGCGGATCTCAACCCCCCGGATGGCATTGACTGCCGCCGAATATCTGGCGTTTGAAAAGGGAATGCACGTTCTGGTCATTATGACCGACATCACCAATTACGCCGAGGCTCTGCGGGAAGTTTCCGCGGCTAAGAAGGAGGTTCCGGGGCGGCGCGGATATCCCGGTTATCTGTATACCGATCTGGCAACGCTGTATGAGCGTGCCGGACGGAAGCTGGGCAATCCGGGTTCCATCACCCTGATCCCGATTCTGACCATGCCGGAAGATGACAAGACCCATCCCATTCCGGACCTGACCGGCTATATTACAGAGGGACAGATCATTCTCTCCCGTGCTCTGTACCGTCAGGGGATCCATCCCCCCGTGGATGTACTGCCGTCCTTGAGCCGTCTGAAGGATAAAGGCATCGGTGAGGGAAAGACCCGGGAGGATCATTCCGGCACCATGAACCAGCTCTTTGCGGCCTATGCCACCGGCAAGGACAATAAGGAATTGATGTCCATTCTGGGTGAAGCGGCCCTGACGCCGACGGATCTGCTCTATGCCAAATTTGCCGATGAATTTGAGCGGCGGTATGTGAACCAAGGGTATGAGGAAAACCGGTCGATTGAAGAGACGCTGGATCTCGGCTGGGAACTGCTGAGCATTTTGCCCAAGAGCGAGCTGAAACGGATCAAACCTGAGTATATTGAAAAATACTGGCCGAAAAAAGACACGGAATAAGGAGGGGTGAACCATGGCCAATATCACGGTGACCCCGACCCGCATGGAACTGACCAGACTCAAGGGAAAACTGAAAACAGCCCGCCGGGGCCATAAGCTGCTGAAGGATAAGCGGGATGGCTTGATGAAGCAGTTTCTGGAAACGGTTCGGGAGGTTCGCTCTCTCCGGACTGAAGTGGAGGAAGAGCTGATGACGGTTCATAAGTCCTTCACGGTGGCTTCGGCGTTGATGAGCTCTGAAGCTTTGGAGCAGGCTCTCGTGTATCCCAAACAGAGTGTGGAGCTTACCATGAGCAGCCGGAATATCATGTCAGTCAATGTCCCGGTTTATCATTTCCAGACCAAAACCAAATCAGATTCTGATATTTACCCCTATGGTTTTGCAGCAACGTCCGGTGAGCTGGATACAGCGGTGGATGCGCTGGGCCATGTCTTTCAAAAAATGCTGAAGCTGGCGGAGATCGAAAAATCTGCCCAGCTGATGGCGGAGGAGATCGAGAAAACCCGCCGTCGGGTCAATGCACTGGAGTATGTGGTGATCCCCGATACAGAGGAGACCATCCGGTATATTACCATGAAGCTGGACGAAAATGACCGCGCAACCACCACGCGCCTTATGAAGGTGAAGGATATGCTTCTGAAGGAAGCGATCGAGGACCGCAGAGAAGAGGACGCCAGAGCTGTGAAGGCATTTGGCGCTTCGGAAGAAGCACATCAAGAGGTGTAAAGGGTGATTTTCCAGTGCGGCTGCCGCTTCTGAGGAAATGTGGAAGCGGAAAGAATCAAAACATGCAGCAAAAAAGCTCACGGAACAGATCCATCTGTTCCGTGAGCTTTTTTAAAATTGAAAGAGGTGAACGGTTACAGGTTCCCCGCGGTATGGCGGTTCCGGACAAAGGTCTGGACACAGAACAGCACGAAGAAGGCGGCAGCCACAACCAGACCCACAGGATAGGCAATGGAGGTGGACAGGCCCAGACATTCGGGAGCTTGGAAGAAATAAGTGACGGAGACCGCGGTCATGAAGGTTGCGGGCAGAGCGGCCATCATGCAGGCAATGGGGGGATAGCCGTACTTGAACAGGAACACAGCGCCGGTCCACAGCACGATCATAGCCAGCGTCTGGTTGGCCCAAGAGAAATACCGCCACAGGACATCCCAAGGCAGAGCCAGAGCGATGAAAGCGCCAACAGCCAGCAGAGGTACAGACAGTGCGGCACGCTTCGAGGTGCTGGACTGGTCAATATGGAACCAGTCGGCAATGGTCAGACGGGCAGAACGGTAAGCGGTATCGCCGGAAGTAATGGGGCAGGCGATGACGCCGATCATAGCCAAGACGCCGCCTACGGGGCCCAGCAGGGAAGTGGAGATCTCATACACCACAGTACCGGCGCCGCCGGCGGCAATGGCATCGGTCAGACCCTGCATACCATCCAGCAAAGAACCGTGGTTGGTGTAGAAGGTCACACCAGCAGAAGCCCAGATCAAAGCGATGACGCCTTCGGCGACCATTGCGCCGTAGAAGACGGTGCGGCCCTGCTTTTCGCTGGTAATGCAGCGGGCCATCATGGGAGACTGTGTTGCATGGAAGCCGGAAATAGCGCCGCAGGCCACGGTGACAAACATCATGGACCACTTGGGCAGGCTGTTGGGATGGACGGCAGTCAGCGCAGACAGCGTCAGCTCCGGCATGTCGGAGCCATGCATCAGGATGGTGGCGCCGGCAATGCCCACGGCCATGATGATGAGGCAGGCACCGAAGACGGGATAGAGCTTGCCAATAATCTTATCAATGGGCAGGAAGGTTGCCACCAGATAATAAACCATGATGACCACCAGCCAGAACATCGTGCTCAGAGATTCGGGAGTCAGCTTGGCCAGCAGTCCGGCAGGGCCGACAGAGAAGTTGACGCCCACCATCACCAGCAGGACCACGGAGAATATCCGCATGATGAAGGTGATGACTTTGCCCATATACAGACCCACCACTTCGGAGATGGACTTTCCATCATTGCGCTCGGACATCATGCCGGAGAGAAAGTCATGAACGCCGCCGCCCAGAATGGTACCGAACACGATCCACAGATACACGGAGGGACCCCAGCAGGCGCCGGACAGAGCACCATAAATGGGTCCCAGTCCCGCGATGTTCAGAAGCTGCACCAGAAAGACACGCCATGTCTTCATGGGAACATAGTCCACCCCGTCTGGGTGAACCACAGCAGGAGTCTGGCGATCGTCAATATGGAATACCTTCTCCACCAGCTTGCTGTAGGTGAAGAAACCGACGATCAGAAGGGCCAGACAGATGAAAAATGTAATCATAGAAAAGCCTCCTAATCCAGATGTATCTTCCGTGTTCCTGTGTGGAAAACGGAATGCAATCGAACCGTCTTTGAGAGACGGAACAACGCTCGCCAATTATTGTAGCATCTTTTTTGAGGTCTGCAAGAGGACGGGATATTAAAAGATTCACAAAAATCCGGGGTGGAGGAAATAAAAGTTTTCGAATTTTTAACGAAATGTTCATAAATCAAAAAGACCGTCTGCGCATTCCCGTAGACTAAGATACTCAAAACAACAATCATTTTTGACGCTTTGGTGCCAAAATGGTGTCCAGATTTCCTGTGGTGATATAAAACGATACGGTCAGATATAAGGGGATCTCATACTATTCGAGAGCAAAAGCGCTCTTTGCTTTCACCCTCTTGTCTGGCACATCAGCGGGGACAGGCGTACTTACGGGCGGCGGGCGAAGCTCCTTCATCTTGACCATTGACGAGGTTTGCAATTCCCACATAGTAAAAGTGGTTGAAAAATTCATGTTTCTATGAGAAAATATCATCAACATATTTTTGATTTAAAGAAATGCAGAGTGATTTCATAAAGGCGGAGGTTTTGAATATGAAAAAGCGGGTTGGCATTTGGTTCCTGCCTAGTGTACTGCTCATATGGCTTATCGCCATATTAATTAATTTTAATAACTTTCTTATGGGTTCTCCGGCTGATGCTTTTAACATAACCGCAACAGGTGTTTATATAATGCTGGTTACGGCAGGTTGCTTTTTTCCAATGGGCAAAAAAACAAGGTTATTCGCTCTTGTCTGGAGTGGAGCAACCTTTATTACTGCGATAATAGCCGGTGTGATTGCGTTGTATGAGTTATCTTTCGGATTAGTTATCATTCCTTTTTCTGTTGTTTTTTTGACTCCGTTTTACGGAGTGGCAATTGTTAGAGGAAATTCTTGGGCGTTATTTTATTTGATTATTACTGTGATTAGCATGGTATGGGTAACAGGTAATTTGTATGCGTACATCAAAAAACAAAGAGATGAATGATAAAAAAACCGGCAGACCGTTAAGGTCTGCCGAGTACTTCGTGCCGCACAAATGCAAACGCTGCGTCCTCGCCCTCATCTTTCAGCTTCAGCAGAATCGTTTCCAGAAGCGACGCTGTTTTGGGATGAAGCAGCAGCCGCCGGTCCTTGCCACGGAGAAAGAACCGGTAGGGGTCGCCGGGGTCAAACTGGTCGCCCCGATACGTTTTGCTGGCAGCCAGCCGGTCGCAAAACATTTCTGCTACGTATCGGGGAGGCATTTCCACACCGGCGATGCCGGAGCCGTCGGTGGCGTAATCTGTCCAGAATTCAAAATGGTGACGGTTGCGGCCCTTATGGTGCATCCAAGAGGCGCTGTATCCGTGGGCGGTCCGCTGGGCGTCGTTGGGACTGCGATCCCCCTGAAAATATTTGGCTCCGGCGAAAAATTCCACCGGAGAATACTTGGAAAGATCATGGGTCAGTCCCTGCCAGTACAGCCCCAAGCGAAAGCAATACTGCCGAACCAGCTTCCGGTGATGATGAACAGTTTTTAAATGGCCCCAGACATGCAAGGCAGTCACCTCGATTTTCAAACTGCTTTTCAGTATAACATAACATCCGGAAAAAGACGAGAAAAACTTTGCATGGAAATCCGGGGCAGGCAGATACTAGCAGAGAGGTGGTGAGGGAATGGACGCAGTGCTGTCATGCCCGCCTGTCTGGGAACAGTGGCTTCCTCCGGAGACAAAAAGGCTGTGGACGGGGACGGAGTTATCACAGCAGGATTGGGGAACGCTGCTGCTGCCGGTGACGGCAGAGCTGACCGCGCCGGTGTCCTGCCGATGTCTGCTGGTGGAAGGATGCTGCCCGACGGCGCTGCTGCACATGGTCACGGCGCCTTGCGTGATCACCTATGGATTGTCGCATCGGGATACCTTGACGTTTTCCAGCCTGCGGGAGCCGGTGCTGTGCATCCAGCGCACACTGGTGCGACCGGACGGCGGCGTGATCGAACCGCGAGAGATCCCGCTGCAAAATCTGCCGCTGCCGCCGGAACAGATGCTGCCGCTGCTGGGGCTGCGGCTGTTGCAAATCCCATTGACGGAATTGAATGCGCTGTGGTAATGTTTTTCCATCATCTCTTTAGGAGGTAGTAAGATGGAGTGGGGAACGTTGGCAGTGCTGCTTTTGACCTTTTGCGGAGTTGGTGTTCTGTGGTACTGGATCCATCATGACCGCAGCGGAGCTGTTTCCTGCTGCGGCTGCGGACAGTGCGTTCGGGCAGGGGAATGTGTGATGATTAAGAAAAAATCCTCGAAAAAAGGGGAGGACCCGGCTTGACAAATCACGGAAACAAGATATAATATTTTTGTCAAATCTGAGAAATGCTGTGACAAAGCCAGCCTTGTGGAATCGGCCGGAGCGAGAGGGGAACGGTGGAAGCCCCTTGCCATCGCCGCAGGGCAGCCACTTTGGAGCGGTCCGTGAGGAACGGAACGGTTCATCCCCGTTACCGGATGACTAAGATGCCCCTGTAAGGGGGATAATTAGGGTGGTACCGTGAAGCAGGCCTTCGCCCCTAACATTGAGGGGCGGAGGCTTTTTTTCTTACAGAGAAAGGCTTTCACACGGACGGGTGTGCAGCTGCTGCCGGAGATATGCGGCAGGAAATGCACATTTATGAACTGACTGATCAAACTTTTTTTAGGAGGAACAAGACGATGGCACACCCCTATTACGGGCTGAACGAACTGCGGGAGATGTTTCTGAGCTACTTTGAAAGCAAAGGGCATCTGCGTCTGCCCAGTTTTTCCCTGATCCCCCCCGCGAACGACAAGTCTCTGCTGCTGATCAACTCCGGCATGGCTCCCATGAAAACATGGTTCACCCGCGAGGAGGAACCTCCCCGCAACCGTGTTACCACCTGCCAGAAGTGCATCCGCACCGGTGATATTGAAAACATCGGCAAAACGGACCGCCATGGTACCTATTTTGAGATGCTGGGTAACTTTTCCTTTGGCGATTACTTCAAAAAGGAAGCGATCCCCTTCTGCTGGGAATTTTTGACGGAAGTGGTCGGACTGGAGAAGGACCGGCTGTATCCCTCCATTTATCTGGACGATGATGAAGCGTTTGAAATCTGGAACAAGGTCATCGGGATCCCTGCCGAGAATATTTTCCGCTTTGGCAAGGAGGACAACTTCTGGGAGCATGGCGCCGGTCCCTGCGGTCCCTGCTCTGAGGTCTATTATGACCGCGGCATCGAGCACGGCTGCGGAAAGCCCGGCTGTACCGTAGGCTGCGAGTGCGACCGCTATATCGAAGTGTGGAACAATGTGTTCTCCCAGTTTGTCAATGACGGTGAGGGCAATTATACGGAGATGCAGAATAAGAACATTGACACCGGTATGGGTCTGGAGCGTCTGGCCTGCGTATGCCAGAACGTGGGTTCCCTCTTTGAAGTGGATACCGTGATGAATATCACAAAGCATGTCAGCCGCATTACCGGAGCCAATTACAAGGAAGATGCCAGAAAGGACGTGAGCCTGCGGGTCATCACAGACCATATCCGGTCTTCCGTGATGATGATTTGCGACGGCATCCTGCCTTCAAACGAGGGACGCGGCTATGTGCTGCGCCGCCTGCTGCGCCGTGCTGCCCGTCACGGCAAGCTGCTGGGAGTCAACAAACCGTTCCTTTATGAAGTCGTGGAAACGGTGATCCACGAAAATGAAACGGCGTATCCGGATCTTCGGGAGAAGCAGACCTATATTACCAAAGTGGTGCGCACGGAAGAGGAGAACTTTGCCAAGACCATTGACGGCGGCATGAAGATTTTCGATCAGCTGCTGGCGGACCACAAGGCAAAGGGGGAGACGGTGTTCTCCGGCGCCGATGCCTTTAAGCTGTATGATACCTATGGATTCCCCATCGACCTGACTGTTGAAATGGTGGAAGACGAGGGGATGACGCTGGATCGCGCGGGCTTCGATCAGGAAATGGAGGAGCAGCGGGTCCGCGCGCGGAAGGCCCGTGAGGCGCTGGGCGATCTTGGCTGGGCCGGAATTGAGTTCGGCTCTGATATGCCTGCCACAGAGTTTTTGGGATATGACTGCGCAGAAGCGGAAGGCAGGGTGCTGGCGATCGTTGCCGACGAGGAGCTGCGGAATGAGGTCGCTGCCGGTGCTGATGCCATTCTGGTGCTGGATCAGACGCCTTTTTATGCTGAAATGGGCGGTCAGGTGGCGGACCATGGTGTGATCGCCTTCGGAGAGGCAAAATTTGAGGTCAACAATGTTCTGAAGAACAAGGGCGGCAAGTTCATGCATTATGGCAAGGTTCTTTCCGGCGAATTTCAGGTGGGACAGACGGTTACCGCGGCCATTGATACAGAACGCCGCAAGGCGGTGATGCGGGCGCACAGCGCGACCCATCTGCTGGATGCCGCGCTGAAAAAGGTGCTGGGAGACCACGTCCATCAGGCGGGCTCTCTGGTAGAGCCGGACCGTCTGCGCTTCGACTTCACGCATTTTGAAGCCATTACGCCCAGCCAGCTCGCCGAAATCGACCGGCTGGTGAACGATGCGATTTTGGAGGGCTATCCCGTGGTGACGGAAGTCCTTCCCATTGAGGAAGCCAAGAAGAAGGGCGCTGTGGCGGTCTTTGGAGAAAAGTACGGCGACACGGTCCGCGTAGTGGAGATGGGAAGCTTTTCCATGGAGTTCTGCGGCGGCACGCATCTCGACAATACTGCCAAGGCCGGTCCTTTCCGCATTAAGTCCGAAGCATCCATTGCTTCCGGTGTCCGCCGGATCGAGGCGACTGTGGGTAAGCTGACGCTGGACACGGTGAACCGCAACCAGCAGGTGCTTTTCCACGCGGCCCAGATGCTCAAGACCAATCCCGGCGAATTGGAGAACAAGATCGACCAGCAGCTCAATGAAATGAAAGAGATGCGGCACGCCTTGGAGAAGTTTCAGGCAGAAGCCTCTCTTGGAGAGGCCCGTCAGTTCCTCATGTCTGCCAAGAATGTGGGGGGACTTAAGGTCCTTACGGCTGTCCGCAACGGGATGGATGCCGCTGCGCTGCGGCAGATGGGCGATTTCCTGCGGGACAAGGAGCCTGCTGTGGTAGCGGTTTTGTCTGCCGTCAACGGCGAGAAGATCACCTTCCTGGC
This sequence comes from Dysosmobacter sp., assembly GCA_026169195.1. Lineage (GTDB taxonomy): Bacteria > Bacillota > Clostridia > Oscillospirales > Oscillospiraceae > Oscillibacter. The sequence goes on along the minus strand of JAPFEH010000080.1, from coordinate 25,876 downwards.
AGTCTGCGGACCTGAGGCTGTGAAAAAAGGTGTCAAGGCCGGCGATCTGGTAAAAAGTGTGTGCGCCATCTGCGGCGGCAAGGGTGGCGGCAAGCCCGACAGCGCCATGGGCGGCGGCAGCGACCTTTTGAAGCTGGACGATGCGCTGGCCTCCGTGGACGACTTTGTGGCATCCAAACTGAACTGAAAAGGAGGCGCTTTCCCATGTTGATTGATTTCAACGCGATGGATGAGCAGATCATTCCCCATATGCGTGGAGGGGAAAAGGAAGCTGCCATGCGGATCTACGATGACGGCATGTGCAAGATTATGCGGGGCCGGCTGATTCCCGGTGCTACCGTGGGTTTCCACACCCATGAAACAGACAGCGAGACGATTTATGTGCTCTCCGGTACGGGAAAGATCCTGTATGACGATGGCTGCGAGCCGCTGTCTGCCGGCTCCTGCCACTATTGCCCCAGAGGGCACGCACACAGCCTGATGAACTGCGGCAGCGAGGATTTGATCTTCTTTGCCATCGTGCCGCAGCATGGAGGACAGGGGAAATGAACAGCCGGGAGGATGTGCAGATCTTCAGGAAGCTGCCTGTGGACGGGGCCCTGATCGAACTGGAACAGGGGAGTGGCGAGCCATATTTCTGCACACCGGAGGGAGCGGAGATCATCGGATGGCTGAACGGCATCCACTTTATACTGCTTCCTGAGGAAGATGCCGTGTACTGCGTGGAGCCGGAGATGGAGGAAGGATCGTTCGTATTGCCGGTTGGGCGGGATTTTCGGGAATTCCTTTCTTACCTGCTCTATTGTAAATGCACCAGCCCTCTGGCCCAGATCGCTGGATTGGAGGAGGCGCAGTTTCGGGCGCTGCTGAGAGAAAACTCGGAGCAGGTCTGGCCGGACTGCGGTGCATTCCTGCAAAAGCGGGACAGGGTGCTGGAGCTTTTGGCAGAGACCTTTCACATCCAACCGCTGGATCCGTTTCAGGCGGTCAAGGCGCAGCAGGCGGCGTTCGATCCTGAAACGCTGCACTTTTCCGAGGAATATTACGAGGTACTGGGCCTTGTCCCGCCTTGGCAGACTGCTGCGGCAGAAAGCTGCGGGAATGACAGGGCATGCTGTCCGGCAGAGGTTTGTCTGGTTGAATACGAACAGGAGGCTTAAATATGTCTGATTGCTTATTCTGCAAGATTATCGCAGGGGAGATCCCCAGCAGCAAGGTCTATGAGGACGAGCTGTGCTATGCGTTCAATGATATTGCACCGCAGGCGCCTACCCATTTTTTGGTGATCCCCAAAGAACACATCGGGTCTGTATCCGCTGTAACGGCAGATAACAGCGCGGTTGTGGCGCATATTTTTGAGGTGATTGCCAAACTGGCACGGGAGCTGGGACTGGAGAGCTACCGGGTGGTTTCCAATATCGGCGAGCAGGCTGGACAGAGTGTGTTTCACCTGCACTTCCATGTGCTTTCCGGTCGGGATATGACCTGGCCTCCGGGCTGATTGCTTCCGGAATAGACAAATAATCAAGGAAAAACTCCGCTGCATCTATTTTGGTGCAGCGGAGTTTTTGCGTTTATGATGAAGTTCTTGGTTGGGAGGAGTTCCTTTGTCCGGCGGCTGAGGGGGGGCTGATAAAGCGCCGAGCAAATGGGCCTGAATGATGCGGTCTGCGGTGCTGACCAGCGTTTCCGGTGTATAAGGAAGCTCTCCCATCAGCCAGTTTTCCACAATTCCGGACAGGGCGGAGACGTAAAAATGAGTCAGGATATCTTTTTCTGTTTCACAGATATTCAGGTCTGACGTCATATATTGGATGACCTTATGAACGATTTCGTAGATGTCAGTCTTAAAAAAGCTGCGCAGATGTTCATGCCCCATCGAATGCAGGACGCACCGGCAGACAGCATAATTTTCCTCCAGATAATGGAACAGCTGCAGCAAGCCATCCTGCCAGACCAAAACGCCTTCCTGCTGGTCCAGAAGCTTCAGGGCTTCCTGACGGTACATCCAGCGGATTTGATCGTAAATATCCTCAAAATGATAATAAAAGGTCTGGCGGTTGACCCCGCAGCCTTCTGTGATTTCACGGATTGATATTTTATTCAGTGGCTTTTGCGCCATCAACCGCTTCAGAGAGTCTGTTAGAAGATGTTTTGTCTGGTCAGCGCGGATGGAGTCCTCCATGATATCACCTCAAGTGCCAGTATAACAGACTGTGAAAGGGGGAACTGTAAATTTTTTGTGAAGTTCCGGATAATGCGACAAATGCAGCCGGATTGTCTATGGAAAAAGTGAGGATTTGTGCGTATATTAAATTTGATTATGAGGAGGTATGGATATGGAGCGGTATCAAATTACCCTGCACAGTCCGATGGGGCCCCGCCGGGGAACGCTGGAGCTTTCGGGGGATGGCCGCGCAGTCGTGGAACTGCTGGGGTTCCGCAGTCCGTTAAAGGCGGAAAGGCTGGATGCAGAGCGTATTCGCCTCACGGGACAGATGGACTCTGTCATGGGAAAGATTGAACTGCGGGCGGAACTGGTCATTCGGAAGGGAGCCTTTGACAGCATGGTCCATACAGGAAAGGGAGATATGCGCCTGACGGGATCGCGTGCAGACGGGACGGAGTGAAGGGTATGGAAACAAAACAACAGACTTTCTGGGAGAAGATCGCCACATTTATTGTGGATAAGCGCAACATCTTCTTCCTGTTTTTTTTGGCGGCATGTATATTTTGCGTGATTGCCTCCGGATGGGTGCAGACCAACAGTGACCTGACGGACTATTTGCCCGCCGAGACGGAAACCCGTCAAGGTTTGACACTGATGGAAGAGGAATTTACTACATATGCCACAGCGCAGGTTATGGTGGACAATATTACGCTGGACCGTGCCTTGGCTTTGCAGGAGGTATTGGAGAACGTTGAGGGCGTGACCTCTGTGGATTTTTATGACCCTGAACAGGAAGATGCCGATTTGACGGAGTACTATCGGGGGGCAGCGGCCCTGTTCAGTGTGACGTTTGACGGTGAAAACGGAGATGAGATCTGCAATACTGCCATGGAGGGGCTGCGGCAGAGCCTGAGCGATTTTGATTTTTATATCAGCAGTGAGGTAGGCAGCGATATCAACGATACGATCGGCGGAGAAATGAAAATCGTCATGCTGGTGGCAGTGGCCATCATTCTGCTGGTATTGCTGTTTACATCCAAAACTTATATGGAAATTCCCGTGCTGATGCTGACATTCGGTGTAGCTGCCCTGCTGAACATGGGAACCAACTATCTGCTGGGTGAGATTTCTTTTATCACAAAATCGGTGGCGGTGGTGCTGCAGCTGGCGCTTGCAATTGACTATGCCATCATTCTGTGCCATCGCTTTACGGAGGAACGGGAATGCCGGCAGGCGCGGGAAGCCTGCATTGCGGCATTGAGCAAATCGATTCCGGAGATCGCAGGTTCCAGCCTTACCACCATTTCGGGTCTGGTTGCCATGACATTTATGCGGTTCCGGATCGGTTACGATATGGGGATTGTGCTGATTAAGGCAATTTTCTTCAGCCTGTTGTCTGTGTTTACCCTGATGCCGGGACTTTTGATGCTCTTTTCCAAATGGATGGATAAGACTCAGCATAAAAGCTTTGTTCCCAAAATCACCGCATGGGGAAAACTGGTGGTCAAAAGCCGCTACCTTGTGCCGCCGATTTTTTTGGTGGTGCTGGTGGTGTCTTTCCTGCTGTCCAACCGCTGCCCCTACGTTTACGGTTATTCGACCTTGACAACCTTCAAGCAGAGTGACAATCAGATCGCCGAGCAGACGATTCGGGAGACCTTTGGCGGCACCAATATGATGGCGATGCTGGTGCCGGCTGGAGATTATGAAAAAGAGCAGGCTCTGCTGGCGGAACTGGAGCGGCAGCCGCAGGTGAAAAGTACATTGGGCCTTGGCAACGTTGAAGCCATGGACGGATATATGCTGACGGACGCCCTGACGCCGCGTCAGCTGGCGGAAACCCTGAATATGGATTATGAAGTGGTCAAACTGCTGTATGGTGCCTATGCCGCGGATCAGGAGGACTATGGGCACATTGTCAACAATTTGGACCAATACAGCATTCCTCTCATTGATATGGTCGATTTCCTTTATGAGCAAAAGGAGGAAGGGTACATCACGCTGGAAGGGGACATGGCGGAAGATCTGGATGATATGTATCAGCAGCTGACGGATGCCAAAGCGCAGCTGGCGGGAGAGCATTACAGCCGTTTTCTGGTGTATCTGAATCTTCCAGAGGAGAGTCAGGAGACCTTTGACTATCTGGGCACGCTCCATGAAATCGGAGAACGGTACTACGATCAGGTATATCTGGTTGGAAATTCCACCAGCGATTATGATCTGGCATCGTCTTTTGAGGGGGACAATGTCCTGATCAGTGTGCTTTCCGCGCTGTTTGTGATCATCGTGCTGATTTTTACCTTCCGGTCCGCAGGACTGCCGGTGCTGCTGATTCTGGTGATTCAAGGCAGTATCTGGATCAACTTCTCGTTCCCCTATTTGATGGAAAAGAACCTGTTTTTCATGAGCTACTTGATCGTCAGCTCCATCCAGATGGGTGCCAACATCGACTATGCCATTGTGATTTCCAGCCGGTATATGGAACTGAAACAGCGTATGAGCTGCCGAGAGGCTGTGATAGAATCGCTGAACCTTGCATTTCCTACCATTGTGACCTCCGGCAGCATTCTGGCGGCGGCAGGTACTTTGATTTATTTCCTGACCTCGGAGGCAGCCATTACGGCGATCGGGGAATGTCTGGGACGCGGAACTCTGATTTCCATGCTGCTGGTCATGGGCGTGCTCCCGCAGATCCTGCTGCTGGGAGATACCATTATCGAAAAGACTGCCTTCGCGCTGAAGGTGCCGCTGCCGCAGCGCACGGAGCGGCAGGGCAGCATGGCGGTGCATGGACGCGTCCGCGGATATATCAACGGTGTGGTAGATGCAGAGATGACCGGTGTCATCCATGGAACCTTGTCTGCTGTGGTAGACACGGGAGTTGTGAAAGAACAGACAGAGGAGGTGGTTCCCCGTGAAACAAATCCATAAGCATTTGCGCCGTCTGACAGCGGGGATGCTGAGTCTCTGTCTGCTGGCAGGCTGTCTGGCGCCCTGCGCTCTGGCGGCGGACGGAGTGATCCATATCCGCTCCGTGGAAGACTGGAAGAAACTGGCGCGTGACTGCCGTCTGGATACGTGGTCGCAAGAAAAGACCGTTGTGCTGGACTGTGATCTGGACCTGACAGGAGAAACAGAAATTCCTACGTTCGGGGGAACCTTTAATGGACAGGGACATACGATCCGGGGATGGAGGCTGGAGGCAGCAGGCTCTCATTTCGGATTGTTCCGCTATGTTCAGGAAGGCGCCGTCGTAAAGAACCTGAATGTATCCGGAGCGGTCAGCGTATCAGGAAACGGAAAAGGCTTCGGCGGAATCGCCGGAGTCAACCGCGGGACCATTGCGCAGTGCAGTTTCAGCGGCGTTGTGGATGCACCGGACCGCACAGGCGGGATTGCGGGAATCAATGAGGCTGCCGGAGAGATCATCAACTGTTCCGTTTCCGGAGTGGTCTCAGGAGAGCACTTTACCGGAGGCGTGGCGGGAGAAAACTATGGCAGCGTGATCCAATGTACCAATCAGGCATCCGTCAATACCCGCAGCGGGGAGATCTCTCCGGAACTGGATGACATTGACTGGAGCAAACTGAACAGTACGGAAAATATCCCGGCCTGTACTGATACCGGCGGGATCGCGGGATATTCCAAAGGCGTGCTGCGTGGCTGTGTGAACTTTGGTGAAGTCGGTTATCCCCATATCGGCTATAATGTGGGGGGAATTGCAGGACGGCAGGCAGGGTATGTCACCGACTGCACCAACCACGGCACCATTCAGGGCCGGAAAGAAGTCGGCGGCATCATTGGACAGATGGAGCCGTATACGCAGCTGCGCTTTCAGAAGGATACCCTGCAGCAGCTGGGCGAGGAGCTGTCGGTGCTATGGGGCTTGATGGAGGATACACTGGATCATACGGACCAGTCCCGAAAGCAGCTGTCCGGCCATTTGACAGCCATCGGAGACCTGACAGACAGCGCACGGGGAGACGTGAGCGGTCTGCTGGAGGATCTGGAGAATCTGGGAGATGGCACCATAGATACAGTCAACGACCTCAGCGCCAGAATTTCCAGAGTGCTGGATGATGCGGTGCCGGTTGTAGAAAATTTGGAGCGGGGAACCGGAAAGCTGGATACAGCGCTTTCCCGCTTGGAAGAGACCGTGGAATCATTGGAGGAAGCCGGCGGTCCCGGTTCGGAAGCCCTGCGTGCGTTCAGCAAAGCCATGGAGGCCTTGAGACAGGCCAATGGCCAGATCAGGGATGCCGCGGCTGATGTATCCGAGGCACTGGAACTGCTGCGGGGATCTGTGGGACTGAGCGAGGAAACGCGGGCTGCTTTGGTGCAGCTGGCATCCGCCCTTTTCAAGCTGGGAAAGGCTTTGGGAACAACAGCCGGAGCCGTAGGGGATTTGATGGATGCCTTAGGCGGGCTTGAGCAGCTGCCGGACTGGAACTGGGATGATGCGCAGGTTCAGGAGGAGCTTGCACAGGTGCGGGAAGCGCTGGCGGCCATGGCGGAGATTTTGAACGGTGATGTTCAGAATGCCATAACGCTTTTGAAGGAAGCGCTGGCCGGAGAAAACATGCAAAATCAGGAAGCGCTGAAAAAAGCGTGGAAGATGCTGGGAGAAGCGGTTGGGAAACTGTTTCAATCCGGCAGGTCTTTCGGAGATGCCCTGCGGTATCTTCGGGATGCCGGAGAGAGTCTGGCAGAGGCGCTGGGTGAAGCCGGAGACGGCAGCAAGTCCTTCAAAAAGGCACTGAGCGCCATGGCAGACAGCGCGGCATTGATCACGGATGCGCTGGGAGAACTGAAAGATCTGCTGGAGGAACAGGCAGATGAGCCGACTCTGGAATTTCCAAAACTGGACAGTGCGTTTCACGAAAAGGAAGACAGCCTCAGCGCCACATTCGACCAGCTCTCGCAGGAGTTGAGGTCCATGCATTCTACGGTTGACACTGCCGGCGATACCTTGAGCGGATCGCTGCGGCGGGTCAACAATCAGTTTAGCGTGATCTCCAACCTGCTGCGGGACAGCGGTGAAGAAGATCAGGACCGGGTGGTGGATACTTCAGAGGAGGATGATTCTATCACCATGGGGACAGCTGCGGATTGCAGCAACCGCGGAACCGTGGAGGGCGATGTCAACACCGGCGGTGTGACAGGCTCCATGGCGGTGGAACTGGATTTTGACCCTGAGGACGATATCAGTCAGGATGGAGACCTGTCTGCTGATTTCCAGTATTTGACCCATGCGGTGCTGCGGGACAGTGTCAACCATGGGGCGGTGACCGGACGGAAAGACTGTGTCGGCAGTGTGGTCGGCAAGGCTGAGGTTGGTGCAGTCCTTGGGTGTGAAGGGTATGGAAGCGCAGAAAGCACCGGCGGTTCCTATGTGGGGGGAATTGCAGGACGCTCCTCGGTTCCCCTTCGGAAGTGCTGGGCGAAATGTGATCTGACCGGTGAAAGCTATGTGGGCGGCATTGCGGGTTCGGCGGAGGATTTGACCGGATGCCGGGCTCTGGTGCGGAGCGGGCAGGTGCCGTACTGCGGCGCGTTTGCCGGTGAAGCGCAGGGAACGCTGAAAGATAATTGCTTTGTCAGTGAAGAACTGGGTGGAGTCGATGGCATCAGCTATTCCGGGCAGGCAGAGCCGGTGGACTATCAGACACTGATCGCACCGGAAGCGCCGCGGGAATTTTCTGTATTTTCCCTGACATTCATGGCAGAAGACCGGATTGTAAAGGAGGTTCCCTTTGTTTATGGACATGGAATTTCCGAAGAGGCGATTCCGGCTGTTCCGGAGAAAGAGGGATTCCATGGAGCGTGGGAGGAATTTGACCGGACGGCGCTGACCTTTGATGAGAAAATCAAGGCAGTCTATACACCGTGGGTCACGACCCTGTCGGATGAAAGCGGATTGATTCTGGCGGAAGGAACCTTCGCGCCGGACGCGGTGCTTTCAGTTTCCGCGGCGGATGGCGAAGGACCGGCAGGAAAAGAAATGCTGCTGCACCGCATGGTTCAGATCAATGGAAACGCCGGATTTACCGCGCTGAGAGTCCGGCAGCCGGACGATGTGCGAAAGGCGGAGCTGTGGTACCGGATGGAAGGCGGAAACTGGCAGCGCCTGCCTGAGACGCAGGAGGGACGCTATCTGCGGGTAGAGCTTTCGGCAGACGCGGCGGAAATCTGTCTGGTAAAGGCAGAGTCTGCGGCGGGCGTCTGGGTAATTGCGGCCCTTGTACTGGTGTGCGGCCTTGCAGTGCTGATTTTGAAAAAAAGAAGAAAAAATACTTGCAATCGCGAGACCGAGGGAGTACAATGACTCCGACAAGTGAATAGCGGGGGAGCTTGTAAAACAGGCTGAGAGGAAAGTAGGACTTTCGACCCTGAAACCTGATTTGGATAATGCCAACGTAGGGATGCACAATTGTATGAGCATAGCGGGAAGCTGCCAAACAGGCGGCCTCCCGCTTTTTTGCTGCAAATTTGGAATGGAAAGCGGGAGGATTGTGAAATGGTCCAACAGGGAAGAGAAGAAGCGGTGCTGAGTCGCTCCAGAGGGATTCGTACCCGGAAGCTGGTGCTGACGGGAATGCTGGCGTGTCTTGCCTTTGTGCTGAATACATTTGTTTATTTCCCCTCTATGGCGCCCTTTCAGCACTTTGTGGATGTGGTGGCGGCGGTGCTGCTGGGACCGTGGTACGGGTGTGCAGCGGCATTTTTGTGCGGAATTTTGCGGATGCTCAGCGGCCGTACCATTCAGGCGGTCGTGGGCGCTGTGTTCGGCCCTGTTCTGGGCGGTCTGCTGTACCGCAAGACCCATAGTGTCTGGGCGGTGCTGGCAGGAGAGATCATCGGTACCGGCGTGCTGGGGGCAATGACAGCGTATCCGCTGATGAAGCTGTTTTACGGGCTGGACGCGCAATCTCCCTTTTATTATATTCCCTTTTACACGCCCTCTGCCGTGGTAGGCGGCTGCATGGGGGTGGCCGTTGTCCTGATCTTGAAGCGCACCGGCATGCTGAGCCGGATGCAGCGGGAACTGGAACGCTGAGGGGAGGACGGAAATGGAATTTGGAAAACAGCTGCGTCTGGTGCGGGAGCGGGCGCCTCTGGTTCAGTGCATCACCAATGTTGTCACGGTAAACGACTGCGCCAATATGGTGCTGGCAGCCGGCGGCTCCCCCACCATGGCGCAGGATGTACGGGAGGCGGCAGAAGCCGTCCAGAGCGCTGCGGCGCTGGTGTGCAATCTGGGGGCGGTAGGTGCGGTAGCATCCATGCTTTCGGCAGGAAAAGAAGCGAACGCACTGGGCAGGCCGGTGATTTTGGATCCCGTGGCTGCCGGAAACACGGAGCTGCGGCGGCGGGAATGCGCACGGCTGCTGGCAGAGGTCCGGTTTTCTGTGATTCGGGGAAATGCGTCGGAGATCCGGGCGCTGGCAATGCAGGAGCGCACCGGAAGCGGCGTTGACGTCAGCGGCGAGGATGCCGTAACGGAAGAGAGCCTCCCGCGCGCAGTAGAGACCGCCCGTCTGCTGGCGTGCCGGACCGGCGCGGTGGTGGCGGTCTCGGGTCCGATCGACATCTTAACGGACGGGGACCGGACGGCGCTTTTGCGCAACGGGTGCGCGACCATGGCGCGGATCACCGGCAGCGGATGTATGTTGACAGCGCTGCTGGGCGCTTTCTGCGGCGCCGATCCCCTGCATCCCTTTGAAGCGGCCTGCGGCGCAATGGCGGCGATGGGGGTTGCGGGAGAAGCGGCGGAAGTGCGCCGGATCAAAAACGGCACAGGAAACGCGACATTCCGGACGGATCTGATCGACGCGGTTTTTAATTTGACGGAAGAAGAATTGAACGGAGGAGTGCGATATGAACATTACCAAGGATGAGCTGCGGACTTCCATGCTGCTGTATGCCGTAACAGACCGGATGTGGCTCAAGGAGGGGGAAAGTCTGGTATCTGTGGCGGAAACCGTGCTGAAAAACGGCGCCACGTTTCTGCAAATCCGGGAGAAGGATTTGGATGCCGTGCATTTTGAAGAGGAGGCAGAACAGCTGAAAAGACTGTGTCAACGCTATCGGGTGCCTTTTGTCGTCAATGACAGCGTAGAAATTGCCATGCAGTGCGGAGCGGACGGCGTCCACGTGGGGCAGAGCGATATTCGCGGTCGGGATATCCGCTCCATCATCGGTCCGGATAAGATTCTGGGAATCTCCGCCGGAACGGTGGAAGAGGCGGTGGCCGCGGAGCAGGCCGGCGCGGATTATATCGGCGTTGGTGCGGTGTTTCCCACCAGCACCAAGAAAAATGCCAGATCCATGGATCTGGAGCAGCTGCGGCGGATCTGCGGCGCCGTGTCCATTCCGGCTGTGGCCATCGGAGGGATTACGGCGGAAAATCTGATGCAGCTTGCGGGAAGCGGGGTAGATGGCGTGGCTGTGGTGTCCGCGATTTTCGGGGCGGAAGATCCGGGCCGTGCCGCAGCCGAGCTCCGGACGCTTTCAGAACAAATGGTGGCGGCCTGTGAATAAAGGGTTTGCTATTTTTGACATGGATGGGACCTTGGTGGATTCCATGATGTACTGGCAGCGGCTGGGGCGGGAGTATCTGGCAGCCCGGGGGATCACGGAACACGTAGAAGCAGTACTGGAGCGGATCAAGGCTATGACCATGGTGGAATCCGCCGCGCTGTTCATTGAGCAGTTCGGCATTCCGGGCCCGCCGGAGCGCGTGGCTGAGGAAATGAACGCCGTGATGGAGCGCCATTACCGGAATGATATTCCGCTGAAATCCGGCGCGGCAGCGTATTTGTCCGCACTGAACGCGCAAGGGGTGCAGATGTGTGTGGCGACTGCCACACCGGAACCGCTGGCACGGGAGTGTCTGGCGCGATTGGGAATTTTGGACCGGTTCCGGTTTGTCCTCAGCTGCGATGCGGTTTCTGCGGGAAAAGACCGGCCGGATGTTTTCTTGGAGGCAGCCCGCCGGTTGGGACAGGCTCCGGAGAAGATCGCAGTTTATGAGGATGCGTTCTTTGCTGCGCAGACAGCAAAACGCGCGGGATTCTATACGGTGGGAGTCTGGGATGACAGCGCCGGAGGCCGGTGGGAGCAATTGAGCGCTCTGACCGACGAGACGATCCGGAACTGGCAGGAAGCCTCGGAAACCATCTGAATTTGAAAAAGGGGAGAGTACACGATGAAAGCCAGCATTGCCATTCAGATTTTACCGGAAACGACAGACAAGCGGGAACTGGTTCGGATTGTTGATGAGGTGATCGCTTATATCAGGAGCACCGGATTGCGGTATGAAGTCGGTCCCTTCGAAACGGCGATCGAGGGAGACAGCATCGATCAGCTGATGAACGTTGCGCTGGAATGTCAGCATGTGGCAATCCGGAGCGGAGCATCGAAGGTGTCCTCCTATATCCGGACGGTTTTTGAACCGGAAGGGGAAATCCTGACCATTGATGAGAAAATCACCAAGCACCGGCACTGAGACAGGGTACAGGAAAACACCGTTTTTTCAGCGGCTGCATTGGGGGCACCACCTTGCTGTCGCTTTATAAAAGTGATGCTGTAAATGGAAAGGAGATCGTTTATGAAAACAGCATTGACGATCGCTGGAAGCGATTCCAGCGGAGGCGCCGGAATTCAGGCAGATATCAAGACCATGTCGGCTCATGGCGTATATGCCATGAGTGCCATCACGGCACTGACTGCCCAGAATACGACCGGCGTTACAGATATTTTGGAATCCACCCCTGCCTTTTTGGCAGAACAGCTGGACGCCGTATTTACCGATATTTTTCCGGATGCGGTCAAAATCGGTATGGTTTCCTCAGCGGAACTGATTGCGGTGATTGCGGAAAGGCTTGCCCGATATGGCGCGCACCATATCGTGGTAGATCCGGTGATGGTGGCGACCTCGGGAGCAAAGCTCCTGCGGCCGGACGCCATCGGCGCCCTGCAAGACCTGCTTTTGCCGATGGCTGCAGTTGTGACACCCAACATTCCGGAAGCGGAGATTCTTGCTGAAATGGAAATCAGAGCGCCGGAGGACATGGAGACGGCTGCCCGCATCATCAGCGAGCGGTATGGCTGCGCGGTGCTGTGCAAGGGCGGGCATGATTTGAACGATGCCAACGATTTGCTGTGGCAGAACGGAAGCGGCCGCTGGTTCCGGGGACGCCGGATTGCAAATCCGAACACGCACGGCACCGGCTGCACGCTTTCCAGCGCCATTGCCTCCAATCTGGCAAAGGGCTATCCGCTGGAGACGGCTGTGGAACGGGCGAAGGCCTACCTTTCCGGAGCATTGGAGGCGATGCTGGATCTGGGAAAGGGCCGCGGCCCCATGGATCATCTTTTCGATTTGAAAAGCGGCTACATGAAGGAGGCGGAAGCATGATGAAGCAGTCTGTTTCCGCCATGCTGCGGCAGGCGGCAGCTCCGGTGTGGGAACAGTGTCTGCACCACCCGTTTGTGACGGGGATCGGTGACGGGACGCTGGACGGAGAAAAATTCCGGCATTTTATGCTGCAGGATTATCTATATCTCTTTGACTATGCAAGAGTCTTTGCTCTGGGCGTGGTGAAGGCGAGAGATCCGGCTTTGATGCGGATTTTTTCTGAAAACGTGGATGCCATTCTCCATGGAGAAATGAAGATCCACAGGGCCTATATGGAGCGCCTTGGGATCACGGAGGAACAGGTGTTTGCAGTGCAGCCGGCACTGGACAATTTGTCTTATACACACTATATGCTCTCTGTGGCACATACCGGCGGTCCGGCGGAGATCGTTGCTGCGATTCTGGCCTGCTCCTGGAGTTATGCAGAGATCGGACAGGCACTGGCAGAGATCCCCGGAGCTGTGGAGCATCCCTTCTATGGAGAGTGGATCCGCGGGTATGCCTCTGCGGACTATGCCGCCACCAATCAGGCGCTGATTGCGTTGATGGATCGTTTGGCAGACGGAATGTCCGGAGAGCAGATCACCCGATTGACGGAGATTTTTGTCAATTGCAGCCGCTATGAGTTGGGCTTTTGGGACATGGCCTGGGAATTGCGGCAATGAGAATTCTGGAATTTGAACGGGTTTCCTATCAATATGCATCTGAGGACTTTGACATTGTGGACCAGCTGTCCTTTTCGGTGGAGTCCGGAGCATTTCACTGTGTGATCGGCATCAGCGGGTGCGGAAAAAGTACGATTTTCCGGATGACCAACGGGCTGCTGCAGCCCAAATGCGGAACCATTCGGGTAGGCGGGATCCCGATCACGCAGCAAAAAAACTACTGCGGCTATATGCCGCAGCGGGATCTGCTGTTTCCGTGGCGGACCATCGGCGAAAATCTGGCGCTGCCGCTGGAGATCCGCGGGGGCTTTTCCGGAAAAGAAAAGACGGAGCTGGTGGAGGAGGCTCTGGCAGACGTGGGGCTTGCCGGATGCCGCGATAAAATGCCGCAGGAGCTTTCCGGCGGAATGCGGCAGAGGGCTGCGTTTGCACGGACCATGCTGACGGGCAGTGACCTGCTGCTTTTGGATGAGCCGTTTTCCGCACTGGATTTTTTGACACGCATTTCCATGCAGGAATGGCTGCTGGAGCAGTGGCGGCGCCACAAAAAGACGATCCTTTTTATCACCCATGATGTCGAGGAAGCCGTTTTTCTTTCCTCCAGCGTGCTGGTTGTGGAAAAAACGCCCATCCGGAGTCTGCGGGAGATTCCGGTGCCTATGGGAAAGACCCGTACCCGACAGGATCTGGCCAATCCGGAGATCGTTGCCCTGCGGGAAGGATTGGTGGATATGCTGAGAAAGCAGGTGGGCGGATGAGACGTGCGTGCAGAGGAAATCTGCCGGCATTGGCCTTTTTGCTGGGCTTGCTGATGCTGTGGCAGCTGGGAGCGATGAAAGTGAACGCTTCCTACATTCTGCCGACTCCCGTGCAGATCCTGAAAAAAATCTGGGAGCTGCGGGATAGTTTGCTGACGGTGCACCTGCCTGCTACGATGAGTGTGACGCTGATCGGGCTTGCGGTTTCCCTGCTTCTGGGCTTGGGACTGGCCGTGCTGATGGACCTCAGCCCCTTTTGGCAAAAGGCGCTGTATCCGGTAGTGGTGGCATCGCAGACGATACCGACGACAACCATTGCGCCCCTGTTTGTGCTGTGGTTTGGCTACGGGATCTGGAGCAAGGTGCTGGTGACCATCCTGATTACTTTTTTTCCCATTACCATCACGGTATATGATGGTCTGCGCTCGGCGAAGGTGGAAATGGAAGAGCTCTTGAGGACTTACGGGGCTACACAATGGCAGATCTACCGGAAAGTGAAGGTTCCCTGTGCGCTGCCGTATTTTTTCTCGGCGGTCAAGATGGCGATTCCCATGAGCATCATCGGTGCGGCCATCGGCGAATGGCTGGGGGCGCAGAGCGGGTTGGGCTACTTTTCCCGCCGGATGATGACGCAGCTGGACGGAGCCGGAGTGTTTGCGCCGATCGTGCTGCTGTCGGTTACGGCGATGATGGCGGTTGGACTGGTGTCCCTGCTGGAAAAGCGGCTGATCCGCTGGCGGGGAGAATCTTGAGATATGGAAAGGAATCCATTTATGAAGCGGATATTCGGATGTATGCTGGCCTGCATGATTCTGGCAGGCTGCGGCGCTGCGCCTGCGAAGGACGGAGCCGGACAGGAGGGCACTCAACTGGAGACTGTGGATGTGGTGCTGGACTGGTACCCGAACGCGGTTCATGCGTTTTTGTATGAAGCCATGGACAAGGGATATTTTGAACAGGAGGGCCTGCAGGTCAACCTGCTGTTTCCCTCCAATTCCACGGATCCTCTGACCATGACCGCTGCCGGAAAGGCGGATATCGGATTTTATTATCAGGAAGATACAATCATTGCCAAAGCCAATGAGGGCGTCCCTGTAAAAGTGCTGGGGGCAGTGGTGCAGGAGCCGATCAGTGTGGTGGCGTCTTTGAAGGAAAAGGAGATTACGAAGCCTGCTGATCTGGTGGGAAAGACCATTGGGTATTCCGGCACCCGTTTCGGCGAGCTGGCGGTGGCACAGATGCTTCAAACGGTCGGCGCCACGGTGGAGGATGTGGAGCTGATCGATGTGGGCTTTGATCTGATGAGTGCTATGACGACCGGCAACGTGGACGCCACCTACGGCTGTTTTATCAACCATGAAATTCCGGCGCTGGAGGAACAGGGATTTGCCATGGATCACATCAATGTGACGGATTGCGGCGTGCCGAATTATTATGCGCTGATGCTGGTGACAGGAGAAGGCCAGCTGGAAAAAAACAGGGACAAGTACACAAGGTTTCTGCGGGCCTGCGAAAAAGGATTTGATGAGATGCAGGCAGATCCGGAAGGAAGCTTGAAGCTGCTTCTGGAGAATCAGAATACAGAGAATTTCCCCTTGACGGAAAGCGTGGAGCGGAGAAGCTTTGAAGTTCTGCTGCCCCTGATGGAGCAGGAAGGAAAGGCGTTCTTATCTCAAGACGCTGCGGTATGGCAGGAAAACATCGACTGGCTTTACAAAGCCGGCATGATTACATCCGTGTTTGACCCGGCAGAGGTCATGGTGGATCTTACTGGAGAATGAGCATGGAGCAGGCGATTTTGCGGGCATCCAAAGCAGTGCTGCCGCGGATGCTGAAGCTGCTGGAGGCGCTGTGCGCTGTGGACAGCGGCACCGGAAATGCGGCGGGAAACAGACAGGTTATTGCGCTGCTCCGGCCGGTGCTTGCAGAACTGGGTGCACGGGTTGAAGAGACGACAGAGCCGGGACTTGGAACGCATGTAACTGCAAGGATCCTGCCGGATGGAAGACCGCAAGGAAAGCTGCTGCTGTCAGCGCATCTGGATACGGTTTTTCCGGCGGGGATGACTGCTGCGCATCCGTTTCGGATCGAAGGGGACTGGGCTTGGGGGCTGGGAGCCGGGGATTGTAAAAGCGGCGTTCTGGTTTCCCTGTTCGGTGTTTGGATTCTCAAGGAGCTGGGGCTGCTGCCGCCTTGGGAATTGACGTTCCTTTTTACCTGCGACGAGGAGACCGGATCACAGTCAGGCAGAAAGCTTTTCGCGAAAGAGGCGGAGACCGCTGACGGCGCTTTGGTGTTTGAGGGAGGCCGGCAGCAGGGAGACGCACTGCGGCTGATCACAGCGCGGCGCGGTGTAATATTGGGAGAGATTCAGGTGCAGGGCCGTGAGGCGCATGCAGGGAAGGCGTATCTGGAAGGACGCAGCGCTGTGCTGGAGCTGGCGCATCAGATCATACGGCTGTACAGCTTTAATGACATGGAAAAGGGCATCTATTTTAATGTGGCGCCGATTTCCGGCGGACGTCCCAACGGTGTGGTGGCAGGTGAGGCGCGGGGAGATTTTTGCGTGGCGGGCCTGCCGTCCCGAGGGGACTTTCAGATGGTGGAAACGCAGCTTGCTTCTCTGGAACAGCAGGTGCATGTGGATGGCTGTCAGGTCCGTGCTTCATGGCGTACGCTGTTTCCGGCTATGGAGTGGACACCGGAGAGCGGACGTCTGTACGATTGTGTCAAGAAAGCTGCCAACCGCCTTGGAATGAAAGCGTGTGAAGGGGAAGACCCTGCCGCAACAGACGGAGCGTGGCTGTCGTCTTACGGGATTCCGGTTGTGGATGCGCTTTCCGCCGTGGCAGAAGAGATCCATACCGTTGAGGAACATGTCTCCATTTCCTCCATTCAGGAGCGGACCGCTCTTTGCGCGATGGCGGTCCACACCATTTGCGGGGAGTTCCGACCATGAAAAAGCAGCGTGCGCCATTTGGCGCACGCTGCTTTTGCTGTAAACGCTATTCAGCGGTCTCCATTCGCTCGGCTTTGGTGCCGGCAAACCACATGTTCCAGATCTGCCGGTAAACGTTGGCGGCTTCCGGAGTATGGCAGACCATGCGGACCTGTCGGGGGAAATCATGCTTCCGCAGGAAGTCCATAATGGCCCATAGGGCCACAGAGGCCGCTTGAGAGAGGGGATACCCATAGGCGCCGGTGGAAATGGAGGGAAAATCCAGACTGTTGAATTTTCGCTCCGCCGCCAGTTCCAGACAGGAGCGGTAACAGGAAGCGAGCAGAGCGGCCTCATCTGCCTGACCGCCATGCCAGACGGGGCCCGGCGTGTGGATCACATAGGATGCGGGCAGACGATACGCTTTTGTGATTTTGGCTTTTCCGGTTTCGCAGCCGCCCAGTTCCCGACATTCGGCCAGCAGCTCCGGCCCGGCAGCGGCATGGATGGCGCCGTCCACCCCTCTGCCGCCCGATAAGGAGGTATTGGCGGCGTTGACAATGGCATCTACTTGTGAGGCGGTGATATCGCCTACAATCACAGAAAATCGCTCCATAAAAGCCTCCTAGGTTTGATTTTTTTCAAACAGCAGCGTCAGCAATGCTTTTATGATTGAGTATACGGTGGAACGGGAGAAAAATCAAGACGGTCAACAGGCGAATTGGAAATTCCGCGGACCTGCAAGGATAGTTCTTGCAGTTTTGTGGAATTTGTGGGATAATCAAAAAAATACACAACGGGAGAGAATGTTATGAACCCAAAGAAGATTGCACTGCTGACGGATTCCTGTGCGGATCTTTCTCCGCAGGTGATCCGGGAAAAACATATTTTTGTAGTGCCGCTGCGGATCTTGTGTCAGGATGGAGAATACCGGGATGGTGTTGACATCCGGGGCGCCGATATCTATGCGCGTCTGCGGGCGGGAGAACTGCCGCAGACCTCGCTTCCGGCTGCGGAGGATGTGGGCTGCGTGTTTCAGCAGATCATTGCTGAGGGCTATGACGGCGTGGTTGCCATTATGCTCTCCAGCGGATTGTCCGGCACCTATAATTTGGTCCGGCTGTTGGCGGAGGAGTGCGGAGAAAAGCTGACAGTGCGGGTGTTTGATTCTCTCAGCGGCTCTTTGGGGCAGGGAATGACGGTTTTGCAGGCTGCGGAGGATCTGGAAAACGGTATGGGCTGGGAAGAACTGACGGAGCGCCGGATCCCGAAACTGATCGAAAATACCTTCCCGTTCTTTTCCGTGGATACCTTGGAGTATCTGATGAAAGGCGGCCGCATCGGAAAAGTGACCGCTACGGCGGGGACGCTGCTGCAGATCAAGCCCATCATCACGTTCGCCGGTGACGGTCAGCTTCAGTCGGTGGCGAAAGTTCGCGGCCGGCTTCAGGTGATGGATAAACTGATTTCCATGACGGTGAGAAGCTGCGGAGGGCATCGGCAGTATAATCTGGCTGTGGCAAATGGCGGTGTACCCGAAGAGATGAAGACGGTTAAGGAAAAGCTGACAGCAGCGCTGCCCGATTACAGTCATCTGTGGGAGGGGGAGATCGACGGGACCCTCAGTGTTTACATTGGCGACGGAGTGTTGGGCGCGGCGGTTCAATTGCTGGACTGATATGAAAAAACAAGGAGCCTGTATGGATGATGGATACAGGCTCCTTTTCTTTCGTAGAATGCAGGCCGGTTTGGAAAGCGGATCGTGATACCTGAGATGTGAAAAGGAGAATGCAAATGCTGGATATTTTTGATATTCTGGGGCCGGTGATGGTTGGCCCCTCCAGTTCTCATACGGCAGGTGCGGTGCGCATTGGCCGGATGGCCCGGACACTGCTGGGACAGGAGCCGGTACAGGCAGAGATCGGATTGTACGGCTCCTTTGCGGAAACAGGAGAAGGGCATGGCACGGACCGGGCACTGGTGGCAGGCTTGCTGGGCTTGAAACCGGATGATATGGAGATTCCACACAGCTTTCAACTGGCGCAGGAACGCGGGCTTCGCTTTTCGTTTTATACAGCCCGCCTGCGGGAAGCACATCCGAATACAGCGGTGCTGACTGTTGAGGATCAAAACGGGATCCGGCTGGAAATGCAGGCTGCCTCCACGGGCGGTGGACGGATCCGGGTAGAGAAACTCAATGGTGTGGAGGTCAGTTTTACCGGAATATTCAATACACTGATTCTCCGTCATCAGGATATTGCCGGAGAAATCGCCAACGTAACACGGGAGCTGGCAGATGCGGGAATCAATATCGCGAATATGAATCTGTGCAGAGACCGTCGGGGCGGTGATGCGCTGACGGTCATTGAAACGGATCAAAAGATCCCGCCGGCTGCGCGGATACGAATCGAAAGATTGCCGGGTATTAGGAGAATCACCTATTACGAGAAGGAGGACTGACATGGCACTGGATTCCATGCGGGAGATTTTTGAGCAAAGCAGGGAAAGAAATCGGCCTTTCTGGCAGGTGGTGCTGGACACGGATGTGGAAGAGCGGCAGGTAACGGCGGAGGAGTCCTTTGAAAAGATGCGGGCGACGTGGCGGGCCATGCTGGAGTCGGTAGCGTCTTATGAGGGCGGCCGCCGGTCGGTCAGCGGTCTGGTGGGCGGAGATGGCGCCCGGATGCGGGCTTATGCGGAAACGGGAAGCGCGCTTTCCGGAAGTTATCTGCAGGAGGTGATCGCCACCGCGCTGTGTGTGGGAGAATCCAATGCCTGTATGCGCAAAATTGTGGCGGCTCCCACGGCGGGGGCCTGCGGTGTGCTGCCGGCGGTATTGGTACCGCTGTATCGTACTGGAGATGCAGAGGAGGATGCGGTGATTCAAGCGCTTTATGTCTCTGCCGGAATCGGCGCAGTCATTGGTCATCGCGCCAGCATTGCCGGAGCTTCCGGAGGGTGTCAGGCGGAGATCGGTTCCGCCAGCGCTATGGCGTCAGGTGCTCTGACAGCATTGCGGGGCGGCTCGGCAGAGCAGATCGGGCATGCTGCGGCGATGGCACTTAAAAATTTAATGGGATTGATTTGTGATCCTGTTGCCGGACTGGTGGAGGTCCCGTGTGTCAAGCGGAATGTGATCGGTGCGGTCAACGCAGTCAGTTGTGCGGATATGGCATTGGCCGGTATTACCAGCCGGATCCCCGTGGATGAGGTGATCGAATGTATGGGAGATGTGGGAAGGCGGATGCCGATGGAATTCCGGGAAACGGCGCTGGGAGGGCTGGCTGCCACGCCCTTCGGACAGAATGTGAAGGAAAAAATGAAGCATCATCCATGATGAATGGATTACAAAGCAAAAGAGCCGCTGTTCGCTTGCGAACAGCGGCTCTTTGATGGATCAAAGTGCTTGTTTTTTTTCAGCCATGGCCTTTTGCAGCCAGTCCTTCCCGTCCACAAAACGGGAAACAAGGAAGCTGACCACATAGTCGCCGGCGGCGTTGATCATGGTGGCAGGGGGATCCACCAGATTACCGATGGCAACCAGAATGGGGAAGGCAACGGTGATCTGCTCAGGGAAGAAAATGGAGCAGATGATGTATTCGCCGATGTAGCCGCCGCCGGGAACGCCGCTCATACCAACGGAAGACAGGACGGCTACCAGCACGACAGGAATCAGCATATTCATACCGAGATCCTGACCGAATACCCCCAGAACGAAGGCGATCTTCAGTACGCAGGAGAAGCAGGAGCCGTCCATGTGCATGGTGGCACCCAGCGGCAGAACCATGTCGGAGACGTCCTTGGAAATGCCGGTGGCTTGCGCTTCCTCCATATTGGCGGGAATGGTAGCCACGGAGGAACAGGTTCCCAGAGACACGATAGCAGGCTTTGCCACGTGCTGGAACATGGTTTTTACTGCGCCCTTACCACCGCCGAACCAGGCAAACAAAGGCCACGCGGTGAAAATGTAGAGGAAGCACAGGGGATAATACAGCGCCAGAGCACGGCCGTAGTTCTCGATGACCTGAGAACCGTAGGTTGCGACCAGATCGGCAAAGATGGCAAAGAATGCAATGGGTGCATAGTAGGTAACGATTTGGACGAACTTCAGCATGACGTTGGTCAGGTCTTCCAGAAATTTTCCAACGATCGTCTCTTTTCCGCCGTTCAGATTCACAGCAAAGCCAAACAGCAGGGAAAAAACGATCAACGGCAGCATGGCCTTCCGGCTCAGCAGGCCGACAAAATCTTCCGCAGTGAAGAAGTTGACGATCATCTGACTGAGGGAGGCATATTCACCCATTTCCTCGGAAGGCAGTTCGGTCCAAGGGGAGAGAACCGGAGGGAAGATGTTGACCAGAACGAACATGATTACTGCGGCGATGGCGCCAGTAACGACAAAGGTCGCCACAGTGGTTCCCATGATCTTGCCGGCCCGTTTGCGGCTTTTCATGTTGGCCACAGCGCTGGAGATTGAGGCAAAGACCAGCGGCACCACAATGCAGAACATCATATTGATAAAAACGGTGCCGATGGGTTTGAGCACGGTGGCGCCGGCATTCAGCACATTGCCGTCGGCGTCCTTGACGATCGGCCAGAACCAGCCCAGCAGGGCGCCCAGAACCATGGCCCCGATCATAATGGCCATAAAACGGTAATTTTTTGCAACAGATTTCGCTTCCATCATCGTTCCTCCTTTTTATCACACCACAGATGCTTTGGAAAGGCAGAGATCCTCGTCCGTGACCTCGCCCTTGCAAACAATATTCGTTGGACCCGTAAGATAGAGATCTGCAATGCGGGTGTTGACCCGTTCTGCATCAACGATCAGCTGTCCGCCGGTCATGTCGGCCTGAACCTGATGACCGCTGACCTTTCCCTGCAGAGTCAGGACGGTTACCACAGAGCCGGTGCCGGTGCCGCAGGCATAGGTGAAATCCTCCACGCCGCGCTCGAAAGTCCGTTCATAAATATGGTCTTCGCCGATCAGCTCATAGAAATTGACATTGGCACCTTTCGGGAAGGAGGGGTGCCAGCGGATGGCGCGGCCCAACTCCCGAAGCTCCTGCTGGTCAGCGTTTTGCAGGTCGTGATAGGGGACAACGGCGTGCGGGATGCCGGGGTTTCCAAGTTCCACATAAGCGCAGTCATAGATGACGCCGCCCACCTCCACGGGACAGTGCAGCTGGATGTTGGTGGGATCGTTGAGGCGGATTTTGTAAGACCGCGCAGAGATCCGCTTTCCGGTTATGATGCCGGCGGTGGTCTCTACGGTCTGCGTTTCTCCGGCCAGACCGGTTTCATAGCCGTACCGGCAGATGCATCGGGCGCCGTTACCGCACATTTCGCCCATACTGCCATCGGAATTATAAAACAGCATCCGGTAATCGCCGCCCTGCGTGGGAGGCACGATTACCATCAGACCATCGCTGCCGATGGACAGATGCCGCTCACACAGGGTACGTGCGATTTGAGGAAGAATCTCTCTGGGAAGGCGATTGTCCAGATTGTTCAGCACAATAAAGTCATTTCCTGCGCCGTTCATTTTCCAGAACTGCATACTGCTCCTCCTTGCCTTTTTGAACTATTATAACAGGAGATGCGAGGTTTTGAATACGGGAGAATGTGCTGAAAATCATGCAAAAAATGCGGTGCAGCCGGATTCTGCAGCTTGATTTCATGGGCACAACCGATTATAGTAGAAAAAAAGTCGTCAAGGAGGACCGGGACGTGCCAAGAAAAAATACCAGAAATACCAAGGGACGTATCATTTCGGCGGCATGGAAGCTGTTTTATGAGCAGGGATACGAGGATACTACGGTAGAAGACATCGTGTTTGAATCAGAGACTTCCAAAGGATCTTTTTATCACTATTTTGACGGGAAGGATGCTTTGCTGGGGACGCTTGCTTATGTATTCGATGAGAAATATGAGCAGTTGATGAAGACGATGGACCCGTCGCTGGATGCGATGGAAAAGCTGGTTTATTTGAATCATGAATTGTTTGACATGATCGACGGGGGCGTCTCGATGGATCTGCTGGCACGCCTGTTGTCCACACAGCTTCTGGCCCGGGGAGAGAAGCACTTGCTGGACCGCAACCGGATTTACTTTAAGCTGCTGAGGCAGATCATTACAGAGGGGCAGCAGGAAGGCAGCCTGCGCACGGACCGGACGGTCAATGAGATTCTGCGGGCTTATGCCATGTGGGAGCGGGCGCTTTTGTATGACTGGTGTCTGGCCGGCGGCGATTATTCGCTGGTTTCCTATACGGAACGTGTGACGCCCCTGTTTTTAGAAAGCTATCGGGCAGAACAACAAACAGAGGGAGACTCTTGATTTTCGATAAGCAATCATACCAAAAACAGTCCGGCGTCAACAATCTGCACCACAATGGAATTGCGGATTTCAACAGAACGAAGTATAGAATGTATTCTATACTTCGTTCTGTATTTCATTCTTGTAAAAAGTGTGGTATGATATCATCCATTGAAGTGTGAAGGAGAGAGAACATCTTATGACAACTGCGCAAATCTGCATTATGGCAACCATCATCCTCTACCTCTGTTTTGTGATCGTCACCGGTGTTATGATCGGCCGGCGCTCCAAGAAGAGCTCGGAGGGCTTTTATTTGGGTGGCCGCGGAATGGGCCCATTGGTCACCGCTATGAGTGCCGAGGCTTCTGATATGAGCAGCTATTTGCTGATGGGCATTCCCGGCCTTGCATATCTCAGCGGTGTGGCGGATGCCAGCTGGACGGCAATCGGATTGGCGGTCGGCACCTATCTGAATTTCCTGCTGGTGGCCAAGCGGCTGCGGCGGTATAGTGTTCGGTTGGATGCCATTACCATTCCCAGCTTTATTTCAAAGCGGTACAACGAGAAGAAGCCCGTAATTATGTGTATTTCGGCGCTGATTATTCTGATTTTCTTCGTGCCCTATGTGGCGTCCGGATTGGCCGCCATCGGCAAGCTGTTCAACAGCCTTTTCGGATGGAATTATATGCTGGCTGTGGTGGTCGGCGCCATTGTGATCATCAGCTATACCTCTGTGGGCGGATTCAGCGCTGTTGCGACCATGGATTTGATTCAGTCTGTAATTATGACGGTTGCATTGTGCATCATCATGGTATTCGGTGTCGTTCAGGCTGGTGGTCTGGATGCGGTGTTGAGTCATGCGCAGGCACTGCCGGGGTATCTCAGCTTTAGCCAGACGTTTAATGTATCCACCGGGAATGCGGAGCCTTACGGGATCATCCGCATCATTTCCATGATGGCTTGGGGCCTTGGTTATTTCGGAATGCCGCATATTCTGGTGCGCTTCATGGCAATCAGAGATGAAAAAGAGCTGAAGCTGTCCCGCCGGATCGCGTCGGTATGGGTCGTGATCTCCATGGCTGTGGCAGTGTTTATCGGTCTTATCGGCCATGCGGTATCTGCTGCCGGACGGATTCCTTTCTTGGAAGGAAGCGCTACGGAAACTGTGATCGTGCGTCTTTCTGACCTGCTGTCTCAGTATGGCATTTTCCCTGCTGTTGTGGCAGGCTGCATTTTGGCGGGCATTTTGGCGGCAACCATGTCCACAGCGGACAGCCAGCTGCTGGCGGCATCCTCGGCATTTTCTGAAAATATTGTTCAATGCGTATTCGGCATCAAGCTTACTGATAAGCAGAATATGCTGATTGCCCGTCTTACCGTTGTGGTGATCGCGGTGATTTCCATTTTTCTGGCAGCCGATCCGGACAGCAACGTATTTAAGATTGTGTCCTTTGCGTGGGCAGGCTTTGGCGCAACCTTTGGGCCGGCTATGCTGTGTGCGCTGTTTTGGAAGCGGAGCAACCGGCAGGGAATTCTGGCGGGGCTTGTTGCCGGCGGTTTGATGGTGTTTGTCTGGAAGTTCTGCGTCCGGCCCATTGGCGGGATGTGGGATATCTATGAGCTGCTTCCTGCTTTCGCTGTTGCGACGCTTGCAATCGTTGTGGTCAGCTTGCTGACAAAAAAGCCTGATGAGGAAATTGTCAAAACCTTTGAAGAGGTTTACGCAGAACAGTGAGCGGGAGATATACCATATAATAATAGAAACTCCGTTGTATCCGCATGCTTCGGCATGCGGATACATTTTTCGAAAAAAGTCGAAATTGGGTATTGACAAAACGGGTGGGATTTGGTATTCTAACAAAGCTGTCGCTGAGGCAAGCGCTTCGGCAAAGAACTGCAAAAGAAAATCGAAAGATTTGAAAAAAGTACTTGACAAAGTTTCAAGCTTGTGGTAAACTAAAAAAGTTGCTGCTAAGGCAAACGGATCGGGCGTCAAAAACTTTTGAAAAAAGTGCTTGACAAACGAAATGAAGTTTGTTATAATAGCGGTGTTCCGCCGGACACGGCGTGTACCTTGTAAATTAAACAACGTAACGAAAAGAAAGCACCAGACGGGAACAAGTCTTAGGACTTGTAACCAAAAGTTGCCGAGTACGCGGTTAAGTCAATTACGCGGAACGGTAACTATAAAAATGAAGCTATGACAAATAGCTCTGTAAAAGATTTGAATGGATACGGTCGTTTAGATACCATTTTATAGAGAGTTTGATCCTGGCTCAGGACGAACGCTGGCGGCTTGCTTAACACATGCAAGTCGTACGGATCACCCTTGATTGAGGTTTCGGCCAAATGATAGGAATGCTTAGTGGCGGACTGGTGAGTAACGCGTGAGGAACCTGCCTTTCAGAGGGGGACTACAGTTGGAAACGACTGCTAATACCGCATGATATATCGGAGGGGCATCCCTTTGATATCAAAGATTTATCGCTGAAAGATGGCCTCGCGTCCCATTAGCTAGTAGGCGGGGTAACGGCCCACCTAGGCGACGATGGGTAGCCGGACTGAGAGGTTGACCGGCCACATTGGGACTGAGATACGGCCCAGACT